>JBKBIX010000027.1:0-15469 GCA_046293845.1 Bipolaricaulia bacterium | reverse complement strand
GGGATCAGTGAAATGGAGGTTTTTGCCCGAGTTCCCCGCGCGCTCCTCGCCCGCTGTCGCCGACATTGACGGGGACGGCAAGCTCGAAATCGTTATTGGGTCGTTAGATGGCAAACTCTACGCGCTCGACGGGCGCACGGGCACAGCGAAATGGGGCTTTAACACTGGTGGTCCCGTCGAATCATCCCCAGCAATTGGCGATCTCAATGGCGATGGAAAACTTGAGATCGTCGTCGGCTCCAGCAAGCGCGGCGTCTTCTGTGTCGATGGGCGCACGGGGCAACAAAGATGGTTTTTTGAAGCGAGCCGTGAGCGCATCCCCTCGTCGCCGGCGATTGGCGATCTCGACGGCGACGGCAAGCTCGAAGTCGCTATCGGGGTCAACGACCAAAGAGTTCTCTCGCTCGCGGGGACAGACGGAAAATTGAAATGGAGCTTCCCTACGAACGATCTTGTCGAATCCTCCCCAGCGATTGCCGATATAGATAGTGATGGAAAGCTCGAAGTCTTGGTCGGCTCACACGACGGGAATCTCTACTGTTTAGACGGCCGCAGCGGCGCGCGCAAGTGGGCGTATCGTCCGAGGGCTGCAGCGCAGTTCTTCTCCTCCCCGACGCTCGCCGATCTTGACAGTGACGGGCTTTTAGAGATTATCATTGGGAACAACAACAGCGGGCTTTATGTCTTAGGGGCTTGAGGGTGCTCAACTCTAATACGCCGCCTCTGATCGGGCAGGAGTTCTATATAAATGCGCCAGCACCCCTGAGGCAGCAGCTTTTCTGTTTTCTCTCCCCACTCGATGACCGTAATCCCCTGGGAGCGCACGGTATCTTCAAAGCCGATCTCGCGCAGCTCGTCTAAATTTTTAATTCTATAGGCGTCGAAGTGATAGAGCGGGACCTTGCCGTGATACTCATGCATGAGCACGAACGTCGGCGAGCGCACCTTTTCAGCAACCCCAAGCCCCTGAGCTAGCCCCTGCACGAAGGTCGTCTTGCCGGCCCCTAACTCCCCTATGAGCGAGAGACAATCGCCGGGCTTGAGTTCTGGAGCGAGCTGAGCTGCAAAACGGCGCGTCTCGTCAGCGCTTGTTGAGAGAAACTCCATCTCTTCGTGTTGGAGAGGAGCCGGGGATGAGCTCAGGCATTACGCGTGCTTATCGGCAACACACGAGGCAGCATACGAGTCGGGCTTGGTCTTGACGGGGAAGCCGCTGGCCATAATCATCCCCACGACCTCGTCAATGAGTTCTCTGGTGCGCCCGTTGCGCCCCACGTCCACGTGGATCTCTAAGTTATAATCGAGCATGGTGCGCCGCTCCAGCTCCTCCATCAAGTCTTTTGCTAATTCGAAGCTGAGCAATGCTTCTCTATAGATCTTCTGGCGCAGCGTATAGATATTGCGCTCGCGGATGCGCTTCCAGAAGTACCGTCCGCCCTTGCCCACCCGATGGACGATCACCGCTGTGACGAAGTCCATCTCGCCGGGGCTGGAGTGCGAGTCGCTCCCCACCACGATCTCGTAGTGCGTCTTTGGGTCTTCTTCCATGATGCGCACGATCTCGTCCACGACTTGATCGAAGTCGAGCTTGCCCATGGTGGGGCTGTAGAACCGCGCTGTCTTGAACATATTCTCAGTTAGTCCTCCACAGCGTTATTATATAACACTGTGCAGCGCGTAGCAATCTGAGGAAGGAGAGGCAGGGAGGGAAGGCGGGAGGGGTTGATCCCGCCTTCCCGGGGAATGAGGTTAGCAACCACCGGCCATAGGAGCGACCCGGAGGAGGGTGCCCCTACGACCGCAGGAAGAACCTAGGTTTCCCTCGCCCGTGGGGACTCGAACCCCGGCCAAGTCCAGACTGGGGAAAAATCCGCGCCGAAGGAGGTTGGCAGGAGCGACGCGGCAAAACCCTGGTCTGTCGGGCCGTAAACCCGTTGCCTTGGCTGGCACCATGCCACGGACTCTGCTCTGTCGGTTCTTCCTGTGAGCGATCATCGCCATATACTTTATCCCCTCTCCCGCAGCAGCCCAAGGACCCTGGTCTACCCCCACACGAGATTTCGTCAGCTACTGAAGTGTCTGGTGTCCCTACGCTCATCGGACACGCTTCTCTGACAGTATACGACCCCCTATGTCCAAAAGGGATGACTCCGATGTGAAAATTCCGTGAAAATCTGGCTCTCTTAAGTTGGCGGCAGCTCCGAGACCTCCCAGTAGTCGAGCACGGTGTTAATCACTTTAATAAATTCTGTCGTGCTTGGCGGCTTATGGATGTAGCCACTCGCCCCAGAATTATACGCCTTGACGACGTCCTCCTCGCGCTTGGAGACCGTGAGCACGATCACGGGAATTCTTTTCAGTTGCGGGTCTTGGCGGATTTGCGCTAAGACATCATGGCCGCTGACCTTGGGCAGGTTCAGATCGAGAAAGATCAGATCGGGTCGGGGGGCGTCGGTGAACTTCCCTTTCTTCCGTAAAAAGTCGAGCGCCTCCTGCCCGTCCTGCACGATAAACAGATCGCTCTGCACATTGCCCTTCTTCAGCGACCGCTCGGCGATCTTCACGTCGTCGGGGTTGTCCTCGACTAAGAGAATCTTGAGTTTTCTATTGCGCATAGCTCACCTCAGTTCGCTCCTTGCATCGTCAAGACGGCCTGTCGCGCGCCGTTGGTGCTCGGCTCTCGCGCAGCAAACCTGGGGTTAGGCAGCGTGAAGTAGAACGTGCTGCCCTCGCCAACCTTCGATTCCACCCAGATCCGCCCGCCATACTCTTCAACGATCCTCTTGCAGATAGCCAGCCCCGCTCCAGTGCTCTCGTAGTCGTCCCCGCGCGGGTTGAGCCGCTCAAACAGCTCAAAGACCTTCTCTAAGTACGGCTCTTCAATCCCAATGCCGTTGTCCCGCACGTAAAATCTATAAAACCCCCCTTGTTGTGTCCACCCGATCTCGACGCGCTTCTCAGCTTTGTCATTATATTTGATCGCATTGGAGATCAGATTTCCAAAGAGCTCAATCATGCGCGTTCTGTTCGCAATAATAATGGGCATAGTCTTGGGTAGCTGCAGCGAGACGTTTTCTAAGCGCGATTTCATGTCCTCTTTGATCTGCTCGAAAACTTCACTGAGATAGACTTTCTCGAGCGTCTCTTGCCGTGTCCCGATGCTGCTGAGCCTCAACAGATCGTCGATGAGATTGCGCATGCGAAGACTCGAGCGATTGATACGATGGAGATAGTCTCGTGCTTCGTCGTCGAGCTTATCCGCGTAATCTTCGAGCAGATACTGACTGAACGCGGCCATTGTGCGTAACGGCTCTTTTAAGTCATGGGAGACGACGTGCGTGAACTCTTCGAGCTGACGGTTCTTATCTTCCAATCGCTTGGTCTTCTCTTGCAAACTCTGCTCTAGACGTCGCTTCTCGGTGACGTCAATGAAGTGATCGATCCGCCCGCCCTTGTAGCGCTCTGTCGCCACGGGAATACTGCGATATTCTAATATTCGTTCGGTCCCGTTTGTCTGTACTGTGAAGAAGAACGGCTCGGACGCGCCGGTGACGACCCTCTCAAAATCTTCGGGATTGGCCAACGCTCGTTTCGCCCGTATCAACGCACGTCGCACTTCCCGGCCGACCATCTCATCTCGATCAAGGTCGAAGAATTTTTCCAGCGTACAGTTGGCCCAGATGACGCGCTGATCTTTGTCTAAGAGCAAGATTCCCGTGTCGAGCGTGTCAATCGCATCTTCGATGAGATAGCGATAGCGCGCTTGGGCCTCGCGGACTTTGTTTTCTAACTCCGCCAGCGCCGTCAGATCGCGCATCTCCAACACCAAGGGCGCATGGCATGTCTGCTCCAAGCGCACGATCTTCAGCTCGACGGGGATCACTTCCTTGCGCTGGGAGATGGTGCGCAGTTTTATCGGACCGGCCTCGCCGCGCAACGCCGCACGAGCCAGCTCCTCGCGAAAACGAACTTGATCGTCAGGATGGATGAACTCCCACACCCGCCGAGGGGAGCCAAAGACTTCTATCGCGCGATCGTTGCTCTCCAGCACCTGCCCCTCAGCGTCAATGATATTCGAGAAATTCAGGGAACGCCGGAAGATCTGGTGTTCCGCTGCTCTTGCCTTCTTCGATGGTGGCGGGTGTCTCAGCCGGTGCCATAGCCCCAGCCCCCCTCCGATAGCGAAGTAGCACACCCCGGCCAAGAGGAGCATCTGAGTGGGGACAAAGAGCGCTGAGCAGATCAGGCTCGCCGTCGCACCCACCACACCACCGGGGAGACCCAAGAGCCAGGTGCTTATCACTATGGGCACACTAAGCACAGCGAGAACTTCGATAATATAGTAGTCCCCAAGCCCGAGCAAGAAGAAGACGGCCGCACCATAGAATACGAGAACCACCGCTACGCGTTTCAGCCCACTCATCATAACTCGCCTGTGGGGATTGGCTCCCGCGCCAAAGCGCCTTAGGCTGATGTTGAGTCTACGTTCCGCGGGGCGTTCGCGAAAGGACATCTGTCCCATTCCCAACCGAAGGTTGACCCATTTAAATAATAAGATTATCGCTCAGCCGGAAGGGGAACGGCTCGGCCATCGCTTCGAGAGACTTCTGATCGAGCACCGTGACCTTGCGGTCATCTACGGTGATCACCCCGCGCTCCTCCAGCTCCCCCAGCGTGCGAATGGCCGTCTTGGAGCTGACGCCGGCCATCTCGGCAAGCTCGGTGCGCGACAGCTCAATGCCGCTCTCGCCGAGCTTCAGAATAATTCGGGCGAGCCGCTCTTTGCTGCCGTTGTAGCTGCGTTCAGCGAGCTTGCACTGGAACGCTTTGAGTTCTTCACTGAGCTTCTCAAAGAGCCGAAACGTCACAGGGGGATGGCGCATGAGAAAATCAAAGAAGTCCCCGCGCTCGATGAAGCCTACTATCGCTTTATTGAGCGTCTTCGCATACGCGATGTGCACGCCCTTGTCGAAGAGCGTCGTCTCGCCCACGATCTCGCCGGGGCCGACCAATTTGAGGATCTGCTTCTTGCCGCCCAGCGTCCGCTTGACCAGCTTCACTTGCCCTTCGAAGACCAAATAGAACCCGAATGCCGGCGCACCCTCTTGGAAGATGATCTCCCCTCGCCCGTACTTGATCTTGCGGATCTTGCCCTCCAGCTCGCTCAGATCCTTGGGGCCAAGATCGGAAAAGATCCTAAAATCTTTAAGCTCAACCATCCCTCTCACCACCCTGTTCTAAGTCCCTTGAGGGTATCCCTATTATAAGCAAGCTTCCTACCATCAGTCAATTCCCCCTTCTCTGTGTTAGTTACCCCAGCGCCCCGATGGGCGCCTCTTCCTTGGCCACGGCCAAGACGATGCTCGTGTTGGTCCGCTCGATGGCCGGATGACTCAAGAGCCTCTTTATCTCCGTGTTCATGCTCTCTTGGTCACGGAACTTCCCGATGACTAAAATATCGAACTCCCCAGTGATCTCGTAGACGTGCGTCAAGTGCTCGTCGTTCTTTTGCAGCTCCGCCACGAGCTTGGGAATCTGGTTGCCGTGCGCCTTGATGAGCGTCACGGTCGTGATCGGATATCCGAGCTTGGCGTAGTCTACTAATGCTTTGTATCCCCGGATGACCCCCTGAAGCTCGAGCTCGCGCAGGCGATGGCCTACCGTCGCCGTCGAGACGCCCAGCTGCCGTGCCAGCTCCCGCAGGCTGGCTCGACCGTCCCTCTGTAAATATTCGACAATACGCCGATCTAGATCCTTGTGCATAGCGCCCTACTGCCGCCTCCCCCGCAGGGGACGGACTCCGTTACTTGACAAAGATTTTACTACGTCGGGGCTCCCCCGTGCAACTTGATACGCCCTCTTGACGCCCGCAAAGACACTTGTTATGATCTGTACGAACGTTATGGACGAGAAGATCACCATTCCCAAGCTGCGAGCCATGAAAGAGTCCGGCGAGAAGATCGCCATGCTCACGGCCTACGATTGGCCCACAGCGCTCTTGGTAGATCGCGCGGGGATCGAGATTCTCTTAGTGGGCGACTCCGTGGGCAACAATATCTTAGGGTACTCTGACACGATCCCCGTGACGATGGACGAGATGATCCATCACACCAAAGCGGTGCGGCGTGGGGTAAAGCGCGCCCTGCTCGTGGGCGATATGCCGTTTATGTCCTATCAAATATCAGCGGAGCAGGCTGTAAGCAACGCCGGGCGCTTTCTCAAAGAAGGGGGAGCCGAGGCCGTCAAACTCGAGGGCGGGGCGGAGATGGCCGATATCATCAGTCTCTTAGTGCGTCGTGGCATCCCCGTGATGGGCCATATTGGGCTGACGCCGCAGCGCGCGGCCCAGCTTGGCGGACTCAAAGTCCAAGGGCGCGACGAAGAGACCGCACAGAAACTGCTCAACGACGCCAAAGTGTTAGAGGAAGCCGGGGTCTTCTCGCTGGTGCTGGAGGCCGTCCCGTGGGCATTGGCCAAACTCATCACTGAGCGCGTGAAAATCCCAACCATCGGGATCGGCGCGGGGCCGTACTGCGACGGCCAAGTGCTCGTCGTGACCGACATGATCGGGCTTTCGCTGGGGATCTCGCCCAAGTTCTCCAAACGCTACGCCCACGTCGCTGACGAGATCGAGCGCGCCGCACGAGAATATCTTCACGACGTGAAGAGCGGGAAATTCCCCACTGTCGAGGAGCACAGCTTTAAGATCAGCGAAGAGGTCCTGAAAAAACTGCAATAATACTATGAGAATCTGTATCGTCGGTGCGGGAGCCTTGGGAAGTCTGTTTGGGGGGCTGCTGGCGCGGGCCGGCGCGTCTGTATCTCTCTATAATCCCTCAAACGTTGAGCATATACACGCCATTGCGAGGGAGGGGCTGCGCATCGAGCGCGACGGCACTTCTGTGAAAGTTCCCGTCGAGGCGACGACAACCCTCGACGCTCTCCAAGGCGCCGATCTTGTAGGGATCTTCGTCAAAGCCCATCAGACAGCTCGGGCGCTGGAACAGATCGCGCCCCAGCTCAATCGACAGTCGTGGGTGCTCAGCTTACAAAACGGGGTCGGCATGGAGAGCGAAATTTTAAAGTTCGTTTCCCAAGAGAGATTTCTGCGTGGGGTCACGGCGCATGGGGCGACGTTGCTGGGGCCTGGGCGGGTGCGCTGGGCTGGCGTCGGCCCTACCAAGCTGGGACGCTGGGCAGGCCCGATCACCCCAGAGATCGAAGAGATCCTTGCGCTCTTTACCAGAGCCGAGATTGAAGCAGAATACTCTGACGAGATCGAGCGTCTGCTCTGGGAAAAGCTTATAATTAACTGCGCGATCAACCCGCTGACGGCGCTGTTTGACCAGCCCAACGGCGCGATCGTGCATGATCCTGAGCTTCGGGAGATCGCTGGTGCGGTAGCGTGCGAGGCGCTGCGCGTCGCACGTGCACACGGGGTCACGCTCACTGAAGAAGAAGCTGTCGTGCGGGTCGAGACGGTCGCTTCTCAGACAGCGCAGAATATTTCGAGTATGCTGCAAGACGTGCGGCGCGGTCGCCCCACGGAGATCGCGTATATTAACGGGGCTGTAGTGCGCGAGGGACGGAGATTACACATCCCGACGCCGTTGAATTTGTTGTTGACTCGTGTGATTGCTGAAAGGAGCACTTTGTGAAAGCCACGAAAGAACTTAAAAGCCCGACCCAAGTCGTCGTGCGGGTAGAAATCCCCGCCGAGACGGTGAGCAAAAAAATAGACGAGCTCTTCCGTCGTGCCAGTCGAGAGATCCATCTGCCGGGGTTTCGTCCCGGGCACGTCCCACGCGCTGTGCTCGAAGCCCGCTTCGGCAAAGATTTTCTCAACGAAGACGCCCAAACCGAGCTCATCGAAGAGTATCTCCCCCAAGCGTTCCAACAACTCCAGTTACGTCCGATTAGCCCACCTCAGACCAAGCCGGCAGAGTTCGACCCCCAGAAAGATTTTATATTTGAAGCCGAGATCGAAGTCCTCCCCCAAGTCACGGTGCAGAACTATATAGGGATCGAAGTTCAGGATATTCCCGTCCCGCCCGTGCAGGACTCTGATATAGACGCGGTGCTGGAGCGCCTCCGTGTAGACTATGCGACGCTCCTCCCCAAGGTCGGTGAACACAGCTCCGTCGTTGAGGCGGGAGATATCGTCGAAGTGAAGATTTCGGGAGAAGACCGGGTGCGGGAGTGGCAGGCCACCCCCGGCGAGCTCACGGAGCAACTGATTGGCCACCGGGTCGGCGAGACCGTCACACTGACGATGGGCGATCAGCAGGTAGGGGTCCGCATTGAGGGCGTCAAGATCTTAGAAAAGCCCGAGCTCGACGAACTCGCCAAGACACTGAATCACGCAGACGTCGCGGCGCTGCGCGCCAAGATCCGTCAGGAACTCGAAGAGAGCCGTGCCGAGCGCCGCGAGCGCCAACTGAAGCTCAAAATATTAGATACAATCGTGGCGCAGACGGCTCTAGAACTTCCGGCGCGATTTATAGAGAATCTGGCCGCGCAAGAGCTGGAGCACTGGCAGAGCCAGGGGCTGCCGGAGCCCTCGGCAGAAGATGTGAAGAAGCTCAAAGAGTCCATCGAGCAGCGCGTGAAGCGCGAACTCGTTCTCGAAGCGATCAAGAAGCAAGAAGGCCTTGCTCTCAACGACGCGGACTTTGAGAAGCTCTTAGAAGCAGAAGCGCACAAGCGCGAGATGAAGCCCATCAAATTACGCGCGCTGCTGGAGCGCGAAGGACAGCTCCAGAGCTTTCGCTCCGAGCATGAGGACGAGCGCGTCTTGCAATTCTTGTATGAACGAGCGAAAATTATCTCGAAGGAGCAGTGAATCACTATGAACTCTCAAGTGCCGTTCGTCATTGACCGCACGGGCCAATACGAGCGCGTCTACGATATCTACTCACGATTGCTAGAAGATCGCATTATCTTCTTGCAAGGTGTTATCAACGACTACGTGGCCAATCTCGTAGTTGCCCAGATGCTCTTTCTCGAGTCCAAGGACCCCGAGAAAGACATCTATCTCTATATTAATTCGCCAGGGGGCAGCACCACGGCGGGGCTGGCGATCTACGACACGATGCAGTACGTGCGGTGCGACGTGCGCACGATCTGTATCGGCTCGGCGTTCTCGATGGGCGCGTTACTATTAGCCGCGGGCACAAAGGGCAAGCGGCTCTCGTTGCCCAATGCGCGCATTATGATCCATCAGCCGTGGGGAGGAGTTCAGGGCCAGGCCGCGGACATCAAGATCCAGGCCGAGGAGATCCTGCGCATGCGCGACCGGCTCAATCGCATCCTCTCGGAGCACACGGGGCAACCCCTAGAGCGCATCGAGCGCGACACCGACCGTGACTTCTATATGAGCCCCGAGGACGCAAAAAACTATCACTTGATTGACGAAGTGATCAAGACCCGCAAGGGCGCAAAGTTTTGAATCACGGAAGGCACAGAAAGAGTCACGGATTACACGGAAACGGCTTTACTTCCGTGCTTTCCGTGATTCTACGGACACTTCGGGGGAATGATGGGCAGCGCAAAGCGCGTGGAGAACCCCATCACGCTCTCAGAGGTCCCGTCGCCATCTAAATCAAGCGAGAGCATCATGATCCACGGGCCGCGCACCTCTCCTAAGAAGAGAATCGTGCCGAACTGGGTTCCCCCGAGGGGCTGGCCGTCGCGGACGACCTGAAAGTCCGCAAGAACGTTCACACGGATAGTTACGAACGGCTCAGGGACGCCACAATAGGCTGTCGCTGTCGCCGTGGCCAGTCGAGGCTTCCCTGTGATCGTGTAGACGGGATCAACGCCGACTTCAAACTTCCCGTTCTCGTCGGCGTCCACGAGATATTGAGCCGAGAAGAAGTCGGTCTTGTTGGGGAGGTTATACAGTTCGAGCTGCCATTGGCCGAGGGCGGCTTGTAAGTCCGAAGACGTCACGTCGCCTTGGGCCGAGAGAATCCTTACGATCTCGTGGGTCGAGAGGGTCTGGGCGTGAGCGCTCAAAAAGACTGCCACTGCGCCGACCAGCAGAGCAAACAGTATACGTCGCATGGCGATTCCTCCTTTGTATAGGTAGATTAAGGTTGTTCTTTCACCTCATATGTAGAGAATTGCGCTGGACTGACAATGTCAACTGAACCATAACGACGGAGAACAAGAAGATCTTTATCCCCTGTGACGATGCACACGGCATTACCAGCCAGAGCTGTCCCAAGGATAACGTCATCATCTGGGTCTCGACAAACGGTATGATCGAGTTGCACAGGGGGGACCACTTCCATGGTCGCTCGCAACAACTCTCATGAGACGCGCTTGAAGACATCTTGCTCCGTTTCTACCCCTTGTGCTTGAGCCTTGGCGATCATACGTTCACGGAGCAAGCGGAGCCGGCGAAAAAAGAGATATTCCTTGATGGCTTTGCTGATCAGCTCATTTGGGGATATTCCTTCCTTCTGTAGCACGTCATCCAGCGCTAACCGGATCTCCTCCGGCAGGGTAATAGTAATCGTCTCTGGCATAGATCACCTCTTGGTATTAAGTTAAGTATAGCACAGAGAACGTCTAGGAGCCAAGGGAGGCACTAAAAAAACGAACCGGCCCCGGGGGGGTGCCCCCAGGACCGGGCCAACTCGTCCGAAACCCTCACTAGAACGTGAAGGTGATGCTGAACATCTGAGCAGCCAGGTAGTCCACGTTCAGGAGCGTGGCGCTCTTGAGCGTGACGCCACCGACCTTCCAGGCCAGCTCGATGGTCGCGCCGTAGAAGCCACTGAAGATATTCGTCAGGCGCATGCCAATATTGATCGACATATCGCCGACGGTCGCCGACAGCAAGAGGTCATGGTAGAAGAGCGCGCTGGTGCAGGTGAGCTCTTCGTTGCAGAACTGCAAGTCGCTGATGACCTTCATGCCTGGCGGATCGAAGACCGAGATCAACCGGCTCCAGTACAGATTGAACGCGCCGGTGAACGTCGGCCAGATGTAGCCCACCACAGTCATCGCGATGTCGCCGACCTTCAGCTGGGTCACGAAGACGTCCGAGGCCATAGTGAGGTCAGGGCCCACGATGTTGAGGGTGTTGTTGATCTCCAGGTTGAGCGGAGCGAGCTTGAAGTTCTGGGTCAGCTCGACGAAGCGCAACCCTGCGGGAGCCTCGGCGAACTCGAACTCCAAGCGAGCGCCAAACGTCACCCCAGCGAGCTTCAAGTTGCGGATGAACAGCTTCTCCTCGTAGAAGACGAAGCCGTCCTCGACCTTGCCGCCGCGCACGATCTCCAGCGGCTTACACTCGGCGAAGCACTCCAGCCCCTGGCGAGCGCCGATCCACGATTCGCCGCGGATGACGATGCCGGAGACCGTCTGGCCCTCAACGCTGGAGACTATGCCCATGCGCCACGCCGGCGTTGTGGCGGAGCCGATGTTGGCGAACATGCCGCGCAGGCTGATGGTCAGCCCAGCGAGCGAGAGCGACAGCTCCGCGATCTTCTTGCGGAAGGTCAGCGGCTGGCCCAGCGGGTTGGTCGTCTGCGCTTCCATATAAGCAGCCAGGAACAGGTTGCGCAGCGCCGGGTGCATATACTGGATGGTCGTCAAATAGAGATCAGTTCCCTCGATCAACAGGTAGAGCAGGTGCTCGCCGGAGTCCACGTCCGTGCCGCAGTTCCAATCATTCCCCAACGGCGGAACTAGGGCTGGATCGGCGGTATTGAGACAGTAGGCCGGCAGGCCAAGGCTGTCGCGCACCGCGCGGATCTCGACGATATTGGGTGCGAAGATGAACTGCGACTTGGCCACCAACGCCCCGATCGTCCCGGAGAAGACGAACGACTGATACTCCAGCCCGCGGAACGTAAACACCGACTGGCTGGTGATGTCCACGCCGCTGATAGAGAGCGTCAGCAGCAGGTCCAGCTCCAACTTAACTAAGATCTTGTCGATCTTAGTCGTGCCTGTGTACGACCCCGGATCGGGCTGGAAGACGATATCTAACGTCGCGGAACCGCTGACCGGAGCGGCGTGGGTGGGGATGCTCCAGCCCGCCGCGGCCACAGCCAGTGCCGCCAGGATTACCATGAGTCTTCTAAACATTGACAGAACCTCCTTTTTCTCGGTTTTTCACGCGCACCTTAGAACTTGATCTCGATGCTGAACTGCTGGACTGCCAGCTCGGGATGCGTGCCAACGAAGAGATCGCCCAGATCGCCGTTCCACGACCTCCGCTCGACCATAAGGTTGCGGAACTCCGTATGGCTGGAGAGGGTCACCGGCCCGATCGCCCACGTGGCCTCAACCCCAAAGCCGTACAGGTCCTTCAGCAAGCTCCCGTACATGTCCGCGAAGACGTACACGGTCATGTCCCCGACCTCGAAGAGCAGGTCATAGTAGACCTCAAGGAACGGGTTGGGCGTGCCGTAGCCGAGGAAGTTGGGGACGTTGCACGCGCCAGGGACACCTGCCCAATTGGTGTCGCAGGTGAGCAGCGTGATGCTTGCCGTGGCGCCTGGCGCATCGAACTCCGCGTAGATCAGGGTCAGCAGGCTCTCCATCGCGCCGATGGCGTTGGGGCGGAAGTCCCAGCGGATCACGCCCGAGGCCTCGCCGAAGGAGACATTGAACTGGAGCTGATCGCGCAGGAAGCGCTCAAAGCCGCGGTCGAACCGCGCGATGTTGGTGATGCTGATCCCCAGCGGGGTGATGCGCGGCGTGGACGACTGGATCGCCACGAAGGTCGGCTGGCGCGAATCGGCAGCAGCGCCACCGAACTGCATCTCCATGACGATGGTGTGCGTGATGCCCGCGAGCTTCAGCCCGCTGATGTAGAGCTTCTCCTCTTCGGGCTGCCAGCCGGGGACGACGATGCCGCCGGTGGACGGATAGGGCACGAAGATGTAGCCGCCCTGCGTGCCTAGGCGCTGGTTGGGCTTGCACTCGCCGAAGCACTCGAAGCCCTGGCGTGCGCCGACCCAGGTCTCGCTGCGCACCTTGATGCCGCTGACGGTCGTGCCCTCAAGGATGAGCACCGTGCCGACGGTGAAGCTCGGCGTGGAGACCGTGCCGAAGTTGGCGAACAGGGCGCGCAGCCCCAGCGTCAACCCCGCGATCGAGAGCGTCACTTCCGCGGCCTTCTTGCGGAATGTGAGCGGCTGATCGAGCATCGAGCCGGTTACGCCAGCCGGGACAGACGGAGTATGCCACGCGTCGAACTGGCCATCGGCCCAGCGGCCGACGATCACGTTCACGATGGCCGGGTGCACCCCGCCCAGGATGAGCATGTCGCCCCAGGTCCAATAGCCGAAGACCGGGTCGAGGACGCCCGCGCTGCTTCCGAAGAGACAGTTATTGAAGTTGACACCAGAGGCATTGCCGTAGTCATGGGGCGCGGAGCGGTTGAGACAATAGTAGCGGGTGCCACTGCCGGAGCGGACCTCTTCGAACTCCATGATGTTGGGAGCGAAGACCAAAGCGGTCTCGAAGACCATCGCGCCCACGGTCGCCTTGGCCCAGAAGATCTGGGTCTCGACACCCTTGAACGTGAACGACGTGCTGCTGGTCAGCTCGAGCCCGCTAATGGACATCGTGAGCACCAGATCGGCCTCGAACTTGACGAGGATCCGGTCAATCTTGTTGATCGGATCTTCGCAGCTGATTAAGAAAGTAGTAGGATCAACGGTGCATGCCTGCTGCGGGTAGAAGACGATATCGAACGTGAAGCTGCCCGTGATTGGGGCCGCTGCTGCTGTCCAGGAGAGTGCCCCAGCCAGCAACGCCAGTGCACAGGCCAGAACTGTGATTCTTCTAAACATTGACTAAACCTCCTTTTTCTGGTTTTACACACCCGTCCGTTAGAACTTGGTGCTCAGGCTGACAGCAACGCCACCAAGTTGGTCGGTCAAGATAACCGCCGACAATGTCACAGCGACCGGCTCGAATGCGAACCCGACATCCACGTCCAGCTCAGCAAACTCACCCAACAGGCCGCCGTCGAAGGTCACCACCGCGGCGACGCTCGCTGGGCCGACCGTGCCGCTGACGCTCAGATAGTGCGCGATCACCGGCGGCACGATGCCGAACAAGCAGTAGACCGGGTCGGTGCAGAAGACGGCGTCGCTGGTCACTTGCAGCCCAGGCGGATCGAACGTGGTGACGAACTCAGCCAAGCCTGGCGTGAACGACCACTGGCCGTTGTTTCTCCAGACGAAGACGCCCAGCACCGACATATCGCCGGCCTTCAGTTGCGCGGTCGTGATGTTGCTGATCAGGTCCAGGGCGCCGTTCCAGTTCCAGGTCGCCGTGACGTTGAGCTTCCACGGGGTGAAGACGAACGTCTGCTTCAACTGCATGAAGCACAGCGGGTTGGTGACGTTTATAGGATCACCAATATCATAGGGGCCGAACCAGCCGTCGTCATCGCTGTCCACCTGATCAATGGTGCACTGCTCGAACTGGAAGTGGAACTCAGCGCGGAAGTCATTGCGCACGCCGGCGATCACGACGTTGTTCAGGAAGACCTTCTCTTCCTCGAGGTTGGTGAACCCGCCGCCGGTGACCATCTGGTTGAAGAAGCGCTCGAGCGGCTTGCACTCGCCGAAGCACTCCGCACCCTGCTTGGCTCCGAGCCACAGCTCACCGCGCACGCCCACGCCGCTCACGGTCTTGCCCTCCATCGCCATGACGATGCCGCTGCGCAGCGAGTAGCCGGTCGGGCTGGTGCTGACGTTGGCGAAGAGCGCCTTGACGTTGAGCACTAACCCGGCGATGTTCAAAGACAAGTCCGCGATCTTCTTGCGGAACCGAATGGTGTTGTTCAACGCACCATTCTCGTCGAGCATTCGAGCGAGCACGAGATTCTGGACGAGCGGATGCCAGTACCCGAGGAAGATCTCATAGAGATAGACATTCCCGAAGACGCTGTCCGTAATATACCCGCTGATCGTGTTCGGTAGAGCGCAGTAGAGCGTAGGCTCCCCTGCAGGTTCTGCCCCGGTCAGATCGGGCAGCGAGGGGCTCGTCAGACACCAGCGCAGCCGACCATACTGATCGCGCGTCTCTTCGAACTCGAAGAACGTCGGCGAGAAGATGATCGTATCTTTAATGGTCAGAGCACCCACCGTGGCGCTGATCACGAACGACTGAAACTCAACACCCAGGAAGGTGAAGACCGTCGTGCTGGTGACGTCCAAGCCGCTGATGGACAGGGTCAGAATCAGATCGGCCTCAAACTTCATGTCAATGAGGTCGACCTTGTTGATATCAGGACCCTGCGGATAGAAGACGATGTCAATGGCAAAGCTCCCGCTGATTGGCGCAGCAGTCGCTCCCCACGAGAGCGCGCCCACAACTGCGAGCGCACAGGCTAAGACGAGTAATCTTCTAAACATGTACAGAAACCTCCTTTTTTACTCGGTTTTGTGGCGTACGCACGAAAGTACGACTCTGCTGTTGGTTGTTTGGTCTT
>JBKBIX010000026.1:0-15785 GCA_046293845.1 Bipolaricaulia bacterium | reverse complement strand
AGAGTCGTAGTGTTATTCTTATAAGATCAGCGAAGTCCAGGGCGTTGCTTAATTCAAGCATGCGTTGGTAGTGCTTATAGACTCGATCCAACAATTCGAGCTGGTAGCTGTCGAACGTGCCGACGCGGCGGCTGGCGAACTCTTCTGGGCCGATCAGCTCGTCCTTGGCCCGATCAATGACATTGGCGACAAAACTAGGGCTGATGCCCTCGTCGCTGTAGCCCAGTTCTTTTATAGTTTGGGCGATGGTTGCCTGAGTGTCATCTTCATCGAGAATGGTGAAATTGCGATTATAGTTCCCCCCTAGATGGTGAATCTGCTCGCGCAGGATCGCCGCGGCGGTCGCGTGAAATGTCTTAATCCACGGGGTCCCCTTCGTCCCGACGAGCTTCTCGACGCGTCGTTTCATCTCTTCAGCAGCTTTGTTGGTGAACGTCACGCCCAAGATATGCTGGGGCGGGACTTTGTAGTGTGCCATCAGATACGCGATGCGATGGGTAATAGTTCGAGTCTTGCCCGATCCCGCCCCGGCGATAATCAAGAGCGGGCCTTCAAAGTGCGTGACGGCCTCGCGTTGATAAGGGTTCAAATTCTGTAAAATTGTGTCCTCCAGCATACTCTTGACCTCTCCCCTAGCGAGGGGGCAGGGGGTAGGTCTTAAAATTATATCACACGAGCTTGAGCTGGTGCTCCTCCAGCTCGTGGGGCGACTGGAAGGGCTTGACACTGATACGAAATGTCTCAGGGCTGCTCTCGAAGCGCCAGTGGGCTTGGACGCTGCCGAAGGGTTTTTCGCTCAAATGAGAGGCAGCCACGCGCGCTGCCATCTGAATAATCTGCGCGATCTCGCTGGGGCTCTTCTCTTTCCAATTAGCTCGCACCAGGGCCATTGGCCCGCGCTGCCCCGGCAGATAGAGTCTCAAATCTTCGGGGAGAAAGAAGTTCTGCAATCGTCGTTTCTCTTCGTCGTCGCGTCCTAGGACGATCGTGACATCGGGCGGACACCTGTAATAGAGAGGAAATTCTAAGAGCTCTAGGGAGTTCACAGTCAGTTTTTTTTGTTTGAGCAGGTCTCCCAGTCGTGGGCCAAAGTAGGGCACGGTGAGCTTGCAGCGCCGCGGCGCGGGAAAGTCCGGGAGCTCGACGCCCAGCTCGCGCGCGAGCGCACGGATCTTCTCTCTATCTGACGCGCGAAAGCCCTTGAGCGTCGCGCGGTCAACCCAGCCCTTGCGCTCCGCGATGGTCTGCGGCAGCAGCTTCGCTGATAGAGGGCGCAGCACCAGCCCTTGCGCGCCGACTGCCGCTGTAAGCTTTTCGATGTCTGCTGCACCTAAGCCGCGCTCGCCCACGACTTCGCCCGTGACGATAAAGTCCGCGCCGATCCTCTTCATGCAGCGCAGGGCCTTCTTCAACAAGAGCTGGCGACAATTCAAGCAGGTGTGCTTGAGGAAGGAGCCATTCGCTCCGTTGGGGCTTGGCTGGTGCACGATCTCGGCCAGCTCGCGAAAGTCCTTCTTCACGTTCTGGCTGCGAAATGGCGCGTCGCAGAACTCTCTCGCGATATCTTTCACCGTGCGGTGGCTGAAGCCTGTGTCGGAGTTGGGCGACGGGATCGCTTCGTACTCGCGAAAGAGCGGAGATCGTAGATGGAGAATCCGGACTTCGGTGACGTTGGGTTGCTGGAGAATAAGCTTGGTCGCGACAATGCTCGCTAAGCTCCCCGAGAAGAGAGAGATCGCCTTTACCACTCCCTATCCCCCCATTTCCCTGTGGAATCTGCGAATCGTTATCAGTACACGGGCTCGAGAAGCTCGTACTGGCCGTCCTTGTGGCGGTGCAGGATATTCAACCCGCGGCTCTCAGCGTCCACAAAGATCAGAAAGTCTTTATTATAAGACTCTAATTGAAGACGGGCTTCTTCGAGCGTCATCGGTTTGCGCAAGTAGACTTTAGTATAGATAATATTGTCTTCGCTACTGGGTTTGGTCTCTTCGAGGGCGCGTCGGCGCGCTTCCGCTGCAGCTTGGCGGGCCGGACGCTTCTCGCGAAGCTGGTCTTTATATTTTCTCAGTTGCTGTTTGAGTTTGTCGACCGCTGCGTCAATCGACGCGTACATATCATCGGACTCAGCGCTCGCCTTGGCCACCTTGCGCTTGGCTAGGTGAGCCACCATCTCCACGATCTGGCGCTCCTTCTCGACGTCCATGACGATATCTACGCTGATGATGCCGTCGAAATATCGCGACAGGGCTTCGACCTTGGAGACGGCGTATTTGTTGAGAGCTTCGCTCTCCGCCATATGCCGTTCCGATACTCGAATCTTCATAATCTGATAAGATAGCTTCGTTGCAAGATTTGCTGAATGATACTATAGCAGAACGCTGTGAAAAAGTCAAGGCCCAGACGAGAAAATCCCGAACTCAAGGGAACTGGCGCGCACCGTATTGCCGCCACGCCCTCTATGCTGTATCTTATTCTGCTATGCACGAGCTCGTCACCCCGTTGATGCGTCGCGCGACGGTCGCGGATTTGGAGAGAATTCTCGAGATCGAGCGGCTCTCGTTCCCTGCGCCCTGGCCAAGAGACTATCTTGCGCAGCATGTGGGCGACGACGGCTTCGTCGTCATCGAGCAAGAGAACCGCGTCGTAGGGTATACGGTGATCGGTATAAAGATCCCGTCGTTTCTGGCGCGCTTAGAGCATCGCACGCGGGCGCTTTTGACCGGGCAAGAACCAGAAGAGCTGCCCCCTGTGGGCCATCTTTTGAATATCGCTGTAGACCCGGCGTATCGCGGTCGTGGCCTGGGGAAGCGTTTGCTAGAATATGCGCTCGAATACTGTCGTCGGCTGGGGGCGGAGCGGGTCGAGCTGGAAGTGCGCACGGGGAACAATGTCGCTATCGCGCTCTATCAGAAGTACGGGTTCGAGATTCGCGAGCTGCGCCCGTGCTACTACAGCAACGGGGAAGACGCGTTCGTGATGGTCAAAAAGCTCTGACGAGATCTTCAGGAGTATCTACGTCCCACTGGGTTGGCTCTTCGTGGGGGGCGAGCTCCAGCTTGACCGCATCCTCCCAATGTTTCTGTAAGATTTGCAAGCCGCTCTCGTCGCCGTGCAGCCTCTCGAATTCTTCAAAGAGGCTTCTGGGCAGGGCTACGGGACGCCCTGCAGACCCGCGATAGACGGGAAAGCAGAGCTTCCCTGTGTCAAGGAACGCCTTGACAACCCGCGCGATCAGCTCGCTGGTCATCAAGGGCATATCGCCTAAGAGCACGAGCGCACCGGGGGCATCTGGGGGAAGGGCGCGTAGCCCTAGCTGAAGCGAACTTGCTCGGCCCAGCTCCCAGTGAGCATTGTAGACAATTCGCAGTTTAGGGGGAGCTTTCAGCTCTGCGAGGGCTGTGAGCGCTTTTTCGGCTTCGTACCCCAAGACGAGTATCACGGGGTCGAGCGGCGCTTCTAACGCTCTCTTCACGACGTGATAGAGCACGGGCTGCCCGCTCAAGGGCAGCAATAGTTTATTCTGCCCGAAGCGGCGGCCCGCGCCGGCTGCCAGCACAATGCCTGGAATAGCCTTTGCCCCTATAGACTATCCTCCCGCTAAAATCCCGCGCTTCTCAAAGATCCACAGCCCGCTGCGCATGTCGCTGGCGAGCACATATTTGCCGAATGGGTAGACATCCCAAAAACCGTCAAAGGGGTGAGGGAAGCGCGACCGCCCGCCGTAGGGGTCAAACGCCGCGACTTCTTTGGGGTCTTGCGGGTTGCTGTACTCGAAAACCCGCACCCCGTCGGTGTAATACGCGACATAGCCAAACGCCCCGTCCACCACGACGTTATGAGGGATGTTCCCGCGGCTGTATTGCCCCAGGGCTTTAATATCACTGGGATCGGAGATGTCGAAGATGCGGATAGGCTCGCCGGGGGCCTCGTCCGCGGTGAACACAAGTTTTCCGTCGGGGCTGGGCCAGATATTGTGGCTTGCCCCGCGCCCGTAGATATGATTGGCAATGAGCTTATAGCTGAGCTGTTGCGGGTTATCTAAGTTCTCGAAGTCGATGATCCAAAAGCCCGTATCCCACGCGGCGGCGTATAAACGATTGCCGATGACGGTTACGTCGTGGACGTTGGTGGGGGCGGTCTCTTCAAACTCGACTGGCCCGAAGCTGACGGGGTTAGCCGGGTCGGTGAGATCAAGCATGAAGAGTTCGCCCTGGCCGCGCCCGATGGTTGGCAGAAAGCAGACTTTCCCAGCGACAAAGACGTTATGCACTGTGCCGTAGTCGCTGGACTGCACGGTGCTGACTAACTTCGGGTTCTTCCAATCGCTGATGTCATAGATTAAGACTCTTCGACGATCATCGGCGCGTACCAGCCCGCAGACAAGAAAGTTCTCATAAAAGTCTATATCCCGACAGTCGCCGCGTATATCTCTGATGTCAATGGTGACGACTTGAGGGTTTTGGGGGTCGCTGAACTCGACTAGGTGAATGCGCGAGCCGGCGGGCACTCCAGCCAGAGTGCCCCGCGCCCACATGCCGGTGGCGTGCCACGGCTCACCTCCGATGATGCTTGGGGGCAGTTCGACGTTTTTGACCGGCACCAGAAGCGCTTCGCCTGTCTGGGCGAGGGCTTGTCGGATCAGAAGAGACGAGGTTGCCAGGGCACCAAAGCCCAAGCGTAGAAACGCGCGGCGTGTCAGACTGTACTCAGCCATACGGCCCTCCTTGTGCGCCAAAGTGTGCTTATTCTAGCGGAGTTGTGCTGGGGGTGCAAGGGGGGTCTTGACTTTTGCTTGCCGTTTGTGCTAAGATTTTATATAACAGGAGCGCATGAGACCTTAAAAAAAGCCGTCTGAGGGCCAAAAACTCAAGGGTCCTGCGCCAACGGGGTTCTGTTCTATAGTAAAGATAGTAAAGGAGGTGGGAACGGAAGACTCGAAGATCAGCTTCACACAATTCCACAAGCTCAAACTTTAAACTCTCGCGCGAGGTGATTTGCAGTGAAGTCTTTGTGGAAGTGGTGTACGGTTGCGGTAGCGGTTGCTCTCTTCGTCGTGTGGGGCAGCCAGGCGCAAAATTGGAATATTCAGTCAGTGGCTCAAGGGCCTGATGCAGCGAGACAGCGGGTTATAGAGCCAGACGTAGCGGTTGATGCAGCTGGTGTAGTTTATGTCAGCTACATTGATCAGGCAGCAAACGCGGTCATGCTCCTTCAGCTCAAGGACGGCGAGAAGGCGCTTACCGGGCTCAAGCGCGAGACTGGGCGCGTGATCGGGACAACCGTCGCAGTCAGTGATGCGCTGGTCTGTGTTGATTGGGAGGAGCTTAGTGACAATTCCGGCGTGCACGAGGTCTGGCAGACCTGCTGGGAGAAGCCTCTAGCAAATGACGCAGCTCCCAAGGTTGAGCCCTGGCGTTGGTCGACCGAAGGGGTTATCGCCGGTCAGGCCAACGGGGCTGGCTGGGAAGAGTTCGGCTTCAACTTCGATAACACCTTCGCTCCTGATGGCACACTCTATGCTGTCTGGACCGAGGACTACGCCGCCCTGAAGGCTGGCAAGTACAAGGATGGGGCCTTGAGCGCGTGCGGCGACTTCCCGCCGTTGTCCATCCCCGAAGCTCCCAACCGCTATCCCACTATTTATGTTGACAACGAGGGCGGCGTCTGGGTTGCTGTCGGCGATATCTCCTATCCGCCTGGGCCGAATGTCTGGGTCTATTACTCCTCTGATCAGTGCGCCAATTGGACAAACCCTGTGGATATGACCCCGACTGGCCTCTTCAGCGATATGGGTGGGATCGTGCGCCTGGGTGACAAGATCTACGTGGTGTACGATGAGGACCAGGGCGCTGCGCCTGGCACCGCGGATATCAATGTCACCACTTGTAATGTCGCTAAAGACGCCGAGGGGAAAGTTACTGGCGTAGATCCAGCGACCTGCATCCGCGGTATTGTCCACCGGGAGGGCGGCTTCCCGCACATCGCCACCGACGGCAAGGGCCTCTACGTGGCTTCTCAAGATAGCAATGCCAACGTAGTGCGGTTCAGCTACTCCTGCGATGCTGGGGGCAGCTGGACGCCGGTAGATATCCCCAACAACTGGAACAGCGGGTACAGGGACCCGGACTTCGGCGCGGTCCTCTCGCGCTTTAAGACCGCAACGAGTGCTGGGTCACCCAATGTCTATGTGACCTGGTTCTGGCGCGCTGGGGGCAACAGCAACATCATGCTCGGCACCCTGCCCAAGCCCTGTCAATAGACTAAAACTCATGACGGCTTGAGGGGCTAAGCTTACGAGGGCTTAGCCCCTCTTTTCTTTTGAGGAGGTAATCATGAAGTCTTTCTGGAAATGGGCAGTAGCTTTGATTCTGCCCGCTCTCTTCGTCTTCAGTAGCTTCTCCAGCGATCTTGCCCAAGGCCAAGCCCAATGGGCAACGGTGACTATTGGGCAAGCTGGCGCAAAAGCCGGCAGTTGGTGGTTTTCGAGTGACTTTGCGTTCTCTGAGCGCGATCCAGCAACGGCTGACGACGACTCTCTGTACATCACAAGCACGGCTCTGCTCGGCCAAGACTGGCTCGTTTTCTTGCACGTTTCTAAAGATGGCGGCGCGACGTGGACAAAGTATGTCGTCAAGCTAGCTGGGGATGTCGTCATCGGCGCGCGCGTCAAGGCTGCCAGTTACAAAGACGGCGACGTCGTCTGCGTCGGCTGGCAGGACTGGGAAGTCGGCGAGGGCATCCCCGAGATCGTCGCGCAGTGCTTCTGGGCACCGAAGCCCACTGTAGAGAACTTGCCCGATAACCCTCAGAATATGCCCAGCGAGGGCGCGCTTGTGCCTGCGGAGCAAATCGAAGCCAACGACCTCTACAGCCCCGATCCCGCACCTCAAGCGATTATCCCCCTTGCAGCTGAGCCCACCAATCTGTCTAATACTCCAGATACGAACTCTGGCGTGCACGACATCGGCACGGGCGATTATGTGGGCCAGTGGGACTTGGGGATCAATCCGCACTCGCAGTGCGCCACGAACGGTTTTCCGTTGATCTGGGCTGTCTGGTCTGAAGACTACACCAAGCTCCTCTACAGTCGGTCTACTAACGGGCAGAGCTGGGAGCCTGCACAAGCCTTCAAGAACAAAGACGGCCAAGAGGTCTTCCCCGACAGCTACACGCGCTTCCCTTCAGCGTATGCGGACAAAGACGGCGTGATGTACGCAGCTGTAGCGCAAGCGATCCGCCCGCCGGATGTCTTCGTGAGCGCTTCGACCGACTGCGGTCAGACATGGGGGGAACTCGCCAATCTCAGCCAAAACTCTGGGTTCTCTGATGGCCCGTTCGTCGCCGTCACCGCAGACGGGGCTATTCACACTGTCAATGACGACGACACGACCAACCCCGATAATGCCGATATTCACCATAATCGCTGCACGCGCGAGGGCAACGCGATCACGTGCGCTGGGGGCAGCCAGCCCATCGCCAAAGACGGCGGCTTCCCCTATATCGCTACGGACGGCAAGCAAGCCCTCTATGTCTCGTACTCATCCCATCCAGGGGGCAAGCTCGGAGGTGTTGGGTTCGTGTGTTCAACTGATGGCGGTCAAACCTGGAGCGCCTCTGAAGAGATCCCTAATTCGACCATAGGGTCTCCAACGATTCGCTTCACGGATCTCGGTGCGCTCCACTGGCAGGAGAAGATCGCCGTCAACACCCAGAATATGCTCTATCTCGTCTGGGTGCAGTGGATACGTGGGCAGGCGATTAAGCTGCAGCTCAGCAAGCGCACGCCCGCGTGCTAATTTTTGAATCACGGAGATCACGGAAGAGAAGCCACGGAACACACGGAGAACGTCTTCCTTCCGTGCTTTCCGTGGCTTTTTCCGTGTTTTCAGTGATTCAAACCCCGACAGCCCGCACCGCGCACCCACAAATCAATAATTTCAATCATAACAGAGTCGCTGATGGGCTGAGGGATCTCCGGCCCGACACGGCTCTGCGCTATCCATAAATCGAGCGCAATCACGATCTCTTGATCGTCAATGACAAAGTCAGCGACGTGGAGCTTGGCGATCAAGCACGGGATGGTGCGCGGCTCTTGGGCGACTGCCCATCCAAGGATGGCAAGCAGCACCACACTGACGATTGCCCAAAGAGCTGGTGGATGAATCCACCTGTAGGGGCAGACCCTTGTGTCTGCCCAGGGCGAACTCCTGAGACGGGTGCTTGAGCGCCCGTTACGCATACAACCCTCTCGCCCGCGCGGCCGTCGCCACGCGATCCACTGCCACCATATATGCTGCTGTTCTCAAGTCCGTCTTCTCTTTTTGTGCCATCTCCCAAACGCGATTGAACGCGTTGACCATGAAGCGCCGCAGGCGCCGGTCGACTCGCTCGGCGCTCCAGAAATAGAACGCTCGATCTTGCACCCACTCGAAATACGAGACCGTCACCCCACCGGCATTGGCCAAAATATCGGGCACCACGACGATCCCCCGATCGTAAAGAATCCTATCGGCTTCGAGGGTTGTCGGCCCGTTGGCCAACTCGATGACAACCTTGGCCTTGATCTTCGTGGCATTCGCTTTCGTGATCTGATTCTCAATCGCTGCCGGAACTAAGATATCGCACTCGAGTTCTAACAGCTCTTGATTGGTGATCGGCTCGGTCTCTTTGAAGCGCACGACCGAGCCGGTCCTGCGCTCGTGGTCTTTCAAAGCAACAGGGTCAATGCCGGTGGGGTTATAGACGCCGCCTTTGGCATCGCTCACGGCGATAATTTTTGCGCCGCCCTCGGCGCAGAACCGCGCCATGCTCGAGCCCACGTTGCCAAACCCCTGAATCGCAACACGCGCCCCTTCGAGCTGCATATTGAGATGTTTGAGGGTCTCTTGGAGCACGAAGTACCCGCCGCGCCCGGTGGCCGTATCGCGCCCTTCAGATCCCCCCAAAACTTTGGGCTTGCCCGTCACCAACCCGGGCATGAACATACTGTTATGGTGCATACTGATCGTGTCTACGAACCACGCCATCTCGCGCTCACCGGTGAAGACGTCCGGCGCGGGGATGTCTACATCTGGGCCGATGATCGGGGCGATCTCTGCCGCGTACCGTCGGGTGATGCGCTCCAGCTCCCCAACGGAGAGCTCTAGGGGGTTGCAGCGCACGCCGCCCTTAGCCCCGCCAAAGGGGATCTGGGCTACCGCGCACTTCCACGTCATCAAGATCGTGAGCGCCTCGACCTCTTCGAGCGTGACATCGGGGTGATAGCGAATCCCGCCCTTGGTCGGCCCCAGCACCAAGTGATGCTGCACGCGATAGCCCTCAAAGTGCTGGACGCGTCCGTCGTCCATCACCACGGGGAAGACGACGATGAGCTTGCGCTTGGGATGGCGCAGGAGTATCCGCAACGGCGCCTCCAGATTGAGACGATCCGCAGCGACGTCAAAGAAGTGATGGGCCATCTCCAACATGCCCATCTCCGAACGGCGTTTGAGTTCTTCGGACATATTATCTCTTCTCTTCCTCCTCTTCTTCGGTTGAGTCTAAGTTCTTCTGGATCTCACGCAATCGGGCTTCGACGCGCGCGTAGATCGTCCCTTCTGGGAATTTCCCATCGGGGCCGCGCTCGCCCGCTTTCAGACCCGTCAGTACCTCCAGCCCTTCTTCAACGGTCTTGACCGCATAAATATGAAATTGCTGCTTCTGGACAGCATCAATGATCTCGTGCCGGAGCATCAGATTGTCTATATTCTGTTCAGGGATGATGACCCCCTGCTGGCCCGTCAGTCCCTGGGCCTTGCAGATCTTAAAGAACCCGTCGATCTTCTCGTTGACGCTGCCGATGGGCTGGATCTCGCCTTTTTGGTTGACCGAGCCGGTGACTGCCAGGTCTTGGCGCAGCGGGACACCAGCTAGCGCTGAGATGAGCGCATACAGCTCTGTGCTTGAGGCGGAATCGCCGTCTATCTTTGAATAGCTTTGCTCAAACGTGATGCTCGCTGAGAGGCTCAACGGGTGCTCGACGGCGAACTTTTCCCCGAGCCAGCCTTTCAGAATAAGAACGCCCTTGCTGTGAATCTTCCCGGACAGCTCGGCCTCACGCTCGACATCGAGCACGCCCTCCTTGCCCGTGAAGACGTTCGCCGTGATGCGCGTGGGCCGCCCGAATGCAAAGTCCGTCAGCTCGAGGACGGAAAGACCATTGACACATCCGACGCGCTCTCCTGTGACGTCTACTAAGATATCCCCGCGGAGAATCAGCTCGTGAATCTTCTCTTCGACGAGACTATTGCGATAGAACTTCTCTTCGATGGCTTTCTCGACGTGTTCGGCTTTCACAAAACGCGCTCCGTCGCGCTCGGCCCAGTAAGACGCTTCACGGACAATGGTCATTAAGTCGCTGAAGCGCGCTGAGAGCTTCTTCTGATCGCCGGTCAACTCGGCAGCATACTCTGCTAGACGGGCCAGTGCTCCCTTGTGAAAGTGCTTCAGCCCTGGCCGTTCCTTCACCCGCGCGGCCACGAACGGGCCCAGCTGCTTCACATAGCGATCCTCCCAGGGGAGCTCGTCATCGAAATCTGCTTTTACTGCAAACAGTTTAGAGAAATCTTCGTCGACCGTTTCGAGAAGATAATAGATCTCTGGGCTGCCGATGAGGATCACTTTGACGGAGAGGGGCACGGGTTCGGGTTTTAAGCCCTCAGTCGTAGTAAACCCCATCATCGTTGCGGGGTCTTCGATCTGGATGCGCCCACTGCGCAGGGCGATCTTGAGCGCCTCCCAGCTGATCCAGTATTTGAGCAGATTGTCAGCGTTTAAGACTAAGTACCCGCCGTTGGCCTCGTGCAGCGAGCCGGGCTTGATCATAGTAAAGTCCGCGGTCATCACCCCGAACTGGACCCTCCGCTCGATCTTGCCGAAGAGATTCGTATAGGTCGCGTTCTCCTGCACGACGACAGGGGCTCCCTTGGTCCTGGTATGATCTACTAAGACATTGACTTTGTATCGTGTGAACAGATCGATCATGCCGGTGGGCAGGGGCACGCCCTGGCCCTCCCCTTCTTGAGACTCTCTCGATGGAGATGGCTCGGCAAATTCTTGAATGTTCTGCAGGATATCAGCTTCGACGTCCTCTAAAAATTCGAGCACGCGTGGGTAATTGCTGTAACGATTGTGCAGGCGCTTGATGAGGGGTCTCACAGTATAGAGGGCGATGTCTCTGTCGAGCTCTTCGATGGCTTTGAGACGTTGCTCCTCGATCCCTTCCAGCTGGGTCATGGCTTCTTGCACGATCTCTTGCAGTTCTTCGCGATAGCGCGCGATCTTCTGGCGTTCCCGTTCGGGGAGTTGCGCGAACGCCTCTTCGGTGAGGGGCTGGCCGTTGAGCACCGGTGTCGCTTGGAATCCCAAGACCGATAACTGAAAGAGAAACCCTCGGCGTTGCGCCTCGTGTTCGACAGCGTGGGAGACTTTATTGCGCAGTTCGTTGAACTGCTCATCCAAGCTTTGGCGCTTCTTTCGGTACTCTTCGCTGTGATACGCTGCGGGGATGCGCTCGCGCAGCTTTTCTATCAGATCGTCCACATCGGCGGCGAGCTTGCGTCCTAATCCCTGGGGTAAGAGAATGTAGCGTGGGCAGTAAGGGTCGTCGAAATTGTGCACGTAGCACAGGTCGGAGGGAGAAGGCTCCTTGAGGCTGATCTTTTGAAGAAACGCTTGGACTATGGAGTTTTTCCCTGTGCCGGGGCTGCCGGCAACATAGATATTGTAGCGGAAGTCTTTAATGCCCAACCCCAGCTCGAGGGCACGCAGGGCGCGCTCCTGCCCGATGACATCATCGAGGGGTTTGCACTCTGCTGTGGTCTCGACCTCAAAGATTTGGGGGTCACAGCGGCGGCGAAGCTCTTCTGGATTGAGACGACGTGCCATCTCTCTTCTCCTTTGCGGGCCCTTTCCCCACCCTATGGACACTCCTCCTATCCCGTGGGTGAGCCACGGGAGAGGGGCCGGGGGTGAGGGCCTTACCTCAGGGTCTCAGAATACAGAATATATCTCAGGAGGGCAAGGAGCTAGCGGGAGACACGGATTTCGCTATCCCCCACGACAGAGACCGCTAGGCGCGGCGAGAAGCTCGTCAGCAGCCCTTTCAGGGAGAACGTAGTAGCCTGGGTAGTTGGTGGGACGCTCAGATCATAGATAACTGCGACGATCTGGCCTGGGGAGAACCGTTGGGTCCACAGCCATTGCAGTTCGGATTTTTTCAGAATAGCTCCGGCGTTCTGGACCTCTTTCACTGTCCAGCCCTTGGGCGGGTCTTCGTCCAGTCCAAGTCCGTTTATAGTCTGGTTGATTCGCAGGACGACGATGACGCGCACGGTCTGGCCGGGAGCGACAGATCCACTGGGAGGCAGGGCGAGCGAGCGCCGCACGGTCACGGGAGCTTCCGTAACTTTGACGATCTTGCTGATCGAACCCGTTGCGCCGCGGTTATCTGTCACTCTGAGATTGATGCGCCACTCCTTGGCACGGTCGAAGAGCTGAGTCGTTGTCGGGGTAGTTTTCACTTCATCGAAGCGCCCGTCGCCGTTGAAGTCCCACTCATACTTCACTATAGAGCCGTCGGGGTCTTTCGAGCTTGACGCATCAAAGAGCACAAGAGTATTCGTATCGGGGTTTTGGGGGGTGAAGCGAAAGTCGGCGCGGGGTGGGGTGTTGCTCTGCGCCTCAGCACAAGAGACTATGAGCACTCCCAGGGTCGTTAGCAACATCAGTGTTTTGATAGAGATTCTCATCGCACAGACCTCCCGACAACAGTTTGGCAGTTCAACTGAGAGCTCTGCACTGTCTCATGGCAGCGGCTTGAAGACATCTTGTCCGGTCAGCCAGTAGGCGACCAGGGTCTGCAGAGCCTTTATATCAATCTTACCAAAGTTGACTTTGCCGTCTGGTTTATTCTTCACATCTTTAGGGCTTCCTCCTTCTCCAAGCCAAAAGCGAACAGCCACTTGAATCTGCTCGAAGCTGATTGTCGTGGTATTCAGCCAGAGGTCAACTTTCGGGTTGGTAGGATCGCTGACGTCCATGCGCGCGAAGATCACGGGGAACGGCAGCTTGGTGACGACCTTGATCTCCGTCTCTCCGGTGATCGTGTGCTCGAATGCCGGCGAGGCGCTGCTGATAGAGCCTGATAATTTGATCAGGCGCGGTTCGGGATTGTCCGGCTCGGGGATGGTCAGCTCGTATTCAATAGTGCGCACGGTGCCAGCTTCGAGGGCTTCTAAGAAGACCCACAGGACTTCGCCTTCACCTGGACGCGCAGTGCCACTCTCTGTAGAGATCAGCTTGAATGTCAGGTCTTTGGGGAAGCGCTCCACAACAACCAAGCCGTTGATGCGATCCAACGCTTGGATTGTGATCTTCACTTTGACGCGCTCGCCGGGGATCGTCTCGTCGTTGGGAAGGTTCGTATCAATCGTTCGGGTCGCAGTCGCCCGCGGCGTGAAGACTTTTACACTCTTAGTGGCGCTGGCCTTCTCGCCGTCGGTGTCCGTGACAGTCAGCGTAACAGTATAGCTTCCGTCGGCGCTGTAGCGATGCGTGGGGTTCTGTTCTGAAGAGCTTGTCCCGTCACCGAAGTTCCATTCCCACGCGGTGATCCCAACGTCATCGGTCGAACGGTCAATGAACGTGACCGGCTCGTTGGCTTTGGGCTCTGCTGGCAGAACATCAAAATTCACTGTGGGCGGGCGGTTGCGCTCCCGCACCAGCAGCGAGATTGGGCTGATCGTCGGCGTGGCCAGGCGGCCTCGTGCGTCGAGATAACTCAAGGCGGGCTTGAGCTGAGCTGTGCCTGTCTGAGAACTCATAACCGTGAAGCTCGCTTCCCATGTCTCTCCGGCGCTGAGGCCGTCGAGTTCCCACAAGAGCGTCGTCGTATTGTCGGGGTTCTTCGTGACGCGATTTGGCGCGTTGAACGTCGCGACCCCGTAATTTAAAAACGCCGGTAGCACCAGGGTGATCTTGATCTGCCGCGCGACTATCTTTTTCCCTAGCGCTTGGGCGATCTCTTTCGGAACTGTGTCGGTGAATTGCTCAAAGAACTGCCCTTGGGTGAGCCGAGCCAGCTCGCGCAAGAGCGTTCTGTCGGGGTTGCGCCCCGTAGCGACAGTAAATATTGCGACGCCGCTCTCGGCAGCACGCTGGGCCTGAGAGAGGGGCGTGCGTCCCGTATTGAAGCGCCCGTCGCTGACTAAGACCATCGCCCATGACGCCTCCTCGCGCCCGTTTATGATGAGCGTGTCTAACGCTTTGGCGATCCCCTCACCGACGGCCGTCTTGCCCAACGGCTTTAAGAGCTTCAGCCCTTGACGGACAGCTTCGTGATCGAACGTGAGCGGGACGTCCACGCGAGCATCCGTGCCAAAAGAGACTAACCCGACACGATCTTGCGGTGAGAGCGCTCCTATAATGCTTGAGCCGATGCGTTCCATCTCGCGGACGTTGACGGTCGCGGAGCGATCTACGACGAGGAAGAGATCGGCTGGGGCGCGCTCTCCCGCTTGTCCTGCGGACAGGCGCAGCGTGATCGTGCCCTCTTGGTTGATGAAGAGCGCTGCTGGTGAGACACTCACTGTGAGCTGCACCGGCGGCGCGGTCACTTGAGCCAGCGCGGTCAGTGCGAGAAGCCCAAGCACGCTTGCTATGAAGAGTATTCGTCTCATCGTCCCACTCCTTTACAGGCCCTCACCCTGCCCTCTCGGGCACCCCTCTCCCCTAGGTGACTACGGGAGAGGGGCCGGGGGTGAGGGCCTTACCTCATCGTGTTGCGGCGGGCAGAGGCTGATCCACCGGCGTGTCCGTGAGCCAGTACGAGATCAGCGTCTGCAGCGTGCGGAAATCTATGGTCTTTCCGCAAGTTCCGACGACCTCTTCGTCCTCCAGCCACAGGGCGATCGCCGTCTGAATCTGAGCAAAACTGATCTTGTTCGAGAGCGCGACATCAATAGAGTTCTGCTCGACATTCAGATGCGAGATCGCTACGGGGATATCTAGGCACTCCACGACGTTCACTGTCTGATCTTTGCTGACCTCGCTCTCGAAGCGTGGCGCAAACGACTCGATCAGCCCTTGGATCGTGTACGGGCTGATGATCTCGTCCGTGGGCACGGTTACTTCGTAGAGGATGCTGCGGCGCGCGCCCGCCGGAATCTTCTCCGTGAAGATCCATGTGTTGACGGATTGCTTGAACGCCGCGCTCGTGCCGCCCTCTAATGGTCTTACTTGCCAGCGTTCGGGGAGCTTCTCTGTCAGCGTCAGTCCGAGTATCTCTTTCTCGGCTTGGACCTCGACTTTGACCCTGAAGATATTGCCGCCCGGCGTGCGCAGATAAACTTGATAGAAGGGGAACGGCGTCAACAGCGAGCGCATCGCCGTTCCGCCAATTGAAGTATCTTCGGGGATTGCTCGATCTACTGGGACGTTGGCCAAGTGATGCGCCACGATCTGCTTCAGAGATTCTACACTTAACGGGGCATCGCACGTCCCCGGCACAGGGGTATCTTCTTGCCAGAACGCGACCGCCCGCTGCATCTGATCGAACGTGATCTCTTCGGACATGCGTAAGTCTACAGTATCTGTCGCTGTGTCCAAGTGCGCGATGGCGACAATGGCGGGCAAGCACGTCACGATAGAGATGCGCGAGAACGCCTCATTCGTTTCGCCAAGCACCGGGATCTCTTTGATGTCGGGGACGGTACTAGAGATTCGCCCGACGATGTCGAAGTCCT
>JBKBIX010000025.1:0-16611 GCA_046293845.1 Bipolaricaulia bacterium | reverse complement strand
CTCCGGACGACTCTCTTTCTTGCTGATCTGGACGTTGCGCCCAATCAAACTGTGATCAACCCTCCCGATGCCCTCAATGCGCGAGCCCTCCATCACGATGCTGTACTCGATCTCACTCTGACGCACGGTAACGCGCGGTCCGATAGCCGTGAACGGCCCAATAAAAGAGTCCTCGATGACTGCTCCCTCCCCAATGACTAGAGGGCCGCGCAGCTCCGAATTTATAATGTTCGCTCCCGGCGCGACCTGCACCCGCCCCTTAATCTGCGAGCGAGAGTCAAGCTTGCCCTCGATCTGCGTCGTGATGCGCTCTAACAGTAATCTGTTGGCGTGGAGCATATCGTCGGGCTTGCCCACGTCCTTCCACCAGCCCTGCACCAGATGGGGCACGACGCGATAGCCCTTGTCTATGAGTCTTTGGATCGCGTCCGTAATTTCGAGTTCGTCGCGCCAGCTCGGCTTAATCTCCCTAATAGCGTCAAATATCTTCTCGTCAAAGAGATAGACGCCGACGATCGCGAGATTGCTCGGAGGCTCTGTGGGCTTCTCGATTACTCTGATAATCTGACCGTCTTTGAGCTGGGCGACCCCGAAGCTGCGCGGGTCTTCGACTTCATAAAGAACAATCGAAGCGTTGGCGTGGCCGCGCTCAAATTCTCTCACGACATCTGCGACGCCGTTCTCGAGCAGATTGTCCCCCAGATAGACGAGAAACGGCTCTCGTCCGACGAACTCCTGAGCGCACGAGACAGCGTGGGCCAGCCCCTTGGGCTGACGCTGCAAGATATAAGATATTCTCATGCCCCAGCGCGAACCGTCGCCCACGGTGAGTTTGAATTCTTCTTCGCGGTGCGGGCTGACCACGATCCCTAATTCGTTGATCCCCGCTTGAGCGATAGCTTCGATGCTGTAGAAGATCACGGGCTTATTAGCGACGGGGATCAAGTGCTTGGCGCCGGTGTAGGTGAGCGGGCGCATCCGCGTGCCCTCACCAGCGCAGAGGATGATCGCTTTCATATTTTATTATCTTACTAAAAGACGCGCTGCCCTGCTAGATACGTCCTCTCGATCTTAATCTCTTTGATAGTCTTGGCGTGAGCAGGGTCTTGCGAGAGCACGACAAAGTCGGCGAGCTTGCCCGGCTCCAGTGAGCCCAATGATCTCTCTTCAAACGCTGCGTATGCCGCGCCAAGCGTGTACGCATAGATGGCCTCCGCGACCGAGACCCTCTGGTTAGGATACGGTGCATGGACGGCGCAGTGAATCCCATAGAGCGGGCCGAAGGGCATGCCGTCGGAGCCGAACGCCAATTTCACCCCAGCGTCTAAGACTTTGCGGTGCGGGTCGATCTGGGCGTCGCGTTCTGGGCCAAGGCGCGTCTCGTAGAGTCCCTCAGGGCCGCTCCACTGGAGAAAATTGGGCTGCATCGACGCGATGATGCCCAATTCTCTCATGCGCGCGATCTGCGCATCGCTTAGCAGTTCGGCGTGCTCGATCCTATGTCTATGCTCTGGCGTAGCTTGGGCATAGCTCAGGGCTTCCAGAGCCGCGTCGATCGCTCTGTCGCCGATGGCGTGGATCATTACTTGGAAGCCATGATCGTGAGCGCGTTTCACCAAACGATTCAGATCGCTCTGCTCATAATTGAGCTTCCCCAAGCTATCAGAATCCTGATACGGCTTGGAGAGCGCGGCGTTGCGCGCGCCGATCGAGCCGTCGGCGAAGAATTTGATCGCGCCCAGCTTTAAAAATTCGTTCCCAAAGCTGGTGCGCAAGCCCAGCGCAATGAGATGTTCTAAGTGTTGGGCTTCGATGTTAAGGCGCACGCGCAGCTGAAGGCCCTCACCCCGGCTGCGCCACCCCTCTCCCGTCCAGACGGGAGAGGGGCCGGGGGTGAGGGCCAGATACGCTTTAATGTGCTCAGGCTTGGCGATATCGTGAATCGCCGTCACGCCCAGTCTATGGGCAAGCTTCACCCCAGCGCCAATCGCCTCTTGAATCTGCTCATTGGAGGGCTGGAGTTTCTGTAAGAAATCCCACGCGGTCTCCTCGCGCAGCAGCCCCAAAGCTTCATCGAATTCCCCAGCGCGGGGTGTCACGGGAATCTCCCGCAAAGCTAAGCTGTTCGCACAGAGAATATGCCCACAGACCCGGACGAGCACTACTGGGTGTTCAGGAGCGATCTTGTCTAAGTCGGCTTGGGTGACATAGCGGCGCTCCGGCCAGCGGGACTCGTCCCAGCCGCGCCCCAGCACCCACCGAGACTTTTCAGTCTGCTTCACCCGCGCTCGCACAAGCTCAAGGGCTTCGCCTAAAGAACGCGCTTGGCTCACATCAAGATAATATCCCGACTCGCGCAGCCCCACGCTCACCAAATGCATGTGCGCATCAATGAAGCCAGGGAGCACCGTCTTGCCGTGAAGGTCTTCGATCTGAGTCTTTGGGCCAGTAAGTTTTTTGATCTCTTCGTTACGCCCGACAGCGACGATCTTCCCATCGCGCACAGCGAGAGCTTGCACGCGCCCCGATGCAACAGTGTAGATGTGTGCATTCGTGATAATCAAATCAGCCGCAAGCACGGGGATCACCAGGGCGATTATACCAGGGGCCGCATGCTGAAGCACCCGGCTCAGGGGCTCTCAATCGTAGATATGAACAGTTCACGATTTCCGCCCAAGCCCTTGACAAGCTGCTCGTCCCCATTTATAATTTCAGTATTGACAGAAATTACTGAAATAACAGAAAGGAGAGAAGAGCAATGGAGTACATTGATTACACTGTCGTGCTCTATCTCGTGTACATTGTGCTCAGCTTGGGGCTGGCGATCTGGGTCGGGCAGACGCTCTTTCGCAACGGGCGGGTCTTCTTAGTGGACGCGTTTGGAGGCCGCGAGGCCCTGGCAGACTCGATCAATCACTTGCTGCTTGTGGGGTTCTATCTCATCAACATCGGGTATATCTCGTTCGCGTTGGCGTCGGACAGATATATAGAGAACCTGCGAGGGCTTCTAGAGACGCTCAGCCAGAAGATCGGGTTGGTGGCGATCATTCTGGGGGTCTTGCACGTGGGAAACGTCTACGTCTTTCGCAAGATCCACCATCACGAGCGCCAACTGAAAGAATACTTAGATCGCGCTGAGCACGCTTTACAGAGATCAAGCGAGCCTAAGACAGAGGAGGCGCGCGAGCTATGAAGAAGCTCGATTCCATTGTGCAGCGCTTCATCTTGCACTGGGGGGAGATGGGGACGCGCTGGGGGCTGAACAGAACTGTCGCTCAGATTCACGCGCTGCTCTATCTTGCCCCCAAGCCCCTCAACGCCGAGGAGATCTCCGAGCTTTTAGGGGTATCGCGCTCCAACGTGAGCGCGAGCTTAAAGGAGCTTCAGAGCTGGGGGGTGGTGCGGGTGGTGCACATCCCTGGGGATCGGCGCGACCACTTTGAGACGATCGCTGACGTCTGGGAGATGTTCAAAATTATTCTGTCTGAGCGCAAGCGGCGCGAGCTCGATCCGACCCTGGCGCTCCTGCGCTCCAGCGTCGCCGAGCTTGAGCGCAGCTCCCTGGACGAGAGCGTCAAGAAGAAGGTCCTAGAGATCGCGGACTTCTTCGAGACAATAGACGCAGCGTATCACAAGCTTTATAAGATGCCCACGGGTGCGATCCGAAGATTGGTGAAGCTGGGGGATAGAGTGTTGCAGGCGCTGGGGCTGACGGAGGAGTAATCGCAAGACGCAGACTCTCAAATTCCTTGCGAGCCGTAGGGTTTTGTGTATGGGGAACCACTTGAAATGGGGACTCTTGGAACGCCTGGAGCCGGTGGGGATAGCCCTGGGCGGGTTCTACATAGGCTGGGTGCTGGCCTCGCGTCAGCTGTGGTTCGCATTGGAAGGGACGCCCCAGTGGGGATGGTACTTGTTAGGAGCGCCTCTGGGGGTAGGGGTGTTGCAGCGCTGTGAGGAGAGAAATCTATGGCACTTAGCTCACGCGCTGGTGGCGCGTGTCGGGCTGGGGGTCTGGGCGCTGCTTGGGGGGTGGTCACTGGTGCGCCCAGACCTCCCTTGGCCCGTCGTGGGGCATCTTGTCCTGCTGATCGTGGGCGTGCATATGCCGCTGGCGCTCACGCAGTGTTCTTGGCCATCTCGAACGCGCAAGCTCATGCGGGGATGTGGCTGGCTTGCGTTCTGTCTTGCGGCGGCAAGCGCGTTGGCACTCGCGCTCGATGGGCGCTTTCTCCCCCAAAGATTTTGGCCGCGGATGCTCCCGTTTGTCGTGGGGCTGCCCATACTCTATCGCTTCGTCTGCTGGAGCGACGATCCCCACTGGGTGCGACGCGGTCTTGTGCTCATCATGCTCTTGCTGGGCATCGTCATAGGATGGTTGCTGCTCATGCACGCGGGGGTGACGTGATGCGCGCATGGGTGGAGCAGCTGCGTCCGGCGTGCTGGTTGCTCTTTCTCACGCACGGGTATTTGGGGTTTTTAGTAGGGGCACGCGCACCGCTGCCCGCGTGGGAGCGCCTTGCGCTGGAGCCTCAGGCGCTATGGGCGTGGCTTGCGCAGACACGAGAGTTCTGGCTGGCGCTGGTCTGTCTGGGGCCGCTTCTGGGAGGGTTCACGCTGCTCATTGACGATCTCTACGACGACGAGACTGATCGGTGCAATCCTCGCAGGTGCAGTCTCCCCCTTGTGCGGGGCGCGCTTTCACGGAGGGCTGTGAGCTGTGTCGCGTGGGTCCAAGCGGGAGCAGGGCTAGCAGTGGGTCTCGCCGTCTCCAAGACGTTCTTTGCGCTCGGCGCGATAGGGATGCTGCTCGGCTGGGCATACGCTGCGCCGCCGCTGCGCACGAAGGGGCGTCCAGGATGCGATCTGCTCACGAACGCCCTGGGCGTCGCGGTGATCTGCCCCTTGGCGGGGTGGAGCCTGGTGCAGCCGTGGGAGAGCTTTCCCTGGGGATTGGCTCTCGTGAATATGCTTGGGACGGCCGGAGCGTATATAAGCACAGCGCTGCTGGACGAGCCGTATGATCGCGCGGCAGGTGTGCGCACGCTCGCCGTCGCGTTGGGGGCCGAGCGCGCGAAGAGACTCGGTTGGACGTTGTGGCTCTTGTACGTAGCAGGCTTGATAGGAGCGTCGGCGTTCGGATATGGTCTACCACGATCGTTCTGGCCGTTTGTGACTATCTTAGGCTTGCTGTTTGTGAAGCAGTACGCGCGGGTGTTGCAAGCGACTGATAACCCGATAAGGTGTTGGCGGCAGATCGTGGGGCTGTGTGCGTTGTGGCACGTGATGGTCTTTGGGCTTGCGATAGCCTACGCAATCACTGAAAGGGGGGAGCTATGAACGCTAGAGCTCAACGTGTCGTGTTCTTTGTGTCTTTGGTGTTGCTTCTGGGCGGCTGTGGGGTCTACGTCCCCCAGACGGTCTCGCTGTGGGCGGATGTTCATCCTCAGGGGTGGGTCGTCTTCACGGGGAGCCGTGCCCCGTTCCCACCTCCACCCCCACAAAAACCTATAGATCTGGCAAACAAAATCTTGCTCTTCCATCCGGCCTTGGGGGTCACCCTCACGACAGTCGAAGAGCCTTCTGTAGAGTTGTCGTGGCCCCGCTTCGGCCCCAATGACGCGCTCTACTTCATCGGGAACTCCCAAAAGATCTATAAACTTTCTATAAGTTTCGACGATATGGAGCGCAGTATTTACGATCCCCAGCTGCTGCTACAGGCCAAGCCGCGGTCACTGCAAGAGGCGCAGCTGCTCTGGACAGATGAAGGGGGCATCAGTGCTCTGGCCCTCTCGCCCGATGGACGATATATCGCGTTCCTGCGAGAGTCAGAGAGTTATTCTAATAAGCAGTTTGCAGTCGTCATTGTAGATATGGCGCAGGACCCTCCCAAGGAGGTCGCTGCCTTGTCTACGGTCTATCTGACTCGCGTCATCTGGACTGCCGATAGCAAAGCTGTGCTACTCGCACATCAGGAGCCGGAGCGCTCCGTTAAGATAGGCGATCAAGAGTTCTCTCTAGGGATGATCACGCGCTACGAGATAGATACAGCCAAAGAGACGGTCTTAGCCAGAGGCGTCTTGTTCTCTACAGGGCCTCAAGATCAAGATGGTTCTTCATACCCGGAGAGCGTGTATGGTCCAGGGCCGCTGGCGCTTTCCCCTGACGGACAGACGCTCTACTATACAGATCTTGTGACGCTGTCCCCGCGCACAGCGCAAGACATGCGCCTAGGGCTGTACAGCGTCGAGCTTGCCAGCGGGGCGCGCCAGCTCCTCTTCGAGCTTCCCCAAGAAGAAATCGGTCACGAGCTTGCTGTCTCTCCCAGCGGGCGGCGCCTCGCGTTCACCGCCGTCAGCTATCGCGTGGGGATGGGCGGCTTTGCTTTGCACTCGGCGCTCTATCTTGCCGATGGGGATCACGTGCGCCAGCTCGCGCAGCAGACGAACGGCTGGCTCTTCCCCTTGTGGCTCGATGACGTCCAGCTCGCGTATGTGCAGTTTCGCATAGAGATAACAGAAGGGGAGCAGCCCGCGCTGCCTGCAGGGGTGCAGCCCGCGTTATGGGTGCACAACGTTGCGACAGGGGAGCGCTCAAACCATCTGCCCGCGCTGACGACGCAGATACAGATAGACGCGCTGCGCCAACGCATACGCCAGCTGGAGGAGCGCGTGCAAAACCTTGAAAAAGCTCTCCACGAGCTTCAAAATAAAAAATAGATGACCCGTGAGCGTTGGCTACACATAGATGGGTTGCGCATCCGGTGTTTAGTCGCTGGGGAGCGCGGACCCACTATTGTCTTGCTGCACGGCGGCGGTATTGACTCGGCGTCGCTGTCGTGGCGATTAGCTTTAGAAGCGCTCGCCCCATATTATTGCGTCTACGCTCCCGACCTGCCCGGCTACGGCGCCAGCGATAAGCCGGCTCTCGCGTACACCACCGAATTTTTTATTGAGTTCGTGCAGAAGCTGCTCGATGCGCTCAAGCTCTCAAGGGTGAGCCTGATCGGGCTTTCGATGGGTGGGGCAATTGCGCTTGGGGTGGCGCTGCGCGCGCCCCAGCGTATAGAAAAGCTTGTGCTCGTGGACAGCTACGGGCTGCAGGAGCGCTTTCGTGCGCACGTTCTCGTATGGGCGCTGACGCGCTGGCCGAAACTCCAAGATATTGCGGCCCTACCCATTCGTTACAGCAAGGTGCTCTTGCGGTGGGGAATGCGCCTTCTCACGGGCAACCCCAGCTTCATCACTCCCGAGCTTGTCGAAGAAGTCGCTCGATGGGCTAGAGATCCTCATGCCCGCAGGGCTTTCGCACGATGGTTGCGCGACGAGATCTCGTGGCATCGAGTTAAGACGAACTTCCTCAGCGAGCTATCGCGCATCGAAGCCCCAGTGCTGCTCATTCACGGGGAGCGTGATCGGGTTGTGCCCGTCGAAGCTGTGCGGCGTGCGCAGCGGCTCTTCAAGAACGCGCGGCTTTTTGTCATTTCTGGTTGTGGCCACTGGGCGCCGCGCGAGCGCCCTGAAGAAGTCCACAGAGCGATCGTGGAGTTCTTAGCCGCCCCAGCCATAGCGCCGGAAGTTTTTGGGAGTTGACAAGAGCTAGGAGCGCACATAGACTGCACGGTGACACGGTCGACCGGGGCAGTCTCTTCAACAAGCGATTGACGAGGCTGGTGAAGGCAAGGCGATACTCCTACATTTGACTTTTTGAAGGGGCTTTTTATAATGAAATGACACCGTGATCTTTGACAACTGAACAGACTCGCGATTGTCTCTCAAAACAAGGAGGAATTTCTATGAATGGACAACCGGAAACTGCCGTCTTTGTCGACTTGGAGAATATCTATATCGGTTTTCGGCATCAATACGGACGCGAACTGACCGCCGATGAACTCGTGGAAAAAGCCCGGTCTTTCGGGGGTGTCAAGTTCATCAATGTCTACGCGGACTTCAGCGAACTCACTTACCCCGAACACTTCAAGCTCGATCTCGATAACGAGGGCGTCCAGGCGATCAACGTCCCCAAGGATCGCGACCGTGAGGGCCGCCCCACGAAAAATAAAATAGACATGCGCATGGCCGTAGACGTCCTGCGGACGCTCGCGTTCCGCAAGGAGATCAGCCGCTATGTGCTGCTCACCGGAGATAAGATCTTCTTAGATGTCGTCAATCTCGCCCGCAACGACTTCGGCAAGGAAGTGCTCGTCTGTGGGCTGGAGGGCACCGTCGCCCAGGTGCTCAAGGACGTCGCCGTCTATGTGCCGTTCAATGCCGATACGGCTATAGACGAGCGTCTCGAAAAATTCATCAAGCTCTTCGATCGGCTGGAGCGTGAGCTTTTGGAAGGGACGTATCACTATATTGGCTGGAAGCTCGTGATTGACAAGCTCATGGAGCAGACAGACTTCAACTTCAGCGCGTGGACGGAGGCGCGCGACTTCTTCGAGCGCATCAAGCGCGATGGGAGACTCATCCTCAAATACTATCCGGGCGAGAGCCGTGAGATCGAGGGCTATCGCTTAGATAGGCGAAACCCGTTGGTGCGCAAGGTGTTGGGGCTTGAACCCAAGCCGTCAGAGCCACCCACGATGCCTCTCTCGGGCTTGTCAAATGAACGATCGCTCTAGCTCAAGACGTATGTCTGGGCAATTGCTCCAGCACATAATTGCGAATCTCGTGAGCTGATGGCAGGGTCTGGGTGAGCCTCCCCGTGTCGAGATATTGTCTGAGGCGCGGCTCCCATTTCGCAAGACACCTGGGGCACTGGCGCGGCTCCCGCCCCCACCGATAGACCTCGCGGTGCCCACACTCATCGCAGACGCAGAGCTGCTTCGCGCCGCTGCGCGTGCCGCGCTTCGCTGCGGGCTCCCACTGCCCATCGGATTGCTGAACCTCAACAATGTCCATGGCGAAGTCGCAGACCCGCGCGTTGCTGATCGCTGTGCCGATCCCGTAGGCATCCGCAACTTCGTTCAGCTGGGGGATGACGTCCTCATCTATGCCACCGGAGATAAAAATCTTGATCTTCTCGTAGCCGTGCGTGTCCAGCTCCCACCGGACTTCCCGCGCGATCTCCAGCATATCCCCCCGGCGCGAACTGGGCGTATCTAATCGCACCGCGTCGATGTTGCCCTTGAGCAGTTCTGCGTTCTCGAGCGCTTCAAATTTCTCGTCGCCAAACGTGTCTATCAAGACGATGCGCGGCACAGTCTTTTCGATAACTTCGTCGAACATCAATGACGCCGTCGTCGAGTCTTCTAAGATCAAAATCAGTGCGTGGGGGATCGTGCCAAACGGCTCGATGCCCAAAAGTTCTGCGCCCACGATACTAGAGACCCCTGCGCACCCCCCAATATACGCAGCGCGCTCGACCATGGGCGCGATCGCCGGGTGCATACGGCGCACGCCGTAGCTATAGATGGGGCGCCCTTCAGCAGCTTTGACGCAGCGTGCGGCTTTCGTCGCGATCCCGCTCGCTTGACAGAGCAGCCCCAGCACCGCCGTCTCATAGACTGAAAAATCTCGATAGTTCGCTTCGATCATCAAGACCGGCTCGTGCACGTGTATAAGAGTCCCTTCGGGGAGTGCCCACAGGTCAACGGGGATGTCTTGTAAGAGATTGATCACTTCTTCCAGCCCGCAGAGCACACCCCAGTCCCAGCCCTCGGGGAAGCGCTTTTTCATCGTGACTTCCAGGCGCACGCGCTTGTCAATATTCTTCTTCTGAAGAATCTGGCGAGCGCGCTGAAAGTAGATATCCGTGACGCGGCCAGCCTTGATCTCCTCTGGGGTAGCGATATGAAATTTATTTCTTGATGTCATGGAATGCTCCTTGGGGTGCCGGCTCGTTCTCTGGCTTCTCTGTCGTCTGGTCGGCGCGTTCGCCGAGCAGCCCGATATATTTGTCCAAAGCGCGCCGGACTAACTCGGAGATGGACAACCCCGTCTGCTGCGAGAGCTTCTTCAGCGCGTGGTGTTGCTGCTCCGTGATCGTCCAGTTCACTCGCCTCATCAAATTTATGATATAATAGACTGAGACACGGGTGCAAGCGGGCACAGGGAGAGATCACGATGGCGCTCTTTGGCAAGAAGTATTTCAAAGTCGAGCTTGATCGCATCGAGCGCAAGGACGACGAAGCCTTGTGGATGAAGTGCAAGGCGTGCAACGAGCTCGTCTTTAAAAAGAAAGTCCGCGAGAATAACAATATCTGTCCCAAGTGCGGGGAGTATTTCTTTCTCACGGCGCTTGAGCGCATTCAGCTCTTAGCTGACCCGGATTCGTTCGAGGACATCTCGCGCCCGATTGTCGCGGCAGATCCGTTGGGCTTTGTAGACGAAGACGGGGAGTCCTACCCCGAAAAGATCAAGAAGGCCCAAGAAGAGACGGGCTTAGCCAACGAGATCATCGTGTGGCGGGCGCGGATCGGCGGGTATCCCGTTATCTTAGCGGTGATGGACTTTCGGTTCATTGGGGGGAGCATGGGCTCAGTGATGGGCGAGCAGATCTGTCACGGCATGGAGCGTGCGGCGCAAGAGCGCGTCCCGTTTATTCTGATCTCGGCGACCGGCGGCGCCCGTATGCAGGAGGGCATTCTATCGCTGATGCAGATGGCCAAGACCTCCGCGTGCCGCAAGAAGCTCGCTGACGCCAGGGTGCCGTTCATCTCGATCATGACCTACCCGACCACAGCTGGGGTGGAAGCGAGCATCGCCAGCTTGGGAGATATCACGCTCGCCGAGAAGGGTGCGCTCATCGGGTTTACGGGGAGACGGGTCATCCAGCAGACGCTCAAGCAGGACCTGCCCGAAGATTTGCAAACGGATCGGTTTGCGTTTGAGCACGGGATTGTGGACAACGTCGTCAAGCGCGAGAGCCTGCGCGACGAACTGATCAGAGTGCTGAAGTTCTTCGTATGAGCGAGCGCGTCATTGAGGAGCTGCACAGGCAGATCGAGCAGCTCAAAGAGCTGAGCCGCAACGGGCTCGATCTTTCTGAAGAGATCGCGCGATTAGAAGCGAAGCTCGCGGCGCTGCAGGCCCTTCAGGCACCGCCGGCTCCGACAGAACTCGATGACTGGGAGCGGGTCAAGCTCGCGCGCCACCCCCAGCGCCCCTATGCGCTCGATTATATAAAACTCTTGATGGAAGATTTCTATGAGCTGCACGGTGACCGGCTCTATGGGGATGATGCCGCGATTGTCGCGGGGTTGGCGCGCTTTGTTGGAGAGACGGTAGTCGTCGTGGGCACGCAGAAGGGGCGCGATGCCACCGAAAACGTCAAGAGAAACTTCGGGATGCCCCATCCCGAAGGGTACAGAAAAGCCCTGCGCGTGATGAAGCTCGCGGAGCGTTTTGGGTTTCCGATCTTCACGCTCATCGACACGCCAGGGGCCTATCCGGGCATCGGCGCGGAGGAGCGCAACATCGGTGGCGCGCTCGCCCAAAATATCTATGAGATGTTCCATCTGCGCGTCCCCATCATCGTGACGATCATTGGCGAGGGGGGCAGCGGCGGCGCGATAGCTCTGGGGGTAGGAGATCGCATCTTAATGCTAGAAAACGCGATCTATTCGGTGATCACGCCCGAAGGCTGCGCGGCCATTCTCTTCCGCGATGCCACGAAAGCCCCCCAAGCCGCACGGGCGCTCAAGTTGACCGCGCCGCATCTCTTGCAGCTTGGTGTCATTGATGAGATCATCCCAGAGCCTGCTGGCGGAGCGCATCTTGATCCCCTCCACGCTGCTCAGCTTCTGGGCGAAGCGTGGCAGCGCCACTTGAGAGCCGTGAAGAGCGTAGCTCCAGAACGCCTTGTGCAAATGCGTGCGGAGCGGTTCCGCGCTCTGGGCGTCTTTGAAGAATAACACAGATTGGGATAATCTAGAAGGAGGTGTTACACTATGGCGATCACAGGCGGGCATCCGGCAGAGTGTCGCGGCGAGTGCTCATGGATCTTCTCGGACCTGGACGAGAAGGGCATCAAAGAGCTTCGGGCGATGGCGCGTCCGGTCTCCTATGACAAGGGCGAGCTCATCTTTCAAGAGGGCGAGCCGGCGTTCGGTTTTTATGTGATCTGCACGGGGAAGGTGAAATTGGCCAAGCACTCCCCTCAGGGGAAGAAGCAGATTCTCAAATTATTAGGCCCCGGCGAGATGCTGGGGGAAAAAACTATGTTTGATCGTGAGGTCTACACGGCATACGCTCAGACGCTCGAACCGACGAGGATGAACTTCTATCAACGCGAGCCGTTTGTGTCGTTCTTGGAGAGACATCCCTCTGTTGCTCTCAAGATTATAGAGAAGTTGTCGCGCGAGATTAAAGCCTTTCAAGATCGCTTGATCGAGACAAGCTATGAGGGGAGCGACGAACGCGTCGCACGGCTCCTGCTGATGATGGCGCAGGTCTACGGGACTTCCGAAGAGAGGGGGGTCTATGTTGGGGTGGATCTGTCGCGCTCGGAGCTTGCCGAGCTTGCAGGGATCTCGACGGAGACAGCCATCCGCACGCTCAGCTTATTTAAAGAGCGCGGCTACATCGATCTGCAAGGCCCAAAGATCTATCTGCGTGACCGCGAGAACTTGAGCAAGATCGCTGAGCCGTTCGAGATCAGGCTGAAAGAGAATTTGATCTAAGGTCTCTTCTCTAGAGGGACGTAGCTTCCCAACGGCGGCCCCACATAGCGCGTCGTCGGGCGGAAGAGCCGATTGTCTGCAACATACTCGATAATATGCGCCATCCAGCCCGCAATGCGACTGACCGCGAAGATCGGGGTGAGCAGCGCCGGCTCGATGCCTAAATAATAACAGACCGTGCCGGAGTAAAAGTCTACATTGGGGAAGATCCCCTTGGCTCCGAGCGCATCAATGACCGTCTTTTCTACAATCTCTTCTATCTCGAAGAGGCGAGCGTCCTTGGCTTGGTGCGCGAGTTTCTGCGAATAGTGTTTGAGGACGCGCGCGCGAGGATCGTATGTCTTATAGACGCGGTGCCCAAAGCCCATGATGCGCTCGCGCCGCGCGAGTTTTTCGCGGATATACTGTTCGGCCCGCGAGGGATCGCCGATCTCTAAGATCATCTTGACGACTTGCTCGTTGGCCCCACCGTGCAGCGGGCCTTTCAGCGCTCCCAGCGCCGCGCAGATCGCGGAGTAGACGTCGCTGAGGGTCGAAGCGACGACCAAGCTCGCAAAGGTTGACGCGGGAAACTCGTGATCGGCTTGCAAGATCAGCACGACGTCGAAGACACGCGCTGCTGCCGGGTCGGGCTTCTTGCCCGTGAGCATATAGAGAAAGTTGGCGCTGTGGGAGAGCGTTGAATCGGGAGGGATGATCTCTCGGTCTTGACGGAGTCGCCCGATGGCCGCTGTGAGCGTGGCCATTTGAGAGATCAGTTTGATCGCTTTCTCCCGCAACGCTGAGGACGAGACGTCATCGGCATTGGGATCAAAGTGTCCTAACGCAGAGATCGCTGTGCGCAGCAGCGACATCGGTGAGGCGTGGTGCGGCAAGGCCTTCACGATATCTATGACCGACGCGGGCAAGGGGCGGTGATTCACCAACTCGTCGTTGAATTGCTGGAGCTCGGCGCGTGTGGGCAACCGCTTGTGCAGCAATAGAAACGCTACTTCTTCAAATGTCGAGTGCTCAGCTAGCTCTTCGATGGGAATGCCGACATACGCTAAAATCCCCTTCTGTCCGTCAATATACGTGAGAGCGCTCTCAGCGGCGATGACGCCCTCTAAGCCGCGAGAGAATGTCGCTTCAGTGTTCATAGCGAGCCCCTTTCTGTATTATAGTGCTTCAACTGGTCTTGGAAAAGTTGTGCGAGCTCTTGGGCTTTAGCAGCATATGCTTTCGCATCTTTCCACGTCGTCTTGGGATTGGTGATCAAGGCTGGCAGCCCAGGGCAGTAGGCAGGGAAATGCAAGCGAAAATACGGGTCTCCTTCAAATGGGACGCGCTCCAGCGATCCGTCGAGAGCTGCGCGCACCAGCGCGCGCGTGTACGGGAGAGAGATTCTCTTCCCGACGCCATACGGCCCGCCGGTCGTGCCCGTGTTGAGCAGCCAGACTTTCGCGCCGGCGCGAGCGATCCTGTCGCGCAGCATCTGGGCGTAGATTTGCGGGGGCAGGGGCCAGAATGGCCCACCAAAGCAGGGACTGAACGTCGCTGTGGGTTCAGCCACGCCGCGCTCCGTCCCTGCGACTTTCGCGGTGTACCCCAGCAGAAAATACGAGATCGCTTGGTCGTCACGCAAGAGCGAGATCGGGGGCAGCACCCCGAACGCATCGTATGTCAAGAAGAAGATCGTGCGCGGATGCGGCCCGGTGCCCGTGGGATTGATATGGGGCAGGAACTCGATGGGATAGGCTGCCCGTGTATTCTCAGTAATCGAGGCGTCGTCGAAGCGGATCGTGCGAGCGGGCTCTTCCAAGACGACGTTCTCCAAGATCGTGCCGAACCGATGGACAGCATGATAGATCTCGGGTTCGCTCTCGCGGCGCAGCCCGATCACTTTCGCGTAGCACCCGCCTTCGAAGTTAAAGACGCCCTCGTCGGACCAGCCGTGCTCGTCATCGCCGATGAGGGGACGGTCAGGATCGGTGGAGAGCGTCGTCTTGCCCGTGCCGGAAAGCCCGAAGAAGAGCGCGGTCTGGTCATCTGCGCCTTGGTTGGCTGAGCAGTGCATGGGCAGGACGCCCTGCTGGGGCAAGAGATAATTTAACAGCGTGAAGACGGACTTTTTGATCTCCCCGGCGTAGGGCGTGCCCCCGATGAGAATGATCTTCTTCGCCAGATGCAAGATAATAAACGTCTCGGAGCGCGTGCCGTCGCGCTCAGGAACAGCATGAAACGATGGGGCGCAGATCACGGTGATCTGGGGATCGTGATTCTCCCGCCGAGATCGTAGGAAGAGATTGCGCGCGAAGAGACTATGCCAAGCGTATTCCGTGATAACCCGAATGGGAGTGCGATAGCGCGGTGCGGCGCAGACTTCTAAATCTTGCACGAAGACTTCTTTCGTCTTCAGATAGGCGCAGAGGCGCTCGTGGAGCTGATCGAACTGCTCTGGGTTGATGGGCGTATTGACGGGGCCCCACCAGACTCTCTCGGCGCTGCTGGGTTCCTTGACGATGAATTTATCTTGGGGAGAGCGTCCGGTGTGGCGACCCGTGTAGGCGACGAGCGCGCCGCTGTGAGCCAGGCGCGCTTCGTCAGCTTTAATAGCTTTTTCATACAGGGCCGGTGGCTCGAGGTTCCAGTGGGCGTGCTCAAGCACATGTTTAAGTTCTGGTGCTGCCTTCACGACAAGCTTCCTCCTATCACTACGCTCTACACGACGCAGATCGTGCTAGGGAATTTTTCGATTTTACAAAAAACTCTGAGCGTGCGCATCTTTGGCGAAAGCCTTGACATTTTGCCCAAAATCGTCAAAATAGTCCCTACGAGGTGAGTCTCTCTATGAAGCGAGTTCTTCTCGGTGTCGTCGCGGTGTCGCTGGGATTGTTCTGGCAAGCTCAGCCCTACTCAGTAGAGGCATGGCTGCAGCCGCAAGACCCGTTCATCGCGCAAGTGATCGAACAGATACAAGAAGCTCAATTGCGCGAGCACATCTGTCAGTTGCAGTCTGCCGAGGGTGGGGAAGCCTGCAACGCCCAGGGGTCACGCTGGGCATGTGATGGCCCAGCGATCGATCGCGCTGTCGAGTACACACGCCAATACTTCGAGAAGCTTGGCTTGCAGACGAAGCTCGACCCGTATTCGCTCTCCTGCCGGACGGGACTGTCGTATAACGTCGAGGCCGTCTTGCCGGGAGCAGACCCCGAAAGCCCAGAGATTATCTTAATTACTGCGCACTTAGACAGTGTCGCGCAGGGAGTCCGATCGAGTCGAGTCGCCCCAGGAGCCGATGACAACGCCAGCGGTAGCGCTGGGGTGCTCGAAGCCGCGCGTGTCTTGAGCCAGTATAAGTTCAAGCGTTCTATCTACTTTGTGCTCTTTACGGGGGAGGAGCAGGGGCTTGTGGGCAGTCGGTTCTACGCAGGGCGGCTCAAGCGCGAAGGGGCGCAGATTCTGGGCGTTTTTAATATGGACATGATCGGCTACGACAGCGACGACAACGGGGTCTTCGAGATTCAAGCCCCCGATGAAGACTCGTTTCAGCTTGCGCAGTTGCTCATGGCGACGACCAATCACTACGGCTTAGCGCTTGCGCCGGAGGTGCCCGATCAAGCGCCGCCGTGGAGCGATCACGCGTCGTTTGCAAGACAGGGGTATCCGGCGGTCTTGCTCATTGAAGACACGGAGCTGGGCGAGACTGAGGATTTCAATCCGTACTATCACACGACGGGGGACACGCTCGAAGCGGTGAATCTCTCCTACGCAAGGCGGATCGTGCAAGCTGTGGTGGGGACAGTAGCGCAGCTTGCAGAACCTGTACGATAGTAGATCGTTTCTGCGGAGGGGGGGACTCGAACCCCCACGGGTTGCCCCACAGGATCCTAAGTCCTGCGCGTCTGCCAGTTCCGCCACCCCCGCCCAGGCTTCGCCTGCACGCTGCGCGTGGGCTTCATCTTCGCCAGACTTCGTCTGGACTGTACGCATTCGCCGGCCTG
>JBKBIX010000024.1:0-16850 GCA_046293845.1 Bipolaricaulia bacterium | reverse complement strand
GATAGATTCTCTTTTGCTCTTCGAGAGAGCGATAGGCGCTGAAGACGCCAAGCTTATAGCCTTTGGGCAGGAGCCGTGCGGCTTTCTGGAGCATTTTGGCGACAGTTCTGCGCGCGAAGAGCTGCTGGGGCTCATGGGTGCGCCAATCGGGCAGGACGACAATGCGCGGGTCGAGTCCATTGAGCTTGACCAACGGCTCGCCGGTGTCACGGATTGTAATCGTATTCAGCTCGCTGATCGGCTCGATGATGGAGTTACGGCGTCTGCGCATAGAGTGCGATTATAGAAAAATTAAGCTTACTACTCAAGGTTAAGGGGCAGACGCCCACTCTCGCCCAGGGAGCGCTCTTCTTGCTGCACCCTTTACAGATACACTACCCTCTGGCATAATAACTAATATGGATCGCTTGCTCGGCATCGAGACCGAATACGGCATTCTCGTAGAGGGCGTGGACGTCACCGATTTAGTCGACGAAGCCCGCGCGCTTGTGCAGAGCTACTCTGAACTCTTTGCCCAGCCCTGGGACTATCGCGATGAAGACCCGCTTCGAGATGCTCGCGGCTGGCGCGCCCCAGCGTTAACTATCAACCCCAAAGACGAACGCTACGAAAAGCCCTCGCGCAGACACTTGAGCGCCTCCGAAGACCACGCCGATAGAGTCTTATCTAATGGCGCGCGGTTCTATCACGATCACGGACATCCCGAATACAGCACTCCCGAGTGTCGGTCGTTGCGGGAGCTTATCGCCCACGACAAAGCCGGCGAACGCATCGTCTGGGCGGCTGCACAAGCGTATTCCCACAAGATAGGCCGTGCCGTCTCGATCTTCAAAAATAACATAGATTATCACGGGATGAGCTTCGGCTGCCATGAGAATTACTTAGTCTCACGGGCACTCCCGTTTGAACGGCTCATAGCGGGGCTGCTGCCCTTTCTGGTAACGCGCATTCTCTTCACAGGAGCCGGTCGTGTCGGGAGCGAGAATAGTTGGGTCGACTTTCAGCTCTCGCAGCGTGCTGATTTTTTCGCAGAGCTGTGCAGCGTGGACACGCTCGACCGCCGCCCCCTCATCAATAGTCGCGATGAGCCGCACGCCGACGAGCGACTCTATCGAAGGCTCCATATCATCTGCGGCGACGCGAACCTCAGCGAGTACGCAACCGCCCTCAAGGTCGGCACGACAGCGCTTGTCATAGCAACACTCGAAGCGGGCTACGGCCCGCCAGGGACCCTCAAAGACCCTATCAAAACCCTCAAAGAGCTCTCGCGCGATCAAGCTTATCACTGGCGCGTCGAGCTTGAAGAAGAGACTCTCTCAGCCCTTGATGTCCAGCGCGCGTATCTCAAAGCTGCTCAAGAAGTATTCCCTCATGGCGACGCCGAGACAGGGTGGCTGCTGAAAGAGTGGGAGACCGTGCTCGACGATCTCGAAGCCGACCCCATGCGCTGCGCTGACCGGCTCGATTGGGTCGCCAAGCGCAAGCTGCTTCACGCTTTTATCGAGTCAGAGAGGCTAAGCTGGCGCGATGAGATCGTGCGCAGCCTCGACTTGGAGTATCATGCTCTCGACCCCAATCGCGGTCTCTTCCATGAGTTACAAAACCAAGGGGCAATGCGTCGGATCGTTACGGAAGACGAGATCGCGCGCGCGATGCGTCATCCCCCACGAGATACCCGTGCGTACATTCGTGGGCTGTGCGTGCGGAAGTTCTCTTCGGCGATCCGTGCGCTCAACTGGGGGCGGATCACGCTCGTGCAAGGCGAACAAGAGTTTGCGCTCGATCTGCGCTCACTGGTGGACGGTCGGGTGGGGACCCTCACTCGCGTGGTGGAGGGGGTCTCGACGCCGCGCGAACTTTGGGGTATCATAACAGCGGTGGCTAGTGGTCAATGAACAGTAAGGAGGTAGAGCCTATGCCGGAGAGGATTGTCAAGCCGATTCCGCAAGACCCAGTGACCAAGCCTGGGGATGAGGGGCCGCGCACGCCCAACGTGCCCAAGCCAGACACAGAGAGGCTTTTAGAGCGGATGCGGCGGGTCGACCCGCGTCAAGCCCAACGCTACCGTCAGCGCAGCGGAGAGTAATCTCTAATGAGTCACGGTGACTTCGCCAAGCTGCTCGAAGCCCACGGGGTTCGCTGGCCTATCTTTGAAACCCCTCCGCCCGATTCTCTTAGTGCTGCCCATGGCACAACAATCATCGCCGTGAAGTTCGACAAGGGCGTCTTAAATGTCGCCGACCGCCGCGCTACTGCAGGGGGCGCGGTCTTCTACGAAGAAGCTGAAAAAATCTTAAAGCTCGACGACGAGACGCTCATCGCTATCGCGGGCTCCTACGCGGCAGCGTTTGAAGCCGTGCGCTTCTTGCAGCACTCGTTTAAGTATTACGCGCGCAGCCAGCTCCAAGAGATGAGCCTGGAAGGCAAACTCTCCGAGGTTTCGCGTGTGTTGAGTCGTTCTCTCCCTGGTGCCCTCCAGGGGATTGGGGGATTTCTGCCCATCGTCAGCGCATTCGACAAAAAGAAGAACGAGGGGCGCATCTTCTTCTATGACGTGATGGGGGCGCGCTTTGAGAGCCGCGAATTTGGCGCCGCTGGCTCTGGTGCCGAACGCATCCGCGGGTCGTTTGAGTACATCGTGCGCACTAAAGGCCCGTTTCATACGATGACGCTCGACGAAGCTCTGCACGAGACGCTCTTGTTGTTAGATATCGCGGCGTCGTTAGACACCGCAACCGGTGGGATTCGCCAGTATTTACCCCTGGCTAAGACCGTGACCGCCGCAGGCGTCTCTGACGTTCCCGAAGAGACCCTGCGTGCTATTCAGAAAACTGTGCTCAACGAGTGACTATGGCATTTACCCCCTACGACTGGCAGCAGACTCTCAGACAGAAGGCCGACTACGTCGAAGACCGGCTGCGCGAGGGCAGCCCGGTGGTGGGGCTTTCGTGCCACGAAGGGGTGTTGTTAGTGACGGTGCGCCGCGCCCAGCAGAAGATCTTTGAAATCTACGATAGATTGGCGTTTGCGGGGCTGGGCAACCAAGCCGATTTGGAGACAATTCGTCAGATCGCTGTAGACTTTGCGCACGCCGAGGGGTTCGCGCGCAGCCCCCAGGACGTCTCAATTCAGCGAGTCGTGGGGGTCGCTCTCAGTCCGGCGATGAAGCGCAGCTTCAGCGACCCGTTACGATTGCCCCTGGTCGTGCGCGGCCTCTTCGCACAAGTGGGTGATACCCCTGAGAGCGATCTCTTCTATCTGCTCAACTACGACGGGGAGTTTTCGCTGACGCATCGCTGTGGAGTTGCGGCGGGCACGGAAGGCGCTCGTGAGGCGATGGAGCGCGTTTGCTCGGCTCGAAACACCAAGAGGGTTCTGAAGCGCGATGCGGCCATCGAGCTGGCGCTGGAAGCGTGGGCTGTTGGTCACCGCGAAGCGTCTTCAGCGAGCGAAGCCGAGTGGCGCACCATATTGGCAGAGGCGTTGAAGACGGGCACAGTCGAAGCCGCTCTGCTGGAGCGCGACTCGCCGCGCGAGCGGCGCTTTCGGTTTTTGGGCGCAGACGAGCTGAGGCCGTTCTTGCCAGATCGGCCTTGATCAGCTAATCTAGAATGAACGGTGGAGTGTGAGCGATGCAGCATCGGATCGTCGGGCTGGAGACAGAATTTGGGTGCTTGGTGCGCGACCCTAAACTTGGCCCCTACGAAGAAGTGGTGGAGCGCGTCAAAAACGCGGTCTTTCACGATAAGACGTGGGGGTTGCTCGACCTGCACACCCGCGATATGTACTTTGAGCCTGCCGAAGCCGGGGGCTTTTTAATAAACGGGGGCCGTCTCTATATCGACGCTGTGGGCTCGCACTTGGAATACGCCACCCCTGAGTGTCGCTCTCTCCGAGATTTGATCGCCTATGAGCGAGCTGGCCAACGGCTCATTCTCAAAATCCTACGCCAGCTGAACCTCCACGAAAAAGTCAGCTTTTATAATAACAGCGTCGATCACTTTGCGGGACATACGTTTGGGTGTCACGAGAATTATTCAGTGAACCCGGAGTCGCTCTCGTGGCGCCATGCGTTAGATAAATTAGTGCCATTCTTAGTAACACGACAGATCTTCGCTGGGGCAGGCCGAGTCGGCGGCCATCGGCTCACGACAGCGTGGCCAGCAAAGACCACGGCGCGCCATACAGCCGATTCTGTCTTCGTGGACTCGGCTTATGGGGTCGAACCCGATCCGACTGTAGATTTTCAGCTCTCGCAGCGCGCTGATCATATCTTACACACGGTCTCCGGGCGAGTGCGATTCAGCCGAGCGCTCATCAATCCCAAATGGGACCAGATGTACGAGCTGTCGCGCAGCCCACGGTTACACTTGCTCTTTGGTGAGGCCAACCCATCAGAGTATGCGACGTTTCTCAAGCTGGGCACAACTGTTTTAGTGTTAGACTTGCTGGAGGAACAAGCTGTGCCGTCGGGAGTAGAACTCGCTATGCCCTTGCGCGCCTTGAAAGAGATTTCGCGTGACGCGAGCCATCGCTGGCTGGTGAAGCGCGAGAACGGGGCAACTATCTCGGCGATAGATTTGCAGCGCCTCTATCTGCAAGCCGCCCAACGGAGGTTCTCGGGGCGCGATAGCGAAACCGACGAAGTGCTGCGCGAGTGGGAAGAGACCCTCGACGCTCTGGAGCGCGACCCCTTAGAGCTTGCAGACCGGCTCGACTGGGTCGCCAAGCTGAAGATGCTCCAGCTCTTTACAGAGAGCGAGGGGCTGAGCTGGCAGGATGAAGCCCTGCACAGTCTGGATTTGGAATATCATAATATTGACCCGGAGCAAGGGCTGTACTATGCGCTCCCGCAGCGGCGGCGGCTCGTGAGCGAACGGGCGATCGCGCGGGCGCTAGAAGAAGCGCCCTCAGACACTCGTGCGTGCGGGCGCGCCCGGATCGTGCGCGGCCTGCGCACTCGCGCCGTGGGAGAGTATATGATCGAGTGGGACGGGGTCTTCGTTGAACCCAAGCGCACGCTCGTCCTTGCTGATCCGTTCCATTCCTATGCCGACGAAGCCGAGCAGTTCCTCCGCCGCCTTTAAAGCTGTGTGCTCTCCCGAGGGCGGATGGTGAGGCGTCCGCTGGGCAGCTGGACGACCGTGAGGCGGTCGGCAACAAGCTGTTTGAGGATCTTGCTCGGGTAGAAGCGCGGCATGGCCTTGCTTGGGACAGCGATGAGCTGATGGGTAAAGCGGTGGCTGCGCTGGGTGGACCGGCGCGGGCGGGCACAAAATGTCCCGAATCGCTTCAGTCTGATCTCCTCTCCACGCGCCATAGTCTCGACGATCACAGCTAACGCTGCGTTCAGGGATTTTAATACCGTCTCCTTGGGCACGCCCGTCCGCTGCGACACCGCAGTGACCAGTTCGATCTTTTTCATAGCCCCTCCTCCGGCTTTAGAATTTTTGGCATTGTATCCAAAAAGAGTGCCCTATGCCAAATTCCCTCCCCTGACGTGGGGAGGGGGTCAGGGTAACACCCCCACGTGACGAACGTCACGCTTGTCTTTGCACTCTGGGGGTACTGTGTAGGCCTGTCTCACAGTAGTATAAGCTTAAGAGACTGTGAGAGGAGGAGATTATGAAATCTTGGAAGTACAGCGTGCTCGCGCTCGCAGTAGCGATGCTCAGCGGGTGCACGCAACCCATTCAGATTGGCGAAAAGCCTGACCGACCCCCTGCCGCGGTGATCTCTCTAGAGTGCTCTGCGTGTCAGAGTGAGCGCTCTGGGGTTGCACCGCTAACTGTGACGCTCGATGCCTCGTCCTCAACGGACGATCACGGGATTGTGCTCGCGCATTGGAGTCTCAGTGATGGCCGTGAGTTTACGGGGCTACGGATCGAACCAACGTTCGATAAACCCGGGAAGTATACAGTTCAGTTGACGGTCTACGATAAAGCGGGTCAGACGGGGACCGCGCGCACGGAGATCACGGTTTTGGCGCCGCCGCCCCCGGAGTTTCGCGTCGAGCGCGCCGAGAACGATCTCGTTATTGTCGAGCGCATCCTCCCTAACAGAACCTTTCAGGTTGGTGAAACCCTGCAGATCAAGATCAAAGTGACAGCGAAGCACGACATCGAGTATATCTACTGGCGAGAGATTCTACCCTATGCCCTCAGCTCGCCCGAAGACTTGGAGTTTATGCTTTTGCAGCTTCAGAAGGGCGGCTCGCATGAGTGGGTCTACACGGTGACGGTGGAGCAGTCGGGGTCGAGCAAGCTGGAGGGGCTCGGCCGAGCAGCGTACTTGGCGAACTCGACGGAGATCTCCTTGAGCACAGTTCTCGAAGTGCCCTAGGGTTCCGCTATAGCGTTGTGAGAGAAGGGGATGCGCCTAAGCTCGTATGCGTCATATCAGATTATAGCATGACGTGGATCATTGCAAGGCACTTTTTCTTGCGCCATAATTCAGATATCAAGGTCTGAATATCTGAGTTATGGCGATACTCTACTCCAGTGCTGCTGAATATGCGATCCGTGCGCTGACGCAACTGGCGCTCAGCCAGACGGAGTCGGATCGGCCTAGGTCGGTGAAGAAACTTGCTGAGTGCGAGGGGATTCCCCAGCACTTTCTGGGCAAAGTCTTCCAGACGCTGACCCGCGCAGGGATTCTCTCTTCGACGCGAGGGCCGCATGGGGGATTTGCCCTAGCTCGCCCAGCTTCTCACATCACGCTCTATGAGATCGTTCAAGCAATTGACGGCACTGATTCGCTTGGGCGTTGTGTCATCGGCCTTGCTGGCTGTAATGAGCAGTATCCCTGCCCCCATCACTTTCGGTGGAAGCCGGTGCGCGACCAGATCAGAGAGTATCTTCAGGGGACGACCCTGGCAGACCTCGCTCACGCGCTGCGTGAAACAACTCAACACAAAATTGCAAGGAGGAGATAGCTATGAAAAGCTCGACGGCGTTCGTCGCCCTTGTTGTTCTCGGTCTCTCTCTTGTAGGGTGTGGCGGACAAGCACCCAAGACGGCTCAAACAGCTCAAACGCCCCAAGCGGGGTTGCCCACCGATGCCCTTCAGGTCGCGCAAGCGCGCGGCCTCACTCCGGATGACATCACAGCGGCTCTCAAGACCTATGTCCCCTCAGGCAAACTCGATGAGTATATTCTGTTTGCTTCAGGGGGACACTCCGGACAAGTGCTGGTCATCGGGGTTCCCTCTATGCGCTTGCTGAAAGTGATCGGCGTCTTCACGCCTGAACCGTGGCAGGGTTACGGCTACGGCGAGAAAGAGACGATGGAGGTCCTCGCAGGAGGCGCGCTCAACGGCAAGCCCATCCTCTGGGGCGATACGCACCACCCCGCGCTCTCCGAGACCAACGGCGAGTATGACGGGCAGTTTCTGTTTATTAACGACAAGGCGAACGCCCGGCTCGCCGTCATTGACCTGCGCGATTTTGAGACCAAACAGATTCTCAAGAACCCCAATGCTATCAGCGATCACGGCGGCGGGTTCGTCACCCCCAACACGGAATACGTCATCGAAGGCCCGCAGTATGCGACACCCTTGGGCTTCGAGTACGCGACGCTGAACGAGTACAAAGAGAAATATCGTGGGGTTATTACGTTCTGGGCCTTTGATCGTGCCCAAGGGCGCGTCGATCCCGCGCGCTCGTTCCAAATAGAGTTGCCGCCCTACTGGCAAGATCTGTGCGATTCTGGCAAAAGAGCCTCCGAGGGCTGGGTCTTCTGCAACTCGTTCAATTCCGAGATGGCCACCGGCGGCATCGAGGAGGGCCAGCCCCCGTTTGAAGCCGGCACGGCCAAGAACGAGATGGACTATCTCCACATAATCAATTGGAAGAAAGCCGAAGAGCTCCTCCAGAACGGCCAATACGAGACGACCAACGGGATGCGCGTCATTCGGCTCAAGACGGCTGCTCAGTCGGGAGTTCTCTTCTTCGCTCCAGAGCCGAAAAGCCCGCATGGCGTGGACGTCACCCCCGGCGGGGAGTATATCACTGTTGGGGGCAAGCTCGATCCCCATGTCACCGTCTATTCGTTTGAGAAGATTCAAAAAGCCATCGCTGCTGGGCCAAGCGAGCGCGACCCCTATGGCGTGCCCATCTTGAAGCTCGAAGACGTCGTCGAAGCCCAAGTCGAGCTGGGCTTAGGCCCCCTGCACACGGTCTACGACGACAAGGGCTACGCCTATACTTCGATGTTTTTGGACAGCGCCGTGGCCAAATGGTCTTTAGGCGGGCCGTATCGCAAGGACGGAAAGGAGCCGTGGAAGCTCGTGGAAAAGCTTCCCGTGCACTACAATATTGGGCATATCGCTGCTGCCGAAGGCGACACGATCTCCCCCGACGGCAAGTACGTCGTCGCCCTCAATAAATGGTCCGTAGATCGCTTCGCGCCCGTGGGGCCGCTGCACCCGCAGAACTTCCAGCTTATAGACATCAGCGGCGAGAAGATGCAATTGCTCTATGACATGCCCATCGGTCTTGCAGAACCCCACTACGCCCAGATGATCAAAGCCGATAAGCTCAAGCCCTTTGAGGTCTATCCCGAAGTGGGCTGGAACGCCGTGAAGATGGCCAAAGACCCCAACGCGGCTGAACCCGGCCGCGAGCGCGTCGAAGTGCGCTACGAGAACGGACGCCGCATCGTAGAAATTTGGATGACCGCGGTGCGCAGCCACTTCTATCCAGAGCGCATCACCGTCAAAAAGGGCGATCACGTGATCTGGCACATCACGAACATCGAGCGGGCGCGCGACGCCTCGCACGCGTTTGCGTTGGGCGGGTATAACATCCACATGAGTTTAGAGCCAGGCGAGACCGGAACGGTCGAGTTCGATGCAGACCAGAGCGGCGTCTTCACGTTCTACTGCACCGAGTTCTGCTCGGCACTGCACCTCGAGATGGTCGGGTACTTCCTAGTGGAGCCGTAACGCTATGAGCAAGCGTTTACAAGCATGGCTGGCAGAGGACCCCTTCCGGTTCCCGCGTGTCTTCTTCACTATCGCGTCGTGGCTCTTGCTGCTCTCGGTGCTCTTTCCCTATTGGAGCCTGACGCTCATGGCTCCCCAATATCCGGGAGGGCTGCAAGTCTCCGTCTACGTGACACACCTAGCCGGAGACGTCACGGAAGTAGACAATCTCAATCACTACGTGGGGATGAAGAAGCTCAACCAAGCCGCGCAAGTCGAGAAGTTCTTAGCGCCGTTGGCGATTGGTGCTGCAGCGCTGCTGGCCAGTACGCTTGCGTACACGCGACGGCGTTGGGCCGCGGTGCTTGCTCTGCCAGCCATGCTCTTCCCCGTGATATTCTTGGGCGATATGTACTTCTGGCTCTACCGGTACGGCCACGAGCTAGACCCAAGTGCGCCGCTGCGCATCCCGCCGTTTACTCCCCCAGTTCTTGGCGTAGGCACAGTGGGACAGTTCAAGACGGTCGCCGAGCTTCAGCTTGGCTTTTGGCTCGCCATAGCAGCTTCGCTCTTGGTCGTTATAGGCTTACACTACCGTCGGGTAATCCGCCAGGCGATAGAACAGAAGATGCCCATTCGCATCGGCTTGATCACGCTCCCATCGGAGGCGCTGCGTGAAGCTGACTAAAACGCTGGGTGTGCTGCTTGTGAGCGTGGCTCTCCTCACTCCCCTCTCCCGTGGCTCACCCACGGGAGAGGGCGAGACGTTTTGGTGCGACCGCTCTCTGAAACAGATGCTGCACCAAAACGTCTCGGGGCCAGGGGTGAGGGCCTTGCAAGACTTGATCGCTTCTGCGCCGCCGGGAGCAACCCTGCGCGTGCCCCAGGGAGTCTACGCTGGCTCGATTATCATTGACAAGCCCTTGGCTGTGATCAGCGAAGGAGCGATACTGGACGGCCAAGGGCAGGGCACCCTCGTGCACATCATCGCTCCGGATGTCACGCTGAAGGGCTTTGTGCTCAGAAACTCCGGGCGCAGCCTGGCCCACGAAGACTCAGCGATCTTGGTCGAAGCTCCCCGCGCGCACATAGAAGAGAATACGCTCTCTCATGTGCTCTTTGGTATTTATCTCAAGAACGCCCCGGGGAGCGTCATCCGTCGCAATACAATCACGGGACTGAGCGTCCCCGAAGCCGAGCGCGGCGATGCGATTCGTCTCTGGTACAGCTCCGACGTCACCGTCGAAGAGAATCAGACCCACAACGCCCGCGACGTCATCGTCTGGTATTCGCGCACCGTGCTCCTGCGCAAGAACCACTTTGCGGGCGGGCGCTACGGCATCCATCTCATGTACGCCAAAGAGATACAGATAGAAGAGAATACGCTATTGAAGAACTTCGTGGGCGTCTACGCCATGTATAGTCAGGGTCTCACGATCCAGAAGAATCTCTTCATGGGCCATCGCGGCCCCAGCGGCTACGGTGTTGGCCTTAAAGATACCGACGACGCGCTTATCGCTGAGAACGTGATCGCTGACAACAGCGTCGGGGTCTTTCTAGACAATTCGCCGTCGTCTGTGAAGACGCCGGTGCTCTTCCGAAAGAATCTGTTCGCGTACAATGAGACCGCAGTGATGATGCTGCCGTCGGTGCGCGGGGACGTCTTCTCCGAAAATAGCTTTATAGAGAATTTCGAGCACGTGGGCATCGCTGGTGGAGGTCAGCCTGAGGGCAACTTGTGGGCGAAGAACTTCTGGGGGGATTATCTGGGCTATGACGCCGACGGCGACGGCGTGGGTGATCTCGCTTATAAGTCTGAGAGACTTTTCGAGCATCTGATAGACCGGTACCCACAGCTGCGGCTCTTTCTCTACAGCCCGGCGATCCAAGCGCTAGAGTTTGCCGCGCGGGCGGTGCCCCTCTTCCAGCCACAGCCCAAGCTCACTGACCCGCAGCCGTTGATGGCTCCGGCACTGCCCGCTCTGGCTCTCGCGGACTTTGGAGCTTCCAACACTATCTCGATGAAGGTGGTGACAGGAGGGTTGATCATCATCGCAATAGGGGCGATCTTTGGCTTCGGATGGGGATTTTTGCGCTTGCTCCCCCTCTCCCCTCGCCCCTTCGAGGGAGAGGGGAGAAGGGTGAGGGGGCAAGAGAGGAATACAAGTCGGGGTGAGGGCAAGATCACTGTGCGCAATCTGACCAAGCGCTTTGGCCCCGTCACAGCTGTGGAAGATCTCTCGTTCACGGTGAGAACGGGGGAAGCCCTCGCGCTGTGGGGGCCCAATGGCGCAGGGAAATCCACTGTCTTGCACTGTCTGCTAGGGCTGCTGCAGTATGACGGCACGATTGAGCTTGACGGGCACGATCCGCGCCGTTATGGGAAAGAGGCGCGACGCTTAATAGGCTTCGTGCCCCAACATATACAGATCCCCGATGACTTCACTGTTGACGAAGCTCTTATCTTCTTCGCTCGCTTGAAGGGCGTCTCACCTGAGGCTGTGCCCAACGTGATGCAGCGTCTAGGGCTTGACGAATTTTCGCGCAAGAGAATCGGCGCGCTCTCGGGCGGGATGAAGCAGCGCCTAGCGCTCGCTATAGCGCTCTTGGGCGATCCGCCGATCTTGCTCTTGGACGAGCCGACGGCAAGCTTAGACGCCCAGAGCCGCGAAGACCTCTTGCGCTTGCTCGTAGAGCTCAAGCGCTCTGGCAAGACGCTGCTCTTCTCGTCGCACCGCCAAGATGAGATCCTCGCGATAGCCGACAGAGTTCTGGTGCTGGAGCAAGGACGGCTTATGCGCATCGAGCAGATTGGGGCCCTCTCTCCCGTCATCACCGACGGGAGAGGGGCCGGGGGTGAGGGCCTCAGACTCTTATGAACACTTTGCTTTTCATGCAAAGAGAGCTGCGCGAGGCGCGGCGCAATAGATGGCTATGGCTCTATGCGCTAGTCTTTGTCGCGCTCTCGTCGGCGCTGGTGTGGCTGGGGTTGAGCGCGCTCGGGCACTATGGCGTGGCTGGCTTTGGGCGCACCGGAGCAAGTCTTATCAATCTGATTCTCTTGATTGTCCCGCTGATGGGGCTCAGTTTAGGAGCGCTCAGCTTAGCCGGGGAGCGCGAGCGCGGCACGTTGCTCTTTCTCCTGGCGCAGCCTGTCAGCGCCACCGAAGTGCTCATCGGGAAGTATCTCGGTCTCGCTCTAGCTTTGATAGCAGCGCTGAGCGCGGGCTTTGGCGTAAGCGGGGTTTTCATCAGTTGGCATGGGGGCTTCGTCCAAGGCGATCTCTATCTGGCGCTGTGGGGCTTGACCGTAGTGCTCGCCCTGATGAGCTTGGCACTAGGCTTTTTGATCTCCGCGCTAGCGCGCAGGGGAGCACCAGCGATGGGCACAGCGCTGTTCGTTTGGCTTCTTTTAGTCTTCTTGAGCGATCTTGGGGTCATGGGCACAGCGCTCGTGCTCCGGCTCAGCGTGGGGCAGCTTCTGGGTTTAGCGCTGCTCAACCCGCTGCAAAGCTTTAAGCTCCTCGCAGTCTTGCTCGTTCAGGGGGACTTAGAGATCCTGGGGCCAGCGGGGCTGTATGCGCTACGTGCATTCGGAGATGCGCTTGTGCCGTTCTTGCTCGCGTTGCTTGCGGAATGGACAGTGTTCGCCCTCGCGCTCAGCGTCGCGATCTTTCGCCGTCGAGGAGCGTTAGAATGACCCGCAGGGCGTTCTTGGTCGTGCTCTTTGTTGCGAGCCTCTCAGGGTGTCAGTCGTCGCAGGAACGACCTCCACAGATTCGCTATGGGCGCGACGTCTGCGCCCAGTGCGGCATGATCATCAGCGAGGCGCGTTTCGCCGCAGCATATATCACGAAGCGGGGCGACTGGCGCCTCTTCGACGACATCGGCGACATGCTTGGGTTCTATAAAGTCCATGGAGAAGCTGTAGCTGTCTTCTGGGTGCACGATTACGAAAGAGAAGAGTGGCTTAAGGCCGCCGGCGCGTTCTTCGTGAAAAGTTCGGCGCTGCACACGCCGATGGGCCATGGCATCGTCGCCCTCAGCAGCCGCGAGCGTGCTGAGCAGTTGGTACGGCAGGTCCAGGGCCAACTCTTCACTTTCACAGAACTGCTCAATGCGCGCTAAGATCGCTCTGGCTCTTGCTCCGCTGACTTTAGGGTTTGGGCTATGGGCGGGCTTGCTTCGCCTAGGCTGGGCACTCCCAACTTTTAAAACCCTGCCCATTGCCCACGGCCCGCTGATGATCTCGGGATTTCTTGGGGCGCTCATCGGCCTAGAGAGAGCCGTCGCGTTGCGCAAGGGCTGGGGGTATCTCGTGCCGTTCCTTGCTCTTTTCGGGACGCTGCTGTGGGCATTTGGTATTGTATGGGGAGCGTGGGCAGCTTTTGCTGCGAGTATCGTGCTCAGCGCGCTCTATCTTGTTGCGGTGCGGCAGCAGCCCTCGTGGTCTGTCACCGTGATGGGCGCAGGGGCGCTCTGCTGGGGCGTGGGAAATCTCTTGTGGGCCTTAAGCTGGAACTTCGCTCAGATCACACCGTGGTGGGCGGCGTTTTTAGTCCTCACGATCGTCGGGGAGCGCCTGGAGCTGGCACGGCTCCAGAAGCTTTCTGGGGCAACGCGCGCGCTCTTGGCCCTGAGCCTAGCACTCTTTCTTGGAGGGTTGCTGCTTGCCCTGGGGCATCGCGATCTCGGCGTGAGAGTCTTCTCTGTGGGGATGCTTGCGCTCGCGCTATGGCTTTTGCGCTATGATATTGCGCGGCGCACGGTGCATCAGACAGGGCTTGTGCGGTATATCGCGATCAGTCTGTTATCTGGGTATTGTTGGCTTGGCTGTGCGGGGATTTTCGGGGTGATCTGGAGCAGCGCTTCAGCCGGGCCATACTATGATGCGCGCTGGCACGCGCTCTTTGTGGGCTTCGTCTTCTCCATGATCTTCGGTCATGCGCCGGTCATCTTCCCGGCGCTGTTGAAGCTGCGCATCCCCTTCTCAGCGAGCTTCTATGCGCCCTTAGCGCTGTTGCATCTTTCGCTGATCGTGCGCATCTTGAGCGATTTGGCCCTCTGGGGCATAGGACGGCAGTGGGGCGGGCTGCTCAACGCCCTGGCTATTCTATTGTTCTTCGCGAATACTGGAATCATCCACCGCCGCTCACACCAGCGATGAAGCCCCCCTGCGTCATCTTGCGTATCTCTAAGACTTCATCGAGCTTCTCTGGGGGGAGAAGCTTCATCTCTAAGACGACTTCACGGATCGTCTTCCCTTGAGCCATCGCTCTCTTGACGACCTCGGCAGCTTTGTCATAGCCAATATAGGGATTGAGCGCCGTGGCCAAGATCGCGTTCTGGGCAGCCAAGCGCTCCATCTGCTCGCGGTTGGCGACAATGCCCATAATACACGTGTCGGCAAAGACCCTGCATACGTTGCTCAAGATCGTGAGCGACTGCAAGAGATTGTGCGCGATCACGGGCAGGGCCACGTTCAGCTCGAAGTTCCCCGACGCTGCGGCATGCGTGACGACTACATCATTGCCCATCACTTGCATCGCAACCATCATCACTGCTTCAGGGATAACGGGGTTGACTTTCCCGGGCATAATAGAAGAGCCGGGTTGGAGCGCGGGCAAACGAATCTCAGCCAAGCCCGCCTGCGGGCCGGAGTTCATCCAGCGCAAGTCATTGGCGATCTTGTAGAGCGCCACGGCGAGAGTCTTGAGCGCGCCGCTCAGCTCAACAGCGGTCTCCATGGCCGCTTGCGCGGCAAAGTGATTACGCGTCTCTCTGAAAGCGATCTTCGTCTCCTGCGCGAGGGCTTGGGCAATGCGCTTGCCAAATTCAGGGTGGGTGTTGATCCCCGTGCCCACAGCGGTGCCCCCCAGAGCCAGCTCATAGAGCCTGGGCAAGACAGCTTCAAGACGCTCACGCGCCAGCACGATCTGCGCTGCATAGCCGGAAAACTCTTGCCCCAGCGTGACGGGCATAGCGTCCATTAGGTGCGTCCGCCCCGTCTTGACAATATCTGAAAATTCGCGCGCTTTCGCGTCAAGGGCTTTGTGAAGATGCTCGAGCGCGGGCAGAAGCTGCTCATGCACAGCTAACGCCGCCGAGATATGCACGCACGCGGGAATGACATCGTTAGAAGACTGCCCAAGGTTGACGTGATCGTTGGGGTGAACGGCCGTCTTATCGCCACGTTTGACCCCCAAAATCTCGCACGCTCGGTTGGCGATGACTTCGTTGGCATTCATGTTTGTCGAGGTGCCCGAACCCGTCTGAAAGATATCTATGGGGAAGTGCTCGTCGAGCTTGCCGTCAATAACTTCGCGGGCAGCTTGCTCGATGGCTTTTGCGTGCCGCTCGTCCAGTAATTTAAGTTGCGCGTTGACCCTGGCAGCGCAGAGCTTGACCAGCCCCAAAGCACGAATAAATGAGCGGGGGAAGCGCAGCCCGCTGATGGGGAAGTTCTCTATAGCTCGTTGGGTCTGCGCACCCCAGTAGGCGTCTTGGGGCACTTTCACTTCGCCGAGGGAGTCCTTCTCGATGCGATAGCTCATACACATCTCCTCTCTTGTTTTTGGGTCGCGTTAGGAGTATAAGTGAATTGTCCCGCGCTAGCAATGACGCGGGGCACAGGAGGACGTGATGGAGCGCATTCGGCCTGCCGCCGTCGCAGGGAGCTTCTATCCTGCAAGCCCGCAGCGCCTGCGTACGACCGTGGAAACGCTCTTAGCACAGGCGCAGCCTAAGGCGCTTGCGGGTGAGGTGCGCGGCCTGATCGTGCCCCATGCGGGATATATCTACTCCGGGCCGGTGGCAGCGACAGGGTACAAGATAATACAGGCCCTCACCCCCAACCCCTCTCCCGTAGGTAAGCTACGGGAGAGGGAAGGTGCAGCCGGGGTGAGAGCCTCCTCTCGGATTCTTCTCCTTGGCCCGGCGCACTACGTCTACTTCGTCGGTGCTGCGACTGTAGACTGCGACGCCTGGCAGACCCCACTGGGCTTAGTGAAGTGCGCAAAAGATCTGATCGCCCATGCTCTAGAGCGCCACGAGCTCCAGAATAATCCCGATGCCCACGCCCCAGAGCACTCCCTAGAAGTGCACCTGCCCTTCTTGCAAATAGTGCTGCCCTACTGCGAAATCTTCCCCATTTTGACGGGCGAATGCGACTATCGCGAGCTGGCGCACGTGCTCTCCTCTTATATGGACAAGATAGATCTCTTCGTGGTCAGCTCGGATCTGAGTCACTACTATTCCTATGACGAGGCCGTCGCGCGCGATGCTTGGGCTCATAAAGCTATTGAGAATCTCGATCTTGCTCTGATGGAGGAGCGCGTCGAGGCCTGCGGCAAGACGGCTATTCTGACGCTCATGCGGATCGCCCAAGATCATAAGTGGCGCGCGCAGCTCTTGGACTATCGCAACTCCGGGGACACCGCGGGTGATAAATTTCGGGTCGTTGGCTACGGGTGCTATGCGTTCTATGAATGAGAGGCCCTCACCCCGCCCTACGGGCACCCCTGCCCCTCACCCCTTCCCCTCTCCCTCGGAGGGGAGAGGGGACAGAGGGGTGAGGGTGAGAGGGGCTAGGGGGTGAGGGCCAAAGAAGGTGATATACGTGTCTGTCACGCTCGCAGAACTCTTAGACGCGCGCACGCGCGAGGGCGAACTCTACGAGAAGCTCGAACAGAACAGGGTGCGCTGCTATGCGTGCGCACACCGCTGCGTGATCTTCGAGGGCAAGCGGGGCATCTGCCAAGTGCGCTTCAATCGAGCCGGGAGGCTCTATGTGCCCTGGGGGTATGTCAGCTCGCTCGGCCTTGACCCCATAGAGAAGAAGCCGTTCTATCACGTGCTGCCGGGAGCGCGCACAGTGACGTTCGGCATGCTCGGATGTGATCTGCATTGTCCGTATTGTCAGAATTGGG
>JBKBIX010000023.1:0-16926 GCA_046293845.1 Bipolaricaulia bacterium | reverse complement strand
CCCACCCCAAAATAGACAGAATCATAATAATCAATAAGAACGAGATCGCTGGGGGTAACCCCGGCGGCAAGATCGCGGCGAGCGCTAACAATAAGGGCAACCCCGGAAACGAATTCAACACCTCGATCATTCTCTGAATGAAATTGTCCCAGCCGCCGCCAAAGTACCCAGAAATCCCACCGAAAAAGATCGCGAGCGTTAAGCTAATCGCGAGCGCCAACGGCCCAATAGAAAGCGAGACCCAGCCGCCAATGAGCGTGCGCGAGAAGAGATCGCGCCCCACGTCATCGGTGCCGAAGAGAAAGACCTGACCGGGAGAATTGGGATCACGTTCGCCCGTCCCAAATAAGTGAATATCTGTGGGGATGAGCCAAAAAAGTTTATAGGGGTCGCCCTTGACGAAGAATCTGATGGGATAGACTTGGTCGGTGTTCTCGCGGTAGATCCACCGGCCGCGAGGATCGCGCTCGCGAGAGAGCCCATAGACGAAGGGCCAGCTCAAGCGTCCGTCCTTGTCGAAGAAGTGAATCTGCGTGGGCGGGGCGAACGCGAACCGTCGGTGTTGGGTCGCGTAATCATACGGGCTGATGAAGTGCGCAAAGAGCGTCAATATTAGCAAAAGCGCGATGATGATTCCGCCCAGGGCGCCAAGCTTATGGCGCCGGAAGCGTCGCCAGATGAGCTGCCCCTGACTAACGGGCTTTTCAGTCATAGCGAATCCGAGGATCGACCCACGCGAGCATAATGTCTGCTAAAAGATTGCCCAACAGGAGTAAGATCGCGAAGAACATCAAGAGCGTCTGCACTAAATAATCGTCATACGCCCGCAGAGCGTCGTAGAAGAGCCGCTCAACAGTAGGGAAATTGAGCACAATCGCTGTGATCAGCGCGCCGCCGATCAAGCCGGGAAGGCTCTGCCCAAAGATGCTGATCATCACATTGAGCGCGTTGCGCAGCGCGTGCTTATAAATAACGACGCGCTCGCTCAACCCCTTAGCTCGTGCTGTCATAATATATTGAGAACCCAAGATATCGAGCATCTGGCCACGCATGATGCGCATCAGCCCAGCAATCGAAGACCCCCCAATCACTAAGACCGCCGGCCATAGGTGCCACAGATAATCAAGCCATTTTCTGAGCGACCAATCCCACGGCCAGGGCGACCCGCCCATATGCTCTTGCACGAAGAGCCCGCCCACAGATGCCCCCGGATTGCCCGGACAGAAGAACTGCCACCCCCAACCGCACAGCGTCGGCGTGAGCGAGACGACCAGCCAGTACATCAAGACCAACGCCAAGAAGAAATTGGGAATAGAGAGTCCAGCAAACCCTAAGAGCGTAAAAATATTGTCGCCCAGCGAATACTGGCGCGTCGCGGCGTAAATCCCCAGCGGCAGCGAGATCAACCACGCAAAGAGAAACGTTGGAATAGTGACTAACAGAGTGAGGGGCAGGCGCTCCCAGAAGAGCTTGGACACGGGCTGATTGGTCTCGAACGAGAACCCAAAATCCGGGTTCCAATGGATGAACGGGAATTGTGTGCTGACTGACCAGACTTGCCAGCGCTGTCCTGTGGTAGGGTCTGTGCTTTCGCTGCTGAAGAGGATCCCCTTGAGCCAGCGCCCATAGCGCTCTACACAGCCGCTCCATTGCCATTGCAAGGGCTCGCAAGGCTTTCCCAGCCCCAAGTGCTTAGCAATGTTTTGCAGTGTCTCTTGAGAGATGCGCTCGTTGAGCTTGTATTTTGTCAAGAAGTCGCCGGGGGCAAGCTGAACCACTAAAAATGCGACGACGGAGATCACAAACATCGTCGGAATCATATAGACCAACCGGCGCGCGATATAGTTCAGCATGAATCCCTCTTGAGCGGCCCTCACCCTGCCCCTCTCACCCTCACCTCTCTGTCCCCTCTCCCCTCCGAGGGAGAGGGGAAGGGTGAGGGGCTGGGGGGGAGAGATTACTTCCGTCGCTGCTCGTCCTTCCACCAGAGCATATCGGCGAAGAAGAGCACACCAAAGTTGGGTTTGAAATTCTCGTTATTCCCCAAGTCGGCCTTGCTCGCGTAGAGGAACTGCTGATTCACAAGATAGATATAGGGCAGATTCTCCGAGACGATCTTCTGGAACTCCGCGTAGATGCGCTTGACTTCGTCTTCGTCGAAGGTCGTCGCGCCCAGATCAAACAATTCGTCCACGCGCTTCTCCCACGCCGGGGGGCTGTCTTTGGACGAATAGCGCCAGAAGTGCAGCCGCCCGTTGGTCTTCCACACGTTGCTCCCGTTATTGGGCTCAGTCCCGCCGGTGAGCCCCAGGACCATCGCTTCAAACGTGCTCGTCGTCAATTGATTAATCAAAGCATTGAAGTCCATGGGGCGGGCGTTGGCCTTGACCCCGATCTTGGCAAAATCGTCTACCAAGAGCGAGACGATCTTCTCCCGGATTTGATTGCCTGAGTTTGTCACCAGCGTGAACTCCAGCTCGCGGTCTTTTTCTGGGCCAAAGGGCGTGAGATCAGGAGGTCGGTCTTCGGGGTTGGCGAAGTTCTTTAAGAACTCATCAGTGATGTTGCGCGTGCCGTCGCTATCTATATCTTTTAAGCCGATCTCGTCGAGGAGCTGCGCCGCTTTGCCCAAATCGTACTCGTACTTGGTGAACGATTCGCTCTTATCGTAATACGGCGAGGGCATACTGACGGGGCTCCATTGCGGGAGCGCCAGGCCGTTATAGATATTCTCAATGATCGATTCTTTATCAACGGCGTGGGCTATTGCTCGGCGGAACTGTACGCTGCGGAAGACAGCTTGCAGGGCTTTATAGAACGGCTTGTCTGGGGCGACTTTCTCGACGTCTTGATTGAAGGCTAAGTACGTCTCGCCGAAGAGCGGGCCGTCCTTGAGCAGCTTCCATTTGTTAGCGTTGTTGAAGCAGATTGTCACGTCACTAGTGCGCTGGACACAGTCCTTCTCTAAGTTTTGAACGCCTTGCATTAGCAGCGGCCAGTCCGTAGGCCGTGGCGCGAACGTGTCGGTCTCACCCGCTCGAAACTTCAAAAACGCCGTGTTCAAATCAGGCACAATGAGAAAGACAAACTGATCCAAGTACGGCAACTGCACCCCGTTCGTGTCGACCTTCCAATAATACGGGTTGCGTTCGAGAACAACTTGTTGATCCACATCGTAGCGCACAAATCTATACGGCCCTAAGCCGACAAATTCGCTGGCGGGCGTGCCTAAGCTCCACGTGTTATTGAAGAGCTCAGGCGAGACGCCGGCCCACTTGCCGAGTTCAGCTTGCTCGACTATCTTCTGCGCATCGTCGAGCGCCCGCTGCAATGCTTCGATCAGCTCGGCCTGCTCCTCGGTGACGGCGGTTTGTAAGGCTTGGAGCGTCTCTTTGGCGGAGTTGACGCTTGCGCGCACTTGGTCGAGCTGATGGGCGCTTATGGCCTCGCTGAGCGCCGTCAGTTTCTTATCAAGCTCCGCAAGCTTCTCTGAAGAGACGCTCTGCAGGGCTTTTCTGTTGTCGTCTATAACTTTCTTTAAGCCCTCGAAGTACCCTTGAGCGCCGGGGTTGAGCTTGGCCACCTTGTCGGCCAACTTGAACTTGGGCAGGATTTCAAACCCCAGGGAATTCAGAATGGGCCGGAACGGCTTGGGCATGATCACTTTGACGGTCTCGTCGTCAATCTTCACGAATTCTAAGGGCTTGCCCTCAACATATAAGAGATCGCGCCCCGCAGAATTCACTTCGGGATTGAGATGGAGGTCGTTATACGTGAAGAGCACGTCATCGGCGGTGAAGCAGCAGGTGCCGTCGGACCAGCGCACCCCACGCCGCAGGTGCAGAATAATCTCTCTCTTATCGTCGGAGATCTCCCAGGCGACAGCCAAACCCGAGGCCGGCGTGTAGTCTTCCCAGCGGGTCTCGATCAAGCTCGCGTGCATCAAGCCCGTTATGTCTGTAGAGCTTGTCTCTTGGGCCACGACGGGATTGAGCGTCTTTGGCCCGCTGATGGAACTGATAACCATCTTGCCGCCGGGCGTGCCGGGTTCACTGAGGCCCTCCGGTGCGCTGACGACCTTGGCATCGGTGGGGAGGACCCCGTTGCGCGAGGGCTGCGGCTCGATTACTGTGATCTCGACCTTCTGTCCGCCAAGCTCGACGGTCTTGGTGCCGGCGCTGGCAAACCCGCGAATCTGAAAGTGCAGATGGCGCGTTGCGTTCGGGCCGACTTGAGCTTTTTGCGCGCCCAGCTGCTCGCCGTCGAGCAAGAGCGCTACTTCTTCTGTGACTTCATTTGGCCCTGGGTTATAGAGATAAATATTGAGCGCAACAGTTCCGTCTTTAGTGACGATGCGATTGCTGGGGAAGATTTCAATCCGCGTGACCGAGAGCGCCCCGACCCGGCCCAGTGCTTCTTTAGGCGCTTCTGGTTTTGGTTGAGGCTGCTCTGGCTGTTTTGGCTCTTCTATCTTGGGCGGCGGGGTCTCCGAAGGCTTTACCCCCGGCGGCACTCCCTGGCAGCCGCTGAGCCCCACCACCAAGCCGACCCCGATCAGCACAGCACATATTTTTGTCCATTCCCGTATGCGCATGTTCTCGTCTCCCTTTTGTGGTGTTCTTATTATATCCGACGGCTAGCGATTGCGCCCGTAGTGGGCAACCCCGATCAGCCCCAGCACAAGCCCAACAAGCGACGCAGCGTAGGAGAAGAAGCTCAAGGCGAAGCTGGGCTGCACGACTCTCATAACCATCAAGAAGGGCAGGAGGGCGCCCAACAGCAGCAGCACGGTAGCGATCACCATGAGTCGTACCGGCGAGGAGATTCTCATCAGCGATAGAGCCAGCACTCGACGAAATGCCCCGACGAGGGCTCGAGCTCTGGGGGCACTTCTTTCTCGCACAGCCCAGCGATAAACGCAGGGCACCGAGGATGGAACCGACAGCCCGACGGAGGAGTGACTAAGCTTGGCGGCTCCCCCGCTGGGATCTTCTTGAACGTCACGGCGTTCTTGGGGTCGGGATCGGGAATCGCGGCCAGGAGCGCTTGGGTGTACGGGTGCAACGGGTTCTTCAAAAGTTCAGTCACCGGCGCTTTTTCAATAATCTTGCCCGCGTACATCACGAAGATGCGCTCAGCGAAATACCGTACCGTCGAGAGGTCGTGTGTAATATAGATCACACTCAGATTATACGAGCGCTGCAGCCCCCGCAAGAGCTCCAAGATCTCGACCCTCACCGAAGCGTCGAGCATCGAGACCGGCTCGTCGGCCACGATAAACTTGGGCCTCAGGATCATCGCACGCGCGATGACTAAGCGCTGCTGCTGCCCTCCCGACAGCTGATGGGGAAATTTTGAGAGAAAATCGTCTACTGGGGTGAGCTTCACTTCCTCCAAGACCTCGCGAATGCGCTGCTCTTTGTCCCCTCTGAAATTATTGATCACTAACGGCTCGAGCAAGATGCGGTGGACGTCCATAAACGGGGGCAAAGCCCCATAGGGGTCTTGCTGGACGTAGCCGATCTGCGGACGGTACCAGCGCAGATCTCCATCGAGCGAGCGCCCCTCAAAGAGCACCTCGCCCTTGGTAGGACGATACAGCCCTAAGATAGTCCGGGCGAGCGTAGATTTCCCACAGCCGCTCTCGCCGACAACAGCGATCGCTTCGCCGTGATGGAGATCGAAGCTGACGCCGTCCACGGCGCGGACGAAGCCCGCCCGCCCGAACACCCCGCGGCGCAACTCAAAGTGCGTCTGCAGGTTCTTCACTGATAAGAGTATCTTGTCTTGCATGGCTCTCTCTCTATCTATACAGCCAGCACTTGACGAACCGTTCCCCTTGGACTTCGATCATCGGCGGCTCTTGCTCACACTGAAAGAATTTCGATGGACATCGCGCAGCAAACCTGCATCCCTTGGGCGGATTGATGAGACTTGGCGGACGCCCAGGGATAAAGTCGAGCGTGCGCTCCTCGCGCAATCTGGGGACGCTCGCCATGAGCTTCTGGGAATACGGATGCAACGGCTTGGGATAAAAATCTTCAGCCCTGCCCCACTCGACCAATTGCCCCGCGTACATGATCGCGACGTGATCGGCTAACTCGCTCGAGGTCGCGATGTCGTGCGTGATCAAAATAAAGCTCTTGTGAAACTCCCGCTTAATATTCTTGAGCACGTTCATAATATTCGCTTGGGTGAGCACATCGAGCGCAGACGTGGGCTCATCGAGAATGATGAGATCGGGATTCGTCACTAGAGCCATAGCGATCACGGCGCGCTGGCGCATCCCGCCGCTCAGCTCGAACGCATATCGCTGGAGAAAATCCGTGGGGACGCCGACGAGCTGGACGACCTCGCGCGCCCGCGCCCACGCCTCTTGCTTGCTCATATTCTTATGAACGATCAACGGCTCTGCGATCTGCTCGCCGACTTTTAAGACGGGGTTGAGGGAGTTCATCGCGGCTTGCGCTACCATCGAGATCTTCCTCCAGCGCACTTCTTTGCGAAAGCGCTCCTCGCTCCAGGGCATCACGTCCACCCCGTCGAGCTCCACTCGCCCGCTATAGGTGTGCACATTGCGCGGCAACAGTCTCAGGATCGCTTTCGCCAATGAAGTCTTGCCGCAGCCGGACTCGCCCAAGACTGCCAAGGCTTGAGTGCGCTCGAGCGTAAAACTGATCCCATCAACAGCTTGCACCACCCCCTGCGTAGTGCGGAAGTAAAGCGTCAAATCTTCGACACGCAGCAAGGGGCTGACAGCTCTGTGCCCCGCGTAGACTCGGTTCTGGATTTCCGTGGCCTTCTCCCTCATAGCTCTCTCAATCTGGGATTGAAGATACGATCCAACGCAAACCCCAGCAGCGCAAACCCCAACGCCGTGACCATTAACAGTATCGACGGCCCCAGCACCCAGTAGTAATAGCCCTTATAGAGTGCACCGTTGGCCGAAGCGTCGTTGAGGACCTTCCCCCACGTCGGCAGCACGGGGTCGCCCAACCCCAAAACCCCCAGCGATGCTTCTAAGAAGACCAAGCCGGGAATGAGCGTCACGAACCCCGGTACCAGCACGGGAATAACGCGTGGGGTCATATACCGGACAATGAGACGCAGATCGCTCGCACCATAGGCCCGTGCAGCTTCTATATACGGCGACTCTTTGATCTGCAGGAAGATCGCGCGATAGACTTTAATCCCCGCGGTGAAGATCGACAAGAGCGTAATGGCGATCATCATCACCCAGATGCTGCGGGAGTAGAACGTCCCCACGATGATCAAAATGACGAGCGAGGGCAAGATGATATTCACTTCAGTAATTCTCTGGATGAGCGCGTCTATCCAGCGTCCGTACCATGCCCCTATCGCGGCGATGATCAGCGTTGTTAAGCTTGTGCCGACCGCAACAATGAACCCAAATGCCAATGCCACAGGAGCCCCCCACAGGAGCGCGATCATGAGATCGCGACGCTTATGATCGGTGCCTGCCAGTCCATAGACCTTGCCGTAGACGATGAGCTTGGCGTCTATATCTGAGTTTTGCTCAAAGAGCGCCCCGGTGATCTGCAGTTCATAGCGCCCTTTGAGCAGGGTTTGGCCTTGAGGGGCGAGAAAGAGCCCAATCTCTGGGGGGCGATCTCCTAAGCGCCGCTCTAAGCGAGTATCTTGGGAGATTGAGTAGCGTTCGCTCGCTGTGAGCTTGCGCTCCCCAAGGGGGATTTCTCTGCCGTCGGGGGTGCGCCAGCGCAGCGTCGCATAGGGCAGAAGCTCCGCGTATTTCGCTTCTAAAAAGAGCGTGATCTCGCTGGGGAAGTCATCGTAGCGATACTCAAAGGCGAGCGAGATCGTGACGGTGTTTCCTGAGAGGGTCTTCGCTGCCCCCTTCTTCGTACTGACGACGATCGTCTCCGGGAGCTTTTTCGCTGAGAAGAGATTGAGCCAGGCGGGCCGGGCATAGCGTGGGGTCTCTTGCCAAATATCCTCGCCGCCGCGCCAGAGCCGGATCGCCTCGTTGTAGGGGATAATAATCACAGCGACAAGCGCTACAATAATCAAGCCGATAATGATTCCCAGCCCGACGAGCGCCGAGGGGTATCGGCGCACTTGTTGCAAACCTGAGCGCAGCGCGGTCACAGCGCACCGCCCTCCGCCCCGACCCTGACGCGCGGATCGACAAGGGCATAGATAATATCGAGCAAGAAGACTGTCAGCGCCAACAGATACGCGTAGATCACCGTCGAGGCGACGATGACCGGGGTGTCATAGAGCCCAATCGCTTGGAAGGTAAGCCGCCCGATCCCCGGCCAGTTGAAGACCGTCTCTAAGATAATAGCGCCTGTCCACAGCCCAATGAGCAGAAACGCAAATTGGGTGATAATCGTGGGCAGGGTTGGGCGCAGGATATAGCGCCGCTCGATGATCCCCGAGGGCAAGCCCTTCGCGCGCGCCATCTCTACGTAGTCTTCGCTAGCAAAGATAAGAAAGAACGTGCGCCGGGAGTAGATCGCCAAGAAGATCGAGCTGAGCCACAAGGCCAGGGTGGGCAGGATCATGTGCTTGAGGACGCTGAGCGCGTAGGAGAGAGTATCTTTGGGCGGCGGGGCGTCGACCATGCCCCCAAAGGGCAAGAGCTTCAAGAGCGACGCGAAGATCAAGATCAGAAAGATCCCATAGAACCAGGCGGGCGCGGCCGACGTCGGCGTGAGCGCGATCACTAATTTATCTAAGAAGCTCCCGTAGCGGCGCGAGAGCCACAGCCCGGCAAAGAGCGACCCGAAGAATAGCAACAGATTCGCCGTGCCAAAGAGCAAGAGCGTTGCCGGCAATCTCTCGAGCAGAATCAAGCGGACTTGGCGCGACCCAGAATCGCTGGAGAGCTGCTCGGCGCGTCCTAAGTTGAGCGAGAGCGCGTCCCACAGATAGGAGAAGCTCCGTACTAAGAAGGGCTTATCTAATCCTAAGCGCTTGTATTCGAGTTCTCTGCGCTGGTCAAGGATGCGGCGCAGCTCACTGGGCGGCAGCCCCTGCAGTGAGCGATCTGTCAGCACGGCAGCGCCGACGGCCTCGTCGATCTGGGCCTTGCGGATCTTGTCCACGTAGCCGCCCATATTGGCGATCAGGATCGCTAAGTAGACCCCCACGACGACCGTGAGCGCCAGGGCGACAGTGCGATAGACTGTGTATGTGAGCACTCGTCTGAGTGTTTCCATCATCACTGCACGGTAACAAACGTCGTCTCGTCCGTCGCAGGGATGCTGACGAGCTTCGAGACCACGATCACCTCGAGGCGATTGGCCCCAGCGGCCAGCTGAGCCGTCTGCTCCGGGCTGAGCGCGACGCGCCACAGCCCATCCCTGACAGCCTGAGCTTCGCCGACGAGCGCGAGCCGGCCTTGGGCGTCAAAGACCAAGAACTTGACGAAGTCTATGTCTGTGAGAGCATACGGCTCGCCCTTGAACGTAACGGCGATATCGAACTCCGCCGAGCTGCCAAGCTGGACTTGCATCGGCCCGGAGACCTCAACTTCAGCAATACGGGCCTCGCTGAAGCGCAGCCATTTGTCCGGGGGATCGGGGAAGTCCGCAAATCTCTTAATGACGATGTTCTTCTCGACGGGGTGGACAGAGTCGAGATAGAACGGCCCATTGCCGACCCAGAAGTGCTTGTGCGTATTGTACCATGCGCCAAGGAGCCGATAGCGCTCTTTGGCCTCTTCGGGGGTGATAAACTCTTTGAGCACGTTCTCGTAGGGGATAAAGCCCTGGTCGAGCGCTTGGGCGCGATATTTCTCTAATATAGCGAGCGCCGGCCCGGCGATGTAGTTGGCCCGCTCGACCTTGAGCTTATCGGATTTGTCGGCAGAGAACGCGAGCTCTTTGGCCTGCTCAGCCAAGATCCCGATAGCAAAGCTCTGGAGCGGGGTCGACGTGAAGAGATAATCGGCCCGCGACGAGGCGATCCACTCGGCGTCGGGGTAGAAGAGATCGCTATAGACCTCGACGACGAGCGGGTCTTTCTGCACGATCTTCAACCCGCGGAAGTGGCGCATGAACGACTCGAACGACGAGACGGCGGCTTCATCGTAGATAGGGCTCTCAGGCTTAGCTCGCTCAAACATTATTAAGATAAAGCTGAGCACGAAGTCCGCTAGAGAAACTTTAGAGCCGTCGTGCCACTTCATCTGGAAGAGATTCTCCGGGTAAGAGATGACGGTCTTGGTCTTGACTGTTACGCCGTCAGGGTACTTTTCCCCGACGGTGATAAATCGCTGATTGACGGGGTCCCAGTCGGCCCAGGCGTCTTCGGGGACTGTGATCTCCGGGAGGAATTCTAGCTTAAGCCAGTCGTGGGTCTTGGTGACGGGGATGCCCTCTTGGACGTAGACTTCTGCGGACTTGACGCGCTGCGGCCAGTAGAGCCCAGTGAAGGGATCGGGCAGGGTTGCGTAATCTGACGTGGCGCGGATGATCATCGTGTCGAAGATCCAGTTCGATCCGGCGACGGGGTTCCACGGCTCGGTCATCAAGCTGGGCGCGCCCCAGACGAGTCTTTCCGCTTGGCGCCCTTCAAGGCGCAGCGTGAGCGGCCACAGATACGAGCCGGACATCCCGGCGGCCAAGTCTGACGCTAAGCGCACTTCAGCGCGCCGCGCCCAGATGTCAATCGTGTCTACGAGCCAGATCCGCACCGAGTCCTTCATCGCGAGGCGTAGGGCTTTCCCCATCAGCTCCTGGCGCTCTTCAATAGTTGCGTAATCGCGACGCCCTAAGCGTTCGGCGACCTGATCGAACTCCGGATCGGGTTTATACGCCTGCCAGAGGGGATCAGGCCGTCCTCTGGGGGTATAGTAGAAGTCGAAATTGCCCGCCAAGTCTCGACTGACGACGGTCGAGACCCAGCCGCCTGTGTAGAGGTGCCACTTGCCGTCGGCAGGGTCGCTGCCGATCCAGATGGGCGACGCCTCACGAGCCGTCTTGTACTGACGATCTACCGTGAATCCCAAGTCTTCTAAGAGCGTCGCGACGTAGTCGCCCACTTCCCGACGCTTGTCCTCCGTGCGAATGATGAAGATGAGCTTGACCGGCTCGTTATTGTAGTACCATTTATTGTCTTTCAGCTCTGCGCCGAGCTTCTGCATCTCTTCCGTGATGACTGCTCGAGCTTTATCCGGGTTATTCGCATAGTACGCTTCGAGTTCCTTGGCGACGTGAGCGAGCCGCGCATAGTCTGGGAAGGCCGTGTTGATGGGCAGATATCGTGGCACGGCCAGGCCGCCGTACAGCTCTTGGGCGATATAGTTCCTATCTATAAGCCAGTTGAGGGCCTCACGGATCGCGGGCACGGAGAAGGGGTTGAGCGCGCCCGTCTTGAGAGTCGGCCCGACGGGGTTGAGCGTCAATTCTGCTGAGCCGCCATAGGACGTCTCATATCCCAATATCGGAGAAGTCTTGACCTTGCGGGCAAGCTCTGGATCGCGGATGCCAAACGCATAGAGGTCCATCTGGCCCGCAGTGAGCATATCGAGCACTTTGGCTTGATCGTCTTCCTGCACGAAGACGACCTCGTTCACGGGTCCTGGTGTGGGCTGGACTTGTGGCTGCTCTTCAGGTGGCGGCGTTGGTTGTTCGCCTGGGGTGATCGCTTCTTGCGGGGGCGGAGGGGGCTGCTGAGGCGGTTGTTCTGGTGGTGGTTGCGGAGTCGGTGTGGGTTGCGGGGGTTGCGGTTGCTGGGTCACTTGTGGAGGTTGTTGCGGCTGCTGCCACGGTTGCGAAATCAGCAGAAACGCGATCCCGATCACAAGGAGAATCCCGATAGTCAGCCAGATACGGCCCTTCTCTGTCATATCGTCCTCCCTCTGTAGGTGAGCTATGCCCACCCTGGTACTTTTCTAGCGTATCATATTTGCCCCTAGGAATTCAAATCACCCGCGGCGCTCGCCCTCTGCTAGAAGGGAACAAGCGCTGAGAGTGGGGTAGTCAGAGCAAGAGCGCGGAACTTATGAAAAGGGCGTCAGAGAGCTTTTTGGACCTTGCCGGCCTTCAGACATCGCGTACAGACCGTGATCCTCATCGTGCGGCCGTTGACGACCGCTCTCACGGTTTGCAAGTTGGGCTTGAACGTCCGATTGTTGCGATTCCCAGCGAAGCTCACTTGATTCCCAAATCGTGTGGTCTTGCCACAAACTTCACATGCGGGCATAGCTTCTTCACCTCTGAGAGTATTGGGATTGTATTATCGCAAAAAATTGAGCCTATCGCAAGTAGAACGCTATACTCCCCCTGTGCGAGTCCCACAGAACTCCTACGCGCACCAGCGCCTCGGGGAAAAGCTCAAGCTCTGCGCCGAATTGCCCGTCTTTCTGAGCAAAGACGCGCACGCGCAGGCTTTCGCTAAGCTCAGTTGTTATGCCCACGCGCCAGCCAAAGCTATTCTCCCAGATGCGCTGGCCCGTGCGCGTTGCCGTCACCCCCCACACCGAGAACTCCACCCAGTTCTGCAAGACCCTCCAGCTGCCGTGCCACTCCAGCCCGATCTGGTGATTAATAAAGTCTTCTTCCGTGCGCCGATAGAAGAGCGACAAGCCCTGTCGCGTGCTCAGGCGCGTGACTATGGGCAGCGTCGCTGTGATTGATTGATGAGCTTTCAGGCCTTCTCGCGTGATGAGGGCTTCTACAGACGCGAAAAGCACGCGGTTCTCATAGCGCACCTGATACGACGGCAGCAGCGTCTTCCAGTTAAAGCCCAGCCGTACGCTGTAGAGATGGTGTCTCAGGGCGTCGCTGCCGAACGTGAGCAAACTGATGCTACCCAGCCCTGGCAGCGGGACTAGAATTTTTGGCTCCAGCGAGGGGCGCGGGTCGTAGGGCATGATGGGATAGTCCGTATCAGGGAAGCCGTCCCACGGGGGGAACGGCTCCGGCTCGATCTGCACCGGCTTCCACGTGTTGGGATCAGAACTGTCTATGACCTCAAAGAACGCGCCGTCGGCGAGCCTATACGCATAGGGTTTAAAACTCCCATCGCGATCTGACGCGAAGAGCACGAAGTGTCCGTCGGGCGAGAATTCCGGGGTCATATCGACAGCGCGGTCGCGGGTAAGCTGGGCAAAGGCCCTCACCCCCGGCCCCTCTCCCGTGGGTGAGCCACGGGAGAGGGGTGCCGCGGGCAGGGTGAGGTCCATCAAATAGATATCTTGGAACCCGCCGCGCCGCCAGATCGAGAGCGCGATCTTCTCACCATCGGGCGAGATCGCAAACGAATCTATAAAATAATCGTGCATGGGAAACTCTTTGAGCGTCTCCATCTGTTTTGTCTTGATGTCAAGAAGAGCCAAGACTGGCCCCTGATCCCCCCAGCGATGGCGAGCGACTAAGATCTTCTGCCCATCGGGGAAGAGCGCAGCGCGATAGACGCGAGCATTTTCAGTCAGGCGTATCTCGCGACGCGTCTTGGGGTCATAAAGATAGAGGTCGCCGAAGAGATAGGAGTGCTTAGAGATGTCGCGCTTGATGAAGGCCCTCACCCCCGGCCCCTCTCCCGTGGGTGAGCCACGGGAGAGGGGTGGCCGCCAGGCCATGGTGAGGGCCTCAAACTCCTCTTTAATCTGGGCAAACGATTTCCCAGTCAAACGCCGAAAGATCCGATCATAATCGCTCCAAAGACCTAGGGAGAGCGTAGCACCCAGGTCATTGGCTTGCAGACGGTGCCATTCTCTCAAAAAGTCAGACCCAAAGCGTTCTACAAGATAGCGCACAAATCTATGCTCTCTCCCTATGCCGGGGCGCACGTCGGGCGGCGTGCTCAACGCTTCTTCAGCAAGATATTCGCCAATCCCAGTAAGCAGCGCTGGGGGCTTTAAGTTTGGAAGGACGAGCTTGCCCAGCAGCGGGCGCAAGACCTCAGAAACCCCAAAAACAAAGTCAGCACTGACAAGCTGCGCGTAGAGCGCAAAGACGCTCTGCTGCACCCAACTGGGGAATTTGGGGTTAAATCGCTCCGCAAGCCCCCCTTGAGCAACACAAATAATTATTCTGTTCTGAAAGATATCAAGCTCGCGATGGACAGTATCCGTAGCATCGCAGAGCACGATATCGGTCTTCCCAGACGGGGCGTAGCCTAATTTTGTGAGCAGATACTGATATGCATCCTCGGCGGCGACGGCTGCTTCCTGGGCGAGCCCGTCTAAACCCATAGGAAACGTGACGCGAAAGTGCTCAGTGTGAACTGTATACCACACTAGGCTTGGCTCGCCCAGTCTTTGGGCATACCCAAGCCACGGGAGCCCCACGAAGATCAGAACAGGGACGACAATACGCATATTTTATTGTACGCGCTCAGGCGGGGGCAGGGTCAAACTTGCTCTAACGCTCCGCACACGTTATAATACCCCTCACCTCTTTTCCCCCTCTCCCTCACAGGGGAGAGGGGACTGAGGGGTGAGGGTGAGCGAGGTGAGAACACTATGCAGCGATGGCTCTCTCTCGTAGCTGTGCTCAGCGCCCTCGGTATTGGCTCCGCACAGGCCCCAGACATCTCCGGCGCATGGGCCCATCTCCAAGTCATGTCTTCTGTAACAAACGCCCCCGTGCTGGGCACGATCAACCTCAAGACAATTACGACTCTACGTCTCGAAGTCATCCAGAAGGACACAGATCTCCTGATCACCTTCGAGCCGTGCGCTGTCGAGAGCGAGAGCAGCTCCCCGTTCTTCAAAATCATCTTCCCCGAAGCGTTCGTGAAGTATATGGGGATTGACATCAAGCCCGCGCGACTCGAATCCCAAGGGAGCAGCTGGCAGCTCTTCCAGCCGCGCTATACCATCGTCAGAGGGGTGCGCCTGCAAGACCCCGAAAAAGACGCGCTCCCTACCGATCCCAACGACCCGAGAATCTTCGACCAAGACAAAGACGGCAAGCCGGGCATGACGATCCGTGTGAGCGTGCTCGGCCTCCTAGAAGGGGAGATCTATATCATTCAGCGGGACTGGAACAGCCTGCGCAGCACGACGCTCACGCCTCAGATCATTGACGGCTTGATCGAGTGGGGCAGTGAACAAGTCGTGCTTGGGGCGAGCAACCCGCTCTTAGCAGGCCAGAGCGAGAACACTCCCGATCCCAAGAGAGAGAATAGCTACTTCCGCACCACGCGGATTGATCCCACTATGAGCTGCGCGCAGATCGTCAAGGAGCGCGACAAGCTCTTCGCACGGTGATCGCCATGAGAGGGGGGCGTTTCGCAGCTCTTGCTCTCATAGTTATGGCGTTTACGCTCGCGGCGCGAGCGGATCGCACTGCGCCTGCGGCGACGAAGATCATGCCCTTCGTCCAGGCGGCGCTCGCTCAAGGTCAACACGCTGATGTCTTGGTCATCCTCAAAGACCAAGCCCGCTTAAGCAACACCCAGCACTTTACGACGCAGCTGGAGCGCGGGCGCTACGTCTACGAGACGCTCACAAAGACAGCCCAACGCTCTCAACAGGCCTTGCGCTCCGAGCTTGACGCTAAGGGCATCCCCTATCGAGCACACTATTTAGTGAATATGATCGCTATCCCCAATGCCGACGCTCAGCTCATTCACGCGCTCGCAGCGCGAGACGAGGTGGCGCGTATTGAGCTTAACCCCAAGGTGAAAAAGCTCTCGATGTATGTCGAGCCAGACCTCACCCCTCTTTCTGCCCCTCATCCCTTCCCCTCTCCCTCGGAGGGGAGAGGGGACCAAGGGGTGAGGGTGGAGGAGAAGTTAGATATCCCGTGGAATCTGACGCTCATCAACGCTGATAAAGTCTGGGAGATGGGCATTACGGGCAAGGGCGTAGTCGTCGCTGGGGCCGACACCGGCGTGGACTGGCTCCACCCAGCGCTCATCACTCAATATCGCGGCTACAGCGGCGAGGACGAAATCGCCGATCATAACTATAACTGGTTTGACACTGTCGAGAATTCTCCGGAGCCCGTCGACCCCGGAGATCACGGGACGCTCACGCTTGGGGTCGTCGTGGGCAGTGAAGAGCACACCCGCACGGGGGTCGCGTTTGACTCGCAATGGATCGCGTGTCGCAATATGGACTACGACGGCTACGGCACGCCGGAGCGCTATATCGGGTGCATGGAGTTCTTCTTGGCGCCGTTCCCGTTAGAGGGCGATCCGATGACCGACGGCGATCCCAGCAAAGCCCCGCAAGTGATTAATAATTCCTGGGGCTGCCCGCCGCACGAGGGCTGTGAGCCCGATACGCTCAAAGAAGCCGTCGAGCGCGTGCGCGCTGGAGGGATTCTCTTTGTCGCCGCGGCGGGCAACGAAGGCCCTACGTGTAGCTCGGTGATCGACCCACCGGCGATCTATGAAGCAGCGTTCACGGTGGGCGCGACGACCCGCGACGATAAGATCGCGCGTTTTAGCAGTCGCGGACCGGTGACGATTTGGGGGACGGAGCAGATCGAGCCGGATGTGAGCGCGCCGGGGGTGAGCATTCGCGGTCCTATGCCCGGAGGAAGCTATCTTAGTGTTGGGGGCACGTCACTCGCAGCGCCGCATGTGACGGGGATCGCCGCGTTGATGTTATCAGCGGCGCCGCACTTGAAGGGGCGCGTCGAGGTCCTCGAAGAGCTGATTCGCCAGACGGCTCTTCCCAAAGTGGGCGACTGCGGCGGCGACCGGCCCAACAATTCTTTTGGGTGGGGTCGGGTGGACGCGCTAGCTGCCGTCAAGGCCGCACTGGAAGCGAAGTAAGCAAGACTAGGGCTGACCGCTGATAACTGAAAGTTGATCGCTAATTGTTAAGACTCACCTCCCCACAAGATCGCTGATGTCTCACAGCTCGATCGTCTGATGTCGGTCGGGAGCCGGCAGACGGTTCGGATGGTTCTCATCCAATTCCCATTTCACGGGGTTTTCAGAGATATACCTGCGAATCTCGTTCCATTCGTCTTCGCT
>JBKBIX010000022.1:0-17877 GCA_046293845.1 Bipolaricaulia bacterium | reverse complement strand
TCTTGGCCTGGGCCAAACAGCGACAGCACAAGCGAAGCGTCCTGGGTGAGGGTGACCGCGCGCACTTTGAGCACGCCGGGGTAAGTCACCCTGACCGGCACGCTGATCTTCTCTCCTGGTCTAACGACGAGCGCTGCTGTAGCTTCCCCAGGCTCAAGAGCTGCGGACGCGAGAGTGCTTGTTGAGCCTCCACGGAGTGAGCGTGGTGTGCCGCACGCCGCGCCTTGCTGATTGTCGGAGAGCTCGAGCGATGCCGATCTCGTTGGCGTCAGCCACACGCCGTCTTCTATGTATAGGCCGCACCCTGCGCTCAGGGTCACAGCGTTTGCTCCCAACGTGATACGCCCAGACTCGAAGAAGAGCCCATGCCCTTGGCTCCCCGTAACTGTGTTTTCGGCTAAAGAGACCTGAGCGCCGTCGGCAACCCAGATGCCGTGCCCGTATTGATTGTCGCTGTTAGCTTGCGTGTCGAGAATCGTATTGTTGCGAATCTCGGCGACTGACTCCTCGGTGATGAAGATCCCAGCGCGTATGTTATTTTTAAGAGTATTGCTGAGCACAGTCGCTTGAGAGGGCACATCGGGAGAGTCAACCCAGTTGGGCCAGATCTCGATGCCGTAGTAGCGATTCTCTTCAAAAGTATTGTTCTCGATATGGGCGACGGCGCTGAGCAACCGAAGCCCGCTCCACGCGCTGCGCGCGATAAAGTTATTGATGACGCGAGCATCCTTGTCTCCATTCAGAATGATGCCGTTGCCCAGGACGTTGCCCTCGTCAGGAGCCGTATCGAGAATTCTGTTCTCTATAATCTGCGTGCCCTGAGAGTTCCCGGTGATGAGAATCCCCTGACGACGATTTTTATAAATCAGATTGTTTTTGATGATGACGTTTTGGCTGCGCTCGACCTGGATGCCCCGGCGCCCGCCAGTAATCTCTAAGTTTTGAATGATAACGTCGCGGGTGCGCTGAATCAAGATCGTTGGCGCACTGCGGGAGCGCGAGCCGTCAATGATGACCCCAGCGTCAGCGCCACGCAGCTCGATGCTCTTACGAATCGTGAGGTTCTCTTTGTACGTGCCGGGGGCTATCAGAATTAAGTCGCCGGCTTGGGCGGCGTTGATCGCGGCTTGAATAGTTTGATAGTCTTTGGGGACTTCGATGGTCTTGGCAAAGACAAGGGGCGCGACTCCCGCTATAATTAAGGCTAGAGCGACGGTTGTTACCCAGAACTTGCGCATAAGCCCTCCTCACGCTATCGCGATTCTGGAAGATTATACCAAAGAGTCAGCATAAAGCCTACCGAACCTCAACCCGAATCTCGTCAACAAAATACTCTAGCAGCGTCTCCCACGCGACGCTGATCCCCAGCGCGACCCATAGCTCGCCCTCAGTAGACGAGACGGGCATGGTGAATTGATACCGCCGCCAGCCCTTGGTCTTATCAGCTGGCTCTCTGTAAGTGAACTCGGCTTCTTCGACGGGCATGAGCGCTCCAGCGTAGGCGACGACATACGCGCGCACGTTGTCGCTCTGCTCTGGACTCCATAGATAGAACGAGGGTGTGACGACGAGCGGGCGGCCCTTGGGCACGGTCAGTAATTTGGCGAGCCAGATCGTGCCGTCGTCTTGGCGACCATCGAGAAAGAACCGCGCCGAGCCGTAGCCCTCCTTGAATTGCTTTGTGCTCAGCTCAATGGCCCACGCAACGGGACGATTGGTCTGAGGGTCTTGGGGAACATCAGAGCCCTTCTGCCAGCCCTCCCAACCGACCTCAAAGCCCTGACGCACCACGACTGCTGGAGGAGTAAGCAGATCGCAGCCGACAGACAACACGCCAAGCAATAATATTAGAGCAACCCGTGCGTGCGCAGCCATTCTTCAGAATAGACTTTGCTGAGATACTGGCGCCCTGTGTCGGGGATGAGCACGACGATCGTGCCACGACGGACTTTCTCAGCGTATCTCAGCGCCGCGACGAGCGCCGCGCCCCCAGAACTGCCCGTCAGAATCGCTTCTTTTCTGGCCAACTCCCGCGTCATCTGATAGGCTTCTCTGTCCGTCACCCGGATAATCTCGTCTATCACTGAGAGATCGAGCGTCTTGGGGATAATGTCCTCCCCGATGCCCTCGATGAGATACGTGTGCACGTTGTGGGGGAGCTTATAAAACTCAGAGTAGATCATGGAGCCTTCGGGGTCAGCGCCGACGATTTTGATTGTTGCGTTGCGCTCCTTCAAGAATCTCCCGACGCCGCTGATCGTGCCGCCGGTGCCTACACCCGCGACGAACGCGTCGAGTCTTCCCGCAGTCTGCTCCCAGATCTCCGGACCGGTGGTGCGATAGTGCGCCTCAGGGTTAGCGAGATTCTCATATTGATTGGGGAGAAATGCCGGGCGCTCCTTGGCGATCTGCTTTGCTACAGAGTAATAGCTTCGGGGATCATCAGGGGCGACGGCCGTGGGGCAGATGACGACCTCAGCCCCGTAAGCCTTCAAGAGATCGATCTTCTCCGGGCTCACTTTATCGGGCATGGTGAAGACGACTCTATAGCCCTTCACAATAGCTGCGATGCAGAGGCCAACGCCGGTGTTGCCGCTGGTGGGCTCAACGATCCAATCGCCGGGCTTGAGCTTGCCATCGCGCTCGGCCGCCTCTATCATCATGATCCCGATGCGATCCTTCACGGAGCCGCCAGGATTAAAATACTCCAACTTCGCGAGCAGCCGCACATCTTTTATGGGATTAATGCGATTGAGTGCGACCATGGGCGTCTGCCCAATCAGCTCTAAGAGGTTCTCCGCGACGCGCATAATTTAAGCGTATTCCAGGGCTTGCTGCAGGTCTGCGATCAGATCTTGGGCGTGCTCGATGCCTACTGAAAGTCTGACTAAATTGTCTGTGATGCCACGACGCGCTCGCTCTGGTGGGGGGATCGAAGCGTGAGTCATTGTCGCCGGGTGTGTCGTCAAAGAATCTACTGTGCCCAGATTCTCTGCGAGGGTGAAGAGCTTCGTCGCTTGTACGAATCTCTTCACATTCCCGTTCAGCTCGAAGCTGAGCATCCCGCTGTAGAGTCCGTTCATTTGGCGCTTGGCGATCGCGTGCCCTGGGTGGCTGGGTAGCCCCGGATAGTAGACACGCGCGACCTTCTGGTGGGTACTGAGAAACTCTGCGATGGCTTGGGCGTTCTCTGAGTGCGCCCTCATGCGCAGCGCCAGCGTCTTTATCCCCCGCAAGACGAGCCAGCAGTCCATGGGGCCGGGCACAGCCCCAATAGCGTTCTGTAAGAACTTGAGCTTCTCGTACACTGCGGGGTTGGACGTGACGATCAGCCCACCGATGACATCGCCATGCCCGCTCAGATACTTGGTCGAGCTGTGCACAATAATATCAGCCCCAAGCTCCAAAGGGCGCTGCAGATAGGGCGTCGCGAACGTATTGTCTACGACAAGGAGCGCATCTCTCTTCTGACGCGCGATGGCCTCGATGTCCGCGATCTTCAAGAGCGGGTTTGTCGGGGATTCGAGCCAGATGAGCTTCGTGTTCTTCTGCAGCTCTATCTTGGTCGCGGTCGTATCGAAATAGCTGAATTCTAAGCCGTACTGGCGGCGGACTTGCTCAAAGAGCCTATACGTTCCCCCGTAGACGTCGTCGCAGCATAAGACGTGATCGCCGGGTTTGAGTAAGTGGATGATCGCGTCTTCGGCCGCCAGCCCCGACGCGAAGGCCAGCCCATACTCTCCGCCTTCAAGTTCTGCTATAGCTTTCTCTAGAAGAGATCGAGTGGGGTTGCCGGTGCGCCCATAGGGAAAGCCCTTGTGGACGCCCGGTTCTTCTTGGGCGAACGTCGCCCCTTGGTGCACCGGCGGGACAATTGCCCCACTGACCGGATCGATTTGATACCCTGCGCGGACGGCCTTGGTCTCAAAATGCATATCTTAAATATTTACTTTTTCTTCAAGCCGTAGCGGCGCTCGAACTGCTCGACGCGCCCTTCGGTGTCCAAGAGCTTCTCTTCGCCGGTGAAGAACGGGTGACATTTCGAACAAATGTCCACGTGCAGATTCTCTACTGTAGAGAGCGTCTCCAGCTCCGCGCCGCAGGCACATCGGATGACGACGCGCTTCAGTTCGGGATGAATACCTTGCTTCATAATGGACCTCCTTACACTTCTCAGAGAGCTAGCCATCGTGCCGCTGGAGGCGGCACGGCAAACGGTGCAGGCGCAGCCTGCTAGCGCTTGCTGAACTGCTGGCCGCGCCGCGCTTTATGGAAGCCGTACTTCTTGCGCTCGACCATGCGCGGATCGCGCGTCAGCAGCCCCTCCTTGCGCAGGATCGTTCGATAGTCAGGATTAACTGCGAGCAATGCCCGCGCGATCCCTAAACGGATCGCTTCCATTTGCCCCGTAAAACCCCCGCCGCGACAGGTGGCGATCACGTCGTAGCGGTTCATCGTGCCCGTCACGAGGAAGGGCTTCTGAATGAGTTGGGCTACACGATCTTTAATGTAGCCATCAGCAGCAAAATACTGTTCTACCGGCCGACCATTGACGATCACTTTGCCGTCGCCGTTGGGCTTGAGAAAGACCCGTGCGACTGACTCTTTGCGGCGCCCGATGGCGTGAATCTTCCCATCAGGCAAAATCTTCGGCAACCGTGATTTTGGCGCCGTCTGCGTCTGCGTGTTCTCCATTCTGAGAAATCAGACCTCCTGGTTCGTGAGAAATTCAGATCAGTATACCCAGTTTAGTGTGCTCTTTCAAGGTAGGCCCGCTGCTCTGGGGTCAGCTCGTCTATGGCGATGCCCATCGTCTCTAACTTCAGCAGCGCGACACGACGATCTATCTCTGGGGGGACAGGGTACAAGCCCGGCTTCAGGGCCGCGTGATGGTGCGCTATATGCGCGAGCGTGAGGGCTTGCAGCGCAAACGACAAGTCCATGATCTCGACGGGGTGGCCATCTCCGGCAGCTAGATTGACCAAGCGCCCTTCGGCAAGAAGATAGAGCCGACGCCCATCGCGCAGCTCAAACTCCTCGACGTTCAAGCGTATAGGACGACGCGCAATGGAGAGTTTTTCTAAATCGGGCTTGCTGATCTCGACGTCAAAGTGTCCCGCGTTCGCCAAGATCGCCCCATCTTTCATGACTTTGAAAGACTCTGCGGTGATAATATCTTTGCACCCGGTCGCGGTGACGAAGATATCACCCAAAGAAGCAGCTTCGACCATCTTCATGACGCGAAAGCCGTCCATGACCGCCTCGATAGCCCGTACGGGATTGACTTCGGTGACGATGACGTTGGCTCCCAGTCCCTTGGCCCGCAGGGCTATGCCCCGACCGCACCAGCCGTAGCCCGCTACGACGACAGTTTTACCGGCAATCGCGAGATTCGTCGTCCTCATAATCCCATCCCACGTCGACTGCCCGGTGCCGTAGCGATTGTCGAAGAGAAATTTCATCTGGGCGTCGTTGACAGCGAACATCGGGAATAAGAGCTTGTTCTGGGCGGCAAGCGCTCGCAGACGGCGCACGCCCGTCGTTGTCTCTTCAGTGCCGCCGAGAATATCTTGTGCTACGTGCGAAAGCTCGCCGTGCAAGAGTTTTGTTAAGTCTCCACCATCGTCGAGAATAATATGGGGCTTGGTCTGCAGGACGGCCTTCAGATGAGACTCATACTCTTGGGGAGTGGCGCCGCGCCAGGCCGCGACGAAGATCTCTCCCGACTCTGCGAGAGCTGCCGCCACGTCATCTTGGGTGCTCAAGGGGTTGCAGCCGGTGACGGCGACTTGCGCGCCCCCACATTTGAGCACCTGAGCAAGATACGCGGTCTTGGCCTCCAAGTGAATACTAAGAGCTACTCTGAGATTCTTAAACGGCTGGTCGCGCTCGAATTCAGACTTGATCCTGTTCAATAAGCTCATGCGCCGCTGAACCCAGGCGATCTTCTTCTGCCCTTGAGGCGCTAGTGACGGATCGCGAATGATGCTCATAGTGCTTCTATCATACTCGATGGGAGACGAGCTTTGCACGGAGCCTCGTATGCCCCTATACTGTAAAGGCCATGAGCACGAAGTTTGCGACGCATTTGTGGGAGCGAGCGCTGGAGCGCCGCCGCGCGCGCCGCGAGCAGCTCCGCCGGGAGTTTCTGCACGCCGTCGGCAACGCCCTCGCTGAACTCTCCCACCAGATTGCTTTCACAGAGGCTTCTATCTTTGGCTCGCTCACGCGCCCAGAGAGTTTCTCTGAGGAATCCAACATAGATATCGCGTTTGTCGGGCTGCGCGATGAAGATTTCTTTCGCGCACTTGCGTTTCTCTCACGCCGGCTCGCCCGCGATGTTGATATTGTGCAGCTAGAGAGACACCCCCGCAAAGCTCAGATTCTACAGGAGGGAATCCCGACGCGCTCAAGCTCAAAGATATCTATGCCCAAGAGATCGAGCGTTTCTTGAAGCAGCTACGACCATGAGTGTGCAGATTCGCCCGATGAAGATCGAAGACTATGACGCTGTGATTGCACTTTGGCAGCGCGCGGGGCTTCCGTTTGAGCCACACGGGCGCGATAGCCGCCAAGCCCTCGCTCAACAGATCAAATCTTCAGGGCACTTGATGTTCGTCGCCGAAGCCGACGGCCAGATCATCGGGACGGTCTTTGGCAGCCACGACGGGCGCAAGGGCTGGATCAATCGTCTCGCTGTAGATCCGCGCTATCGTCGCCGCGGGCTGGCACAACGGCTCGTCCAAAGAGCCGAAGACGCTCTCGCCCGCGAAGGGCTTATCATCGTTGCGGCGCTCGTCGAAGCTCCCAATGCGCCGTCTTTAGAACTCTTTCGCAAGCTCAGCTATGAAGAGCGCCGCGATATCATTTATTTTCGCAAATTTCTTCGAGATAGGGAGTGATTCAGATAGAAGCGTTCATCGGCTATGACTTAGGGCCGGCCTATCCTGTGGGGCAGATTGACGTGCGCGTCGCTGAAGAACACGCCGACGAAGCCCGCGAACTCATCGCGGAGTTCTTACAATCTCCCCCGAAGACCTAGCTCTGTGAACATCTGTCTCTGTGTGCTATAATGCAGGGCATGAGAAACCCGTTTCTCGTTGGAGAGAAAGTCTATCTCCGTCCGTTGGAGCGCGACGACGCGCCCACGCTCCTCCCGTGGGTGAATGACCCTGACGTGATCGCTAACTTAATGATGTACACCCCGAAAAATCTCCAAAGCGAGCTGGAGTTTATCGAGCGGACCTGCAAGAGCGACACCGAGATCATTCTCGGCATTGCGCTGAAAGGGAGTGATAAGCTCATCGGCACGACGGGGCTCCACCGCATAGATTGGAAGAATCGCAATTGTACGTTTGGCATCTTGATCGGCGATAAGACAGAATGGGGCAAAGGGTACGGCACGGAGACAACGCGTCTGATGGTCACATACGCTTTCGAGACGTTGGGGATGCATCGCGTCTGGCTCCTTGTGTATGAATATAACCACAGGGGGATACGGGCGTATGAGAACGCGGGCTTTGTGCGCGAGGGTGTTCTGCGTCAAGCCCGCTATCATGATGGGGAATTCTACGACGTCATCGTCATGGGATTGCTGCGCTCGGAGTGGGAGGCTCAAAGACACAAAACGCCATGATCATTGCGGAGAATTTGACTCGACGCTTTGGGGCTCGCATCGCTGTCGAGAATCTCTCGCTAGAGATTGCTGAAGGGGAGGTCTTCGGGTTTCTCGGCCCCAACGGGGCGGGCAAGACCACGACCGTGAGGATGCTCGCGGGGCTGCTCGCGCCCACTGCCGGACATGCTCTCGTGGCCGGGGTAGACGTGTGCGCCGAGCCCCAGCGCGTGCGCGCGCTCGTGGGCATCTTGACTGAGCACCCCGGGCTCTATGAGAAACTGTCAGCATGGCACAACCTCAAGTTCTACGGCGATCTGTATGACCTGCCCAATGCTGAGACCCAAATCGAGAAGTATTTGAATTTGTTAGGGCTGTGGGAGCGCCGCTTCGAGCCCGCTGGGACCTTCTCGAAGGGCATGAAGCAGAAGTTAGCCATCGCGCGGGCGCTCCTGCACGAGCCAAAAGTGCTCTTCTTAGATGAGCCCACGTCCGGGCTTGATCCCGAATCTGCCAAGACCGTGCGCGACTTCATCGCCCAGCTCGCCTCAGAAAAACGTACAATCTTTCTGTGTACGCATAATCTCTACGAAGCTGAGCAGCTCTGCACGCGCATCGGTCTGATCAAGCAACGGCTTATTAGAGTCGGCTCGCCCCAGCAGCTCAAGCGCGAACTCTACGGGCGCCAAATCGTGATAGATCTGAAAGAGCCCCTAGCTCTTTCAGAAGATTTGCAGTTGCCCTTCGTGCGCGACGTGCAGACCAACGGGACAAGACTGCTCATACAGTTAGACAACCCTGAAGAGCATAACCCTGCGCTCATTAGGAGATTGATCGAGCTTGGAGCACAGATTCAATTTGTGCGCGAGCAAGATCGCTCTCTAGAAGAGGTCTATCTTGATCTGATCGTGGAGGAGAAGCGATGACGCCCAAGCGTATCAAAACCGTGATCGTCAAAGAGTGGCGTGAGGCGTTCAAGGGGGGCAAGACGGTCTGGATCGGCACGGTCGCCATCCCCTTGATTCTGTTAGGGATCTCGTTCCTTCAGCTGTTTCACCTCAGTGATCTGCGCAATATCCCCCGTGAAGAGCTGCCGCAGGTCGTGGGGACGCTCTTTCTCGTCCCGTTGTTATATTTCTTGATGTTCCCCCTGGTCATTCCGCACTCGATCGCGATCTACGCGATCATGAGCGAAAAAGAGCAGAAGAGTTTAGAGCCCCTGTTGGCAACGCCGCTGCGCACGAGCGAGCTCTTTCTTGCCAAGACGCTCGCGTCGGTCATCCCCGCGCTTGTCATCACGTGGGTCGCGTTTGGGCTCTTTGTCGTGATCGTGCAGTTTCTGCTCCCCCCACTGGTGCTCGAGCTGGCGTGGCAGCAGTTCAGCGCGATCTGGCTGCTGACGTTGGGGGTGTTTGCCCCGCTCGCGGCGACGTTCATGACTTTAGCAGCGATGGCCATCGCGACGCGCGTGAGCGACGTGCGCACGGCGCAGCTGTTGAGCAGCTTTGCCATGCTGCCCGTCTTGATGTCCGCGTTCTTTCTCATCTTTCAAGAGACCGTAAGCAGGCCAGAGCTGTTGGGGCTATTGTCGGCGGGGTTGTTCGTGCTCAATATCGGGTTATTAATGCTGAACGTCAAGCTCTTCCGGCGTGAAGAGATCCTCACGCGCTGGCGCTAAGAAATATGTCTTTGGCAAGCCCATCGTATGTGCGCGATCTGTTAGCGCAGCAGAAGATTCGTTTGAAAAAGAGCTTGGGCCAGCACTTTCTTGTTGACGAGAATATTCTGAAAAAGATCGCGACGGCGGCGCAACTTACAAAAGAAGACACAGTTGTTGAGATCGGCGCAGGAATCGGGACGCTCACTCAAGAGTTGGCGCAGCGCGCGGGACGCGTCATCGCCGTCGAGATAGATGACAGACTCATCCCGTTACTCACAGAGCATCTGCGTTCGTACTCGAACGTCGTCGTCGTGCATCAAGATTTTTTACAGTTCGATTTGCGTTCCGCTGCCCTACTCTCCCCCGGCCTCTCCCCTCCCTCACCCCTCTTTCCCCTCTCCCTCAGAGGGGAGAGGGGACTAAGGGGTGAGGGTGAGAGGGGCAGGGTGAGGGGCAAGAAGGGGGTCTCTATCGTCGGCAATCTCCCCTATCACCTGACGACCCCGATTATAGAGAAGCTCATCGAGTCGCGCGCGCTTCTCAAAGCCGCGACGCTGCTCATACAGCGCGAAGTCGCCGAGAAACTTTGCACTCAACCAGGCACCCGCGACGCGAACGCCATCACGATCTTCGTGCAAAGCTTCGCTGAAGTGCAGAAGCTCCTTTCGGTCTCGCGCCACGTCTTCTTTCCCGTTCCTGACGTTGACTCAGCCCTCGTGCGCGTAGAGTTTCGTGAGCGCCCTCAATTTCGTGCCCCAGAAGATTTGTTCTTTAAAGTTGTGCGCGCCGCGTTCAATCTGCGGCGCAAGATGCTCAAACAAGCGCTCACGCGCTCACCGCTGCTCGCCCTCCCTCAAGAGATCGCTCTCAACGCCCTTGAGCACGCACAGCTTGATCCGCAGCGCCGCGGAGAAACACTTTCTATCGAGGAGTTCGACAGGTTGGCCCAAGCCCTCGCTACAGTGCTTGGGCTACATAATTGCGCAGCACCCCGATCCCGCTGATCTCAACTTCAACAATATCACCAGGGGCGAGCGGCCCCACCCCCGCCGGTGTGCCTGTCGCGATAACATCCCCCGACTCCAGCGTCATAAAACTCGTGATCTCTTCGATAATTTTGGGAACGCTGAAGAGCAGCTGAGACGTATCCGAGCGCTGGCGCACTCTGCCGTTGACGCGCGTCTCTATCGTGAGGGGTTGGGAGAGCTCATCGGGTGAAACTAAGACAGGGCCTAAGCACGCTGATGTGTCAAAGCCCTTGGCACGCACCCAGTTCAGCTCCCATGACTGTGCTGCACGATCTGAAACGTCATTAAAGCACGTGTAGCCCCAGATAACATCAGAAGCCTCTGAAGCTTTGACGCGCTTACAGCGCTCTTTGATGACGACGGCTAATTCGCCCTCGTAGTCCACTCTAGGAGAGTTGGGCAGATAGATCGTCTCTTCCGGGCCGATGAGCGCTGAAGGGGGCTTGAGGAAGAGCGCGGGGCGTTCGGGGAGCTGTCGCCCCATCTCTTGGGCGTGGTCGCGATAGTTCACGCCGACGCAGACGATCTTCGTCGGCTGGGCCGGCGCAAGCAATCGGAGTTCCGAGAGCCGTCTGCACTGGCCCTGAGCGAGCACTATGTCGCCGAGGAGCTCTCCCCAAGACGCTTGGCCGTTCTCGAGAAAGCGTACCCAGCGCATGGTCTCACACGAAGCTCCGGAGCGCAGTGCTCACAGTTACGGGGTGCTGCGGCACTGGACCTGCCAGCCACTCCCACAGCATATGCAGTCCCAGCAGAATTGTCCACAAGGGGAAGACCCAGCCGATCCACCACGTCTGCCACAGGGGGCGCGGTGCCGGCACCGGCGCACAGGCCCCCGAAAGTGAGGAGGGCAGCTTGGCGGGACGGTTCAGCCCTTCGAGTTTTAAGTTTATGTCTGGTGTCTGGGGATTAGCAGGTTGTGCTGGCCCGGCCCTATCCCCAGGAGACGTGCAGGGCAACGCGACCATAGGGGCAGGCAGCACCATCACAAAGAAAGCGTTCAGCGCAAACAGCGCTAAGAGAGCCAGAGCATACACTGCGAAATGAGTGCGGATCGCACTGGGGAAGCGATACCAGAGATCGTGCCATGGCGTAACGTGCCCCAGCTCGCGCTGCCGCAGAAGTGCCAACTGCTGCGCACAGTCTCGGCACACGAGAGCATGCTGCGAGATTTCTGTCAGTGTCCAATGATCAGAATCGCGTGAGCGCGTCCCAACCCGCCAGAGATCGCGCACCTGCCCATTCAGATAGGCGTGCAAGATCTCCCGTGAGGGATGCACGCCATTGCGCGCGCTGGCCCGCAACGGCGCAAGCAGCTGCCAAAACCAGTCCCAGTCATCGTTTTGAGGATTGCTCATAGTCGGCTCCTTTCAGCTCTTCGTAGATCTCTACAATGCGTTCTTTGACACGCGTGGGATTGAATTCTTTCCCCACAAGCTGGAAGACCTCCGCCCAGTCGAGCTTGGTCCCGCTGATCTTCTCGATAGTCAGCTCGCTGAGCTTCACACGCTTGCGTGCGATCGCTCGTCGGAGGAGTTCACCCTTGGCGGGGTCGTCTATCAATGATGGATAATAATTACTGAAAAGATAGACGAGCAACCCCCGCACGTGATCGGGGTCGTAGCGACGCTTGGCGTAGCCAAACGCCAGCCAGCGCCGCGCCTGATCAAGATCGCCATCTAAGCTCAAAAAGTCCTCCATCTCTGCAGGAGGCAGGTCGGTGCAGCGCATCAAGTGCTCGGCATAGGCCAAGCGGATCTGGTGCACGAACGCGCTCAGGTCGTATTCCATCCGACCCGCATCCTAACATATAGCACAATTATAAATCAAGATGTGCGATTTCTGACACTTTTTTCCATGAGAGTCGTTGACAAGGCTGATCTGGACGGATATAATTATTCGGCAAGCTTCGCTTGATCTTCACGAGCTTTGGCTGGCGAAGGCGAACGGTCCAGGCGAAGCCTGGCCGAGGTGGCGGAACTGGCAGACGCGCGGGACTCAAAATCCCGTGGGGTTTACCCCCCGTGTGGGTTCGACTCCCTCCCTCGGCACCAGCTTTTAGGGCGTTAGTCTCGTGCGGTCTCTGGGAAAGAGCGAGGCCTCGCGCACATTCGCAAGATTCAAAAGCTGCATCGTCAGGCGCTCGGCCCCAATGGCAAAGCCCCCGTGCGGCGGCATCCCGTACTTAAAGACCTCAAGATAGAACTCGAAACTTCCCGGATCCAGCCCGCGCCCGCACATGCTCTCGACAAGCCTTTCATATTCGTGAATGCGCTGCCCCCCGGTCGTGATCTCCAGCCCTTTATAGAGCAGATCGAAGCTGCGCGTCAGCGCGGGATTTTCTGAATCGGGCATGGCGTACATGGGGCGTCTTTCTCTGGGATAGTGCGTGACGAAGAGCAGCTCGCAGCCCAGCTCTTCTTGGGCGTAGCGGCAGAGCAGTCTCTCTGACTCTGGGTCTAAGTCGCCCGAATTGTGCTTGTGGAACTTCTCTTGCAGAATCTTGTGGGCTTTCGCAAGCGTGATCTGGGGGATCTTCTTTGGCACGTCGGGCACTGTCGCCTCGTAGAGTTTGAGCTCTTGGGCACAGCGCTCTTTCACCCGCGCAAACATATATCGGAGGAGTCGAGCTTCTAAAGCTAGGAGGTCTTGCTCGCTCTCGATGAACCCCATCTCGACGTCTAAGCTAATATATTCGTTGAGATGTCTGGTGGTGCTGTGCGGCTCGGCACGATAAACTGGGCCAACTTCAAAGACGCGCTCAAAGCCCGCGCCTACCAGCATCTGCTTATAAAACTGCGGGCTTTGCGCTAAGTACGCGGTCCTTTCAAAATACTGCACGGGGAAGAGTTCGGTGCCCCCTTCGGTCCCTGAGGCGACGATCTTGGGCGTGTGCACTTCTAAAAAGCCCTCTTCGATGAGAAACTCGCGAAAACCGTGAACAAGCTCAGCTTGGACTTTGAAGATCGCGCCGATCTCTGGGTTGCGCAACGCCAGCACGCGATGGGTGAGCAGCGTCTCGAGCTTGGTGTTGAGCACGCTGCGGGGACGATTGATTTGAATGGGGAGCGTCTCCACGGGCGTGCGGATGATTGTGAGCTCTTGCACTTCGACCTCGCAGCCGTGGGGCGCGCGGGCGTCGGGCCGCACCCGCCCCGTAAGCTCGATCACTGCTTCTTCGCATAAGTCTTTCACGAGATCAGGACGGTCGTAGAGCACTGTTTGGATCAGCCCTGAACGATCACGTAGGACGATAAAGCAGAGCTTGCCCAAGGGGCGCAGGTTGTTGACCCAACCCTGAAGGAAGACTATTTCGCCGAGCTTCTGCGGCACTTCACACGCCAGAGTGCGCTGCATACATAATGACGTGAGCGCGATTATAGCGGGGCTGTGCGCCATTGTCAACCTAGCTTTGAGAGCAATCGGTATTATGGTGATCTTGACGGCCCCGTTCCCTCGTGTTATAGTTGAGCCACGTCGTTCGGACACAGCCTATGCTGAAAACCCTCAATCTCACGAAAGACTACCAAGTCGGCCAAGAGATCGTGCACGCGCTGCGCGGCGTCACTTTGGAGGTGCCTCAGGGAGACTTTTTGGTCATCAATGGCCCCTCGGGGTCGGGCAAGACGACGTTGCTCAATCTCATCGGGTGTATTGATCGCCCAACGTCCGGGGAGGTCTTCATCGAAGGGCAAGCCGTCAGTAAGCTCTCGGAAGGTCGCTTAGCTGAAGTGCGCCGCGAGAAGATCGGCCTCATCTTTCAGACATTTAATCTAATTCCTGTGCTGTCGGCGTATGAGAATGTCGAGTACCCACTGTTGCTCGTGGGCACAAGTCGTGCGGAACGCCATCGTCGGGTGAGCGCGCTTTTAGAAGAAGTGGGATTGGCATCTATGGCCAAGCGTCGGCCTGATGAGCTCTCTGGAGGGCAACGCCAACGAGTTGCTATTGCTCGCGCCCTCGTCACGAACCCCAAGATCGTCTTGGCCGACGAGCCTACGGCCAATCTCGACTCCGACACCGGCGCACAAGTCATGCAGATCATGCGTCGGCTCAACGAAGAGCACAAGGTCGCGTTCGTCGTCGTCACACACGATCCCGTGGTGACACAATATGCTAAGCGCATCTTGAGGATGCGCGACGGACAGCTGTTTGACGCAGAGGGTGTGAGCGCCCATGCTTAAGATCGCGCTTCGAAACGTCTTTCGCAACCGTCGGCGCACACTCTTGAGTTTACTCTTGATCGCGCTAGGGACAGCGAGCCTATTCGTCTTCAAGGGGTATTTTGACTTCATCCACTGGGGCATGGGACTGGAAGCTGTGGCTCAGTACGGGCATCTGCAGATCGCCGCTCCGACGTTTTGGGACAAGAGCGCCGAGGGCTATGAATACTTAATCAGCCCTGAGACTCTAGAAAAAATCGACGCTTTGCTGAGAGAAGACCCGGACTTCAAAGACTATACAGTTCAGTTGACGATGACCGGCATGATCGGGACGGAGAAAAAAAGTTCAGTCTTCATGGCCAGCGGCGTTGATCCCGCCAGCGAGATCGCGAGCTTCAAATATCTCTTGATGGATGGGGGCGGAGACTACTTACAGCCAGGCGACCAGAACACGGTCGTGCTTGGGGTTGGCTTGGCGAAGCAATTGGGCATTAAGAAAGAAGACCTCGGCCCGCGCGACGGGTTTCCCGGCCCTCCAGTGGTCGTCATGACTGCGACGGTCAGTGGGCAATACAACGCGCGCAATCTCTTCGTGTTAAACACTCAAAGCGTCGAGAAGGTGATCGTTGAGCTGAAGAGCATTGAAGCGACTGAGCCGGCCAAGCACCGTTTAGAGCGGAGTCTAGCTCAAGCGGGGCTGAATCTCACGATAAAGACCTGGGACGATCTAGCGGTCTTTCGCAAGCAGGTGACGGCGTGGTTCGGCGCAATCTATCGCTTTATTGGCGCCGCGATCTTCGTGCTTGTCTTCTTCAGCATCTTAGAAGTGATGACGATGTCATTCTTTGAACGGATGCGCGAGATCGGGACGATCCGAGCGATTGGGACGAAGCGTTCTCAGGTCTTTGCGCTCTTTTTGAGCGAGGGGCTCTTGATCGGTGTGATCGGTGGGGTGCTGGGGATCGTGCTGGGCTGGGGCATAGGTTGGCTGGTCAACGCAGCTGATATTCGCTATGAGCCGCCGGGCTATGCGATAGAAGTGCCCTTGGGAATTCGACTTGTGTGGGAGAACGCACTGGGGCCGTTCTTGATCGCCGCGCTCTCGACGCTTGTCTCGACGATCTACCCGGCGCTGCGGGCGGCGCGGCTGCGGGTGGTCGAGGCGTTGAGATATGTGTAAATTTGCCTGTGGCTGTTTATCGTCGTATAATGCGCTCCCTTATGAAGCTTGCAGGGCAGATCAGCCGCACTGTCTTCTTGTTGGGTCTCGTCAGCTTGCTGAACGATCTTGCGGGCGAGCTGATCATGGCTGTCTTGCCCGTCTTCTTAGTGGGCTTAGGCAGCGGCGGCTGGGCCGTGGGGCTGATCGGCGGGCTCGAAGACGCGACCAAGAGTCTGCTCAGTCTCTTCTTTGGGAATCTCGCGGACCGGTTGGGCCGCAAGAAACCCTTGGTCTTTTTGGGGTATCTGATCCCATCAGTCTTTCGCATTGCTCTGCCCTTCTCGACCCATTGGGCGATGGCGTTAGTTTTTAGAGTCTTAGATCGTGTGGGCAAGGGGATGCGCACCGCGCCGCGCGACGCGCTCATCGCCGACGCGGTCACAGCCGCGACGCGCGGAGCTAACTTTGGGTTTCACCGCGCCATGGACACGGGTGGGGCATTGTTAGGCTCAGCGCTTGCTTTCGTCTTCTTCTGGTGGCTGGGCCTGCCCGTGCCGGGGATCATTCTTGTAGGGGGGCTGATCTCGTTAGCTTCGCTCATCCCGTTGAGCTTCGTTGCTGAGTCTGTGAGCGCAGCCCAGCACAGGAAGCTCTTTGACGGCCTGCGCGATCTCCCAAGAGCGTTTTATCTGAGTTTGGCGGGCATGGCGCTCTTCGCCCTCGCGAACTTCAGCTATATGTTCTTCTTACTGAAAGTGAACGCAGCGTATGCAGCATATACAGATAAGCTTGCCGTGGGATTGCCCATCGCCATGTATGTGTTATATAACTTCACGTATACGGCGTTCGCAGCCCCAGTGGGGATGCTCTCAGATAGAATTGGGCGGCGCACCGTCTTACTGATGGGGTATCTGCTCTTTGGCGTGACGTCTTTTGGGTTTGCGTTCGCGCAGGGCTTAGAACTCTTTGTGCCGCTCTTTGCGCTCTATGGGGTTGCGTATGCGTTTATTGAGTCCAATCAGCGCGCGTTTGTCGCCGATCTTGCGCCCCCGCAGCGCCGCGGCACGGCGTTGGGGCTCTTTCATATGTGCATAGGATTTGGTTCGCTGCTGGGGAGTTTTATGGCTGGGGTGCTGTGGGGCATCTCGCCTGCGCTCACGTTCTTCTATGGCGCGGCGCTCTCGCTTATAAGCGTCGTGCTCTTGAGAGCGACCACGCGCCACTCTGGCTAGATGAAGCATTTTGTGCTACAATTCAAAAAGGCCCTCACCCCTCTGTCCCCTCTCCCCTCCGAGGGAGAGGGGAAGGGGTGAGGGGCAGGGTGAGGGCCATTCAAAGGAGGCTTCTATGGCGAAGATGAACCCGCGGTATCGTCCCAAATGGTTACGGAAGTTCAAGCGCAAGATGGCCGCCAAGCGCCGTCATGCCCGCCGTGCCAAGCTCTACCCGTAGGGAGGCGAAGCTATGCCTAGCGCTACGGTGCGTTTTGTGGACGGGATGCAGTTTGTCGCGACGAGCGGGAGCGGCCACGCGGTCGTCATGGACACCACCGAAGATGTAGGCGGACACGACACCGGCCCGCGCCCTATGGAGATGGTGCTTATAGCTTTGGGGGGCTGCACGGGGATGGACGTCGTCTCGATCTTGCGCAAGATGCAAGTGAAATTCACGCGCTTCGAGATGGTTATTGATGGTGAGCGCGCCGCGGAGCACCCCAAATACTTCACCAAGATCAGAGTGCTCTATAAGATCTGGGGCGACGTCCCCGAAGAGAAGCTGAAAAAAGCGATCGAGCTCTCGTTAGAGAAATACTGCTCGGTCTCGAACTCGCTCAAGCCCAAAGCCGAAGTCTCGTATGAATATCAGATCAATCCCAGCCTATAGCGTGAGGGAGGTCTTATGACAGATATTGTTATTGTAGATGCGGTGCGCACGCCGATGGGGCGGTTCCAAGGGCGGCTTGCACAGTTCAGTGCGACGGAGTTGGGAGCAGCAGCGATCCGCGCTCTGAAAGAGCGCGCGCATCTCAAAGGCGACGACGTAGATGAGGTCATCATGGGTCAGGTGGTACAGGCCGGCGCAGGCCAAGCCCCGGCACGCCAAGCGTCTATTCGCGGGGGCATCTCCCCGAGCGTGCCCGCTGTCACGATCAATAAAGTCTGTGGGTCGGGCCTGAAAGCCGTGATCTTAGCTGCGCAAGCGATCAAGGCTGGCGACGCCAAAGCAATCATCGCCGGGGGGATGGAGTC
>JBKBIX010000021.1:0-17926 GCA_046293845.1 Bipolaricaulia bacterium | reverse complement strand
CGAGGACGCCCGCCGCCCCCCACGCCGAGAAGACCCACCCGTAATTGACTCCTAAGTGCTTCGTCCCATAATAGTCTGCCGTAAACGCGGGCATGACTGAAAGACTGCCCCCATACCCTAAGCCGATCAAACTGATCCCAACTGTATAGAGAACGAAGTCTCGCGCATGGGGGAGAATAAAGAGCAGTGTGAGAATAAAGACAGCTTGAGCTAAGATCGTCGCGCCTTTGCGCCCAAGATGATCGGAGATAAACCCGAAGCGTGAAGGGCAGCGTGGCCGCAGGCCGAGGCGAGAGCCAACTTGGATTCTACCCCTCGCTCGATTCGTATTGACTCTTCAGCTGCGCGATCACGGTGGGATCGGCCAGCGTGGTCGTGTCGCCCAAGGCGCGCCCTTCGGCAATATCGCGCAGCAGCCGGCGCATGATCTTGCCGCTTCTTGTCTTGGGAAGCTCGGCTGTGAAGAAGATATCATCAGGGCGGGCGATGGGGCCGATCTTCTTGGCGACGTGTTGCTTGAGCTCATCGGCCAGCTCTGGCGAGGGCTTATAGCCGGCACGCAGCGTCACAAACGCCGAGACGGCTTGGCCCTTGATCTCGTGGCTCTTGCCAATAGCAGCCGCTTCAGCAACTGCGGCATGGTCCACTAAAGCGCTTTCGACCTCCATCGTGCTGATTCTATGCCCTGAGACGTTGAGCACGTCGTCAATGCGTCCTAAGAGCCAGAAGTCACCGTCTTTGTCGATCTTGCAGCCGTCGCCGGTCAGATAGACCCCGGGGAACTTGCTCCAGTAGGCTTGCTTGTAGCGTTCGGGGTCGTTATAGAGCGTGCGGAGCATCCCTGGCCAGGGCTTGGTGATCACTAAATACCCAGCGCCCTTGCCCGGCGGGATGGGGTTACCAGCCTCGTCCACGACTGCGGCTTCAATACCGGGGAAGGGCTTATTTGCCGAAGCGGGCTTGAGCGTCGAAATCCCCGGCAAGGGGGTGATGAGAATATGCCCGGTCTCCGTCTGCCACCACGTGTCGACAATGGGGCAGCGCTCCTTCCCGATCACTTTGTAGTACCACATCCACGCTTCTGGGTTGATCGGCTCGCCCACAGAACCGAGCAATCTCAACGATGACAGATCATGCTTGTTGGGGTACTCTTCACCCCATCTCATGAAAGTCCGGATCGCTGTCGGAGCTGTGTATAAAATATTCACTTTATACTTTTCAACGATGGCCCAGAAGCGATCCCGATCGGGATAATCGGGCACGCCCTCGAACATCACGGTTGTCGTTCCGTTGGCTAGCGGGCCGTAGACGATATAGCTGTGCCCCGTCACCCAGCCGATATCCGCAGTGCACCAGAAGACGTCTTCGTCTTTAATGTCGAAGATCCATTTGTGGGTGAGCGCGACGCCAACTAAGTAGCCTCCCGTCGTGTGCACAACGCCCTTGGGCTTGCCCGTCGTGCCCGACGTATAGAGAATAAAGAGCATATCTTCGGAGTCCATCGGTTCGGGCGGGCAGTCTATGGGCGCGTCGCGCATCAGTTCGTGCCACCAGAACTCGCGGCGATAGTACCCCCCAGTCAAGGGCGTCTTGAGCACGTCACTGCCCAGAATGCGCCGCACGACGATCACGTTTTCGACAGACGGGGTGTTCTTGAGGGCTTCGTCGGCGTTCTGCTTCAATGGGACGATGTGGCCGCGGCGCCAGCCGCCGTCAGCTGTGATGAGCAACTTCGCTTGGGCATCGTTGATTCTGTCTCTCAGCGCTTCCGCAGAGAATCCGCCGAAGACGACGCTGTGCACCGCGCCGATGCGGGCGCACGCGAGCATCGCGATGGGCAGCTCTGGGATCATAGGGAGATAGATCGCGACGCGATCCCCCTTCTTAATCCCTAGCTTCTTCAAGACGTTGGCAAATTTGCAGACCTCGCGATATAAGTCTTGATATGTCAAGACGCGCTCGTCGCCGGGTTCGCCCTCGAAGATTATCGCGGCTTTATTGCGCCGCCAGGTCTTCAGGTGGCGATCAATACAGTTATACGAAGCGTTGAGCTTCCCCCCGACGAACCATTTGGCCCACGGCGGGTCCCACTCTAAGACTTTGTCCCATTTCTTGAACCACTCGAGCTCTTCAGCGGCCTTGGCCCAGAAGGCTTCGGGGTCACGAGCGGCTTTCTCGTAGATCTTGGGGTCACGCACGTTGGCGTGGAGCCTGAACTCCTCCGGTGGGGGGAACGTGCGCTCCTCCTCCAGCAGCGCGGCAATTGTCTGGGTATTGGTCATAAGCGATCACTCCGTTTCCGTTGCATTGTATTCTAAGGGGCATGAGGGGAGGAGCGCCATGATACGGCGCAGGGCTAGGAATGATTTAGCTCAGGAGAGGCGCACGGGCCCGTACGCCCCTACTCTGACGCATTTTTAGAACAGTCCTGTCACCTTCCCGGTCTTAACGTCAATGTCAATCCTTCGGAATGCTGGGTCAGAAGATGTCCCTGGCATTAAGCTGATCGTTCCTGTCATGGGGCACAAAAATTTCGCCCCAGAAAAGATCAGAATATCTCGAACAGGCAGCACCCAGCCCTTGGGCACTCCCTTCAGATCGGGGTTGTGGCTAAGCGATAGATGCGTCTTGACCATCATCGTCTGATAGTCACGGTACTTGGGGTCGGACTCGATCTTCTTGGCTTTGGCTTCGGCCTCGGGAGTCCAGCTCACCCCGTCAGCCCCGTAGACGACCTTGGCGATCCTCTCGACTCGCTCACGTAGCTTCATCTCCAAGGGATAGAGGAACTCAAACTCAGAAGCTTCTTGAGCAGCGTCGGTGATCGCATCCACTAACTCTAACGCGCCCTCGCCGCCCTTGAGCCAATGTTCTGACACCGCGCACCGCGCTCCCGCAGCCTCGACAGCTTTCTTCACCACAGCGATCTCTGCCTTCGTATCTGTAGGAAAGACGTTGATACAGACAACGGGCACGATCCCAGACGTCTGAATGATCTTGAGGTGGTGGAGCAAGTTGGGCACACCTTGCTCGACAAGCTTCACGTTCTCTTTGGTGTACTCTTGTGGGATGGGCCGACCGGGCACGACCTTGGGGCCGCCGCCGTGCATCTTCAGCGCCCTGATAGTCGCGACTAAGACCGAGACATGGGGCTTCAGCCCGCTCAGCCGACACTTCACATTCCAGAATTTTTCAAAGCCGATATCCGCGCCAAAGCCCGACTCCGTCACGTGATAGTCAAAGAGCTTCAGCCCAAGACGATCCCCAATGATAGACGACTGCCCCACCGCAATGTTGGCGAACGGCCCAGCGTGCACAAGGACGGGCTGATACTCTATAGTGCAGCAGAGCGTGGGATTGATAGTATTGCGCATCCACGCGGCCATCGCCCCGTCAACTTCTAAATCTTTCGTCGTGATGGGGTTGCCCTTCTTATCAAACGCCACGGTGATCTGCCCGATACGCTCACGGAGATCAGCTAAGTCTCTCACGATCGCTAAGATCGCCATGAGTTCCGAGCTGACGGCGATATCAAAGCGCGATTCCATCATGTAGCCGTCCATGCGCCCGCCCAGCCCGATCACGATGTGTCTGAGCGCTTGGGCACAGAAGTCTATGACCCAGCCCATCTGGACATTCGTTGGGTCTATATCGAGCCTTCTCAGCCCGATCTTCTTAAGCTGCTCATCATCATAATTGCGCTCGTGTTGGAGCCGCGCGGTGAGGGCGACCATCGCCAAGTTATGGGCGTTCACGATGTCGTTGATATCCCCCGTCAGGCCGAGTGAGAATTCGGTCATAGGGATTAACAGGGCATTGCCGCCGCCGGCAGCCGTGCCCTTGATGTTCATAGACGGTCCGCCGGAGGGCTGGCGAATGCAGCCGCCCACGTGAGCGCCGCGCTTGCCTAACCCCTCGATAATCCCTAACGTCGTCGTGGTCTTGCCCTCGCCCAGCGGGGTCGGCGTGATCGCCGTCACTTCGATATATTTTCCGTCGCGCTTGTCTTTCAAGCGCTGCATGATCTTAGCGAAGTCGAGCTTGCACACCCGCCCGTAGGGCAAGACTTCGTCTTTTTTGAGCCCTAAGCGATCACGCCACTCCTCGGGGGTGGGCATCTTCTCCTCAGCAAGCTCTGCGATCTGCCAATCTTTGAGTTTTGTCGCGTCGTATGCCATAGGCATCGCCTCCTTGGCTTAGTTTGATGAGCTCTTCAATCCCGCTTTCTGCACGATCTCCGGTACAGCTTCTTCCCATTCGATAGCCATAATGTGCACGCCCGAGACTCCTTGGATCTCTTTGAGCTGTTGAATCAGCTCGACACAAATCTTGATCCCTTCTTGCCGCCACGCTTCGGCCCGGGCTTTCTTGTCTTCGATCCCCTTGCCCGCGGCCTCCATGCGCGAGACGATCTCATTGGGAACGTCTAAGCCCGGCACGTTGTCGCGCATATATCGGGCTGCCCCAGGCGTCTTGATCGGGCTCACCCCAGCCAAGATATATACTCTGTCAAGCAACCCAAGATCGCCAGCTCGCGCGATGAACTCCCGAAATCTCGGGATATTATAAACGATCTGGGTCTGGATGAACTGCGCCCCAGCTTCGACCTTCTTCTTTAAGCGCAGCGCGCGAAACTCATACGGCGGCGCAAACGGGTTTTCCACAGCCCCAATGAACATAACTGGGCGCTCGCCGGTCAGCTCATCGCCCGACAAGAAGCGTCCCTCATCGCGCATCTTCTTCACCGTCTCGATCAAGTGTACCGAATCGAGATCGAAGACGCCCTTCGCTTGGGGGTGATTCCCGAACGACTGATGGTCTCCCGTCAGACAGAGGACGTTGCGTATCCCTAGGGCATACGCTCCTAAAATATCGCTCTGCAGAGCGATTCGGTTGCGATCACGGCACGTGATCTGAAAGACCGGGTCAAGTCCCACAGACTTCAAGATCGCGCACGCAGCCAAGCTGCTCATGCGCGTCACAGCTGTCTGATTGTCTGTGACGTTAGCAGCGTCGACCCAGTCTGCAAGAAGCTTCGCCTTCTCTTCGATAACCCTTCTGTCGGCGCTCTTGGGTGGGCCGCACTCAGCGGTCACCACGAATTTTTTCGCTTCCAGAGCGCGTTGGAGATTGCTCTCGGTCATAGTATTTCCCTTCCTGGCCCTCACCCCCAGGCTTCGCCTGGACCGTACATCTTCGCCAGCCTCCGGCTGGCGAAGGCACAGCTCACGCACAGCGTGCCCACAGAGTAGCGGAGGTGAGGGCCTTCAGGTCTCCAACAACATATCTTCCCGCACACGCTTTCTTGGTCCTCCATGACGATCCGAAGACCAGTCTTTCGCCGCAAAGATATTTTCTATATTCTGGCGCTGATTGAGCCTCCCTAGACGTTCATAGATCATCACCCAGGCGCAGGGGCGTGGCCCGTTCTGCGAGACTTCGCACGTGCCGTCGGCACGCACGCCTCCGCACGGGCCGTTCAGTAAATTTTTCGCGCACCGCGCGATGGGGCAGATGCCCCCAGTCATGTGCAGAATGCAGTTTCCGCAGCCGGCACAGACTTCAGCCCAAACCCCTTGGCGCTCGACCTCCCCGAAGAATTTCGTGTTGAGCGCGGGCAAGATGGGCACGTCAAATCTCTCGGAAAGCTTATTGACCCCGACCCCGCAGGCCAGCGAGAGCACCGCTTCTTGTTGGCGAATAGTCTGAGCCCACGGCTCGTTAAATTCGTCGTCGCACTGGCGCTTAACCGCGCCTTCAGTGATCTCGATGGGGCGGCCCTGCTGCTTGCGTGCCAAACGCACCGCTGAAGCTAACAGCCCGACTTCTTTCTCGCCCCCGGCCATACACACAGCAACGCACGACTGACACCCCAGAAAGAGCACTTTTTTGTAGGGCTCCAGCATCTGTAGAATCTCTTCGATGGGTTTTTGGTCAGCGACGATCATACGTTTGCTCCTTATTATTTTACTTGCTCCCTGACTCCCCTCCCCGCGTCAGGGAGGGGCCGGGGGAGAGGTTCTTAATCCGTTCTGTCATCTCCCGCGCGATCTGCGCGAATCTGTCCCCTTGAGCTGAACTGAGATTGAAAAATTCTACACGCTCTGGCGCAATGCCCAGCTTGGGCAACAAGCTCTTGACGGCAAGCACGCGCTTCTTGGCTCGAAGATTCCCAGAGATGAAGTGGCAGCTCCCTTCTAGACATCCCGCGACCATGACGCCATCAGCTCCGGCTTCAAACGCTTTTAACAGATAGAGCGCATCGAGCTTCCCCGTGCACGGCAAACGAATAATATGCACATTGGGAGGATATTTTAAGCGCAAGACCCCAGCCAAGTCTGCCGCCGCGAACGCACAGTAGTGACAGCAGAACGCCACGATCTTCGGCTCACTGTTTGTCATAGTATTCCCCTTGCTGGCCCTCACCCTGCCCTGCGGGCATCCCTCTCCCGTAGGTGACTATGGGAGAGGGGCCAGGGGTGAGGGCCTTCGACGCTCACCCGCTCAGGACGAAAAAGCTCTTCGAGCATTGCGAGTTCTTGGGAGTCCTCAAACTGCCCAAGCTGGATGGCTTTGGCTGGGCAGTCAGCGGCACAGATCCCGCACCCTTGACACTTCACGGCTTCTATCTCTGCTAGGCCTTGGGCGTTGATAAAGACCGCGCCAAAGGGGCACTCCCGCAAGCACGTTAAGCACGCCGTGCACTTCTCTTGATCTACCGAAGCGACGATCCCGCCGGCTTCCAGCTGACCCTTGGAGAGGATTATCGCGGCTCGCCCCGCTGCCGCTTGCGCCTTGGCGATCAGTTCAGAGACCGTCCCTGGCGCGTGCGAGCCGCCGCAGAGAAAGATCCCATGCGATGCAAAATCTACAGGGCGCAGCTTGATATGGGCCTCTACGAAGAACCCGTGAGAGTCGAGCGGGACCTTGAGCAGACGGCTCAGCTCTTCGTTATACGGATCAGGCACGACGCCACTGCTCAGCACGAGTAGATCGGGCTTTATCAGGACTTCTTGACGCAAGCGCGCGTCACGTACTGTGACGAAGATCTGATCGTTCTCTTTGCGCACGACGGGCGGCGTCTGCTCGTCATAGCGAATGAAGACAACTCCACGCTCCCGCGCCCGACGATAGAGATCTTCGAAGAAGCTGTAAGCGACCATCTCGCGATAGAGCACATAGATCTGGCGATCCGGGTCTTGATCTAAGAGCGCGAGCGCGTTTTTGAGAGCGTCTGCGCAGCAGATGCGCGAGCAGTACGAGCGTTTCTCGTTGCGCCCCACGCACTGGATCATCACGATCGTTTTGGCCCTCACCCCGCCTGACGGCACCCCGCTTGCCCCCTCACCCCTGCCCCTCTCCCTCGGAGGGGAGAGGGGACTCAAGGGGTGAGGGTGAGAGGGGCTGGGGGTGAGGGCCTTCTCCAACTCGCGCTGCGTCAGCACGCGCGCGTCCTCACCATAAAGATACTCGCTGGGCTTGTGCTCGTAGGCTTCGGTCGCGACGATCACGACACCGTGCTGGATGCGCTCCTCGCCGTGCAGACCGCTCAGCACACTCGAAAAGTTCCCAACGAATCCCGAAATTTCTTGTACCGTCGTGCTCGTGTGCACGTGAACTGTGGGGTGCGCTCGAACGGCCTCGAGCAGCTCTGCTTTCAAGCTCTGCACGTCCGCACCCTCAAGATCAGAGCCAAGCTCGGCTGATCTCTCGACGAGATGCGTCTCAAAGCCGCTCTTGGCGAGTGTCAACGCTGCGACCATCCCCGACAGCCCGCCGCCGAGCACCAGCGCGGCTGGAATTACTTGCACCGACTGTACGGAGAGCGGCTTCAGCTCACGCGCCTTCGCTACACCCATCCGCACCAATCTCTTGGCTTTCTCTGTTGCCTGCTCGGGCTGATCCGAATGCACCCACGAGCACTGCTCCCGAATGTTGACCATCTCAAATAAGAACTTATTGAGCCCAGCTTCGCGGATCGTATCTTGAAAGAGCGCCGCTAAGTTTCGTGGTGTGCACGAAGCGACCACAACCCGAGTGAGCTTCTTCTCGCGAATGACCTCTTTCATGTGCTTGAGATTATCTTGGCTGCACGTGTAGAGCACGTTTTCGGCGTGGACGACGCCGGGGAGCGTCTTGGCGTACTCAGCAACGGCTTTGACGTCAACAACCCCGGCGATGTTGCTCCCGCAGTGACAGACGAAGACCCCAACTCTGGGAGCGCTGAAAGAGACCTGAAGGCCCTCACCCCGCCCTGCGGGCACCCCTCTCCCGTAGGTCACTACGGGAGAGGGGCTGGGGGTGAGGGCCTACACTATGCTCGGCTTCATCATAAGAAGATTGCTCTTCTTGCCCTTCTTGTGGCTTGCTATCACGTTCTTGACGTTTCTGTTATTAGAGCCGTTGGGGCCGTATCAGCGCGTGGCGCTTTTTATCAACGTCAACCCTGAACAAGCCTTCGGGGGCAAGCTCACCAAAGAGCAACTGCAGAGACTCATTGAGAAATATGGGCTCGATCAGCCTGCTATCAGCCAGTACGTTCGCTGGATCAAACAAGTCTTTCAGGGGAACTTCGGCTGGTCGAAGGTCGCGCAAAAGCCCGTCTTTGACGCGATCCGTGAGCGCCTGCCGGCGACGTTCGAGCTGGGGCTCTATGCCGTGCTCCCCGTGGTGCTCATAGCTATCTGGCTTGGGGTACTTTCAGCAGTCCATCACAATAAGCCCCTTGATCACTCCCTGCGCTTCTTCTCTATCACGGGCTACTCGCTGCCCACGTTCGTCTTCGGGATTTTTGCTTTAATGTTCTTTTACGGGATACTCGGATGGTTCCCACCGGGGCGGCTGAGCTTTTGGGCCGAGCGCATCATCTACGATCCAGCTCAGTTCACGCGCTACACCGGGCTGAATACTATAGACGCGATCTTTAATAATCGCTGGGATATCTTCGTCGATGCGCTCCGCCATCTGATCTTGCCGGTGCTGACGCTCTCCTATCTCAGTTGGGCCGGGCTCCAGAGAGTGACGCGCTCGAGCATGCTCGAAACCTTAAGACAAGATTATATTACGACGGCGCGCGCCAAGGGGTTGCCCGAAAGAATCGTCATCTTGAAGCACGGCCTGCGCAACGCGCTCATCCCCGTCACCACGATCGCTGTCCCTACGGTGATCGGGCTGATGCTGTCGGGAGTTGTGATCACCGAGACTGTCTTTAACTACAAGGGCTTGGGCTTGCTCTCCGTAGACGCGACGCTGCAATTCGACGTGCCGATGGTCCTGGGATTCACATTGATTGGGACGTCGCTGATCGTGCTGACGAATCTCTTAGTAGATATCTTATACGTCTTCATTGACCCGAGGGTGCGCTACGATTAGCTATGCTGAAACGTCTACTGAAAAATCCGCTCTCGCTGACGGGGCTTGTGCTTCTAGTGCTCTTCTTCTTTATGGCGCTGGCCGCGCCGTGGCTGGCGCCGCCGGCTAAGCCCTGCCCGTCGTTCGTCTACTATATCGTCCCAGATTGGATCTTGCGCCCATTTATGAAGGAGCTGCCCTGCGAGCCCTTCCGAATCCCGCGCGACGGCTTCCGAGCGACCCCCTTGCCCCCAGATCCCCAAGCGTGGCAGACTTTCCCGCCGAGCCTCAAAGACGAGTTCGGCAGGATGCTCCACCCCTTGGGGACGACCGAAAATCGCTACGATATTTGGTATGGCTTAGTGTGGGGGACGCGCACCGCGCTCATCGCGGGGATTGTGATCGTGGGGTGCACGCTGCTTCTCGGGATTATTATCGGCTCGCTTTCGGGGTACTTTGGGGGTTGGCTGGACTCGGTCTTGATGCGCGGTGTAGACTTCGTCTTGGCTCTTCCGACTTTTTTGATGACGTTGGTGATTCTTTCGATCTGGGGTCGTGGGCTGGACAAGATCGTCTTAGTTGATATTCTCTTTGGTTGGGCGGGCTATGCGCGCTTTGTGCGGGGAATTATTCTCTCGGTGCGCGAGCGGGAGTTTGTCTCCGGGGCGAAGGCGCTGGGCGCAAGCAATCTTCATATAATCTTTCGGCACGTCCTGCCCAACTCGATCTACCCCGTCTTGATCTTAGCGTCGCTCGATATTGGCTCGATCGTGTTGGGGCTGTCGGGGCTGAGCTTTTTGGGGCTAGGGCAGGGGGAAGATTACGCCGACTGGGGGCAGATGATCGCGTTTGCGCGAAACAGAATCGTTGGGGTTGCCGGCGGCGACGTGATGCAGTATTGGTACACGTGGGTATGGCCGGGGATGACGATCACGCTCTTTGTGCTCGCGTGGAATCTGTTAGGCGACGCGGTGCGCGACATTCTCGATCCGCGTCTGCGCGGGACGCGCTAGAGACTTATTACCAGCGGGCCCAGTAGAGCACAAACGAGACGACCACGACCGGCAAGCTGTAGAAGAACATCAGTAGCCCAAGCTTCAGTGTGCGATTGCGCAGGACCATCATCTATGCACCTCCACGCATCGTCATTCTCCCAGAGAAGGGCCGCGCAGGGGAGGTAATCCGTCTCACAGAGTGTCGGAATTAGGCACTCTGCGATGGGACAAAAGTCTCACTTTGGGAGTTCTCGCACAATGACGTTGAAATCCCCACCGCCGCTCGCTAAGAACCTCCCGTCAGGAGAGAACGCTACGGCTAATACAAACTCGACGTGCTCCGTGAACGCCTGCAGTTCTTTGAGCGTGGGCACCTCCCAGAGCTTGACCTTCCAGTCCATGCTCCCCGAAGCGAGCTTCTTCCCGTCTGGAGAGAAGCGCACCGCATGCGTGCGATGACGATGGCCCGCTACTGCTGTCAGTAATTTTCTCTCAGCGACGTCCCACAGACGCACGACGCCGTCGCCGCTTGTCGAAGCCAAAAGTTTCCCATCGGGGCTAAAGTGCACCGAGAAGACGGCAGCGACGCGCACCGGCAGAACCCCTAACAGAACCCCCGTTTGCGCCTCCCACAAGCGAATCTCCCCGTCTCCCCCGCCCGACGCGATAATGCGGCTGTCAGGGCTGATCGCCAACGCAAAGACCGTGCTGCGATGGCCCGTCAAGACCCTCAGCAAGCGCCCATCTGAAGCGTCCCAGACGCGCACGGTCTTGTCCTCGGCTCCCGTGACTAAAAATTTCCCGTCGGGGCTGTAGGCTGCGGAGTGCACCCAGCCGACGTGCCCCTCCAGACTCAATAACTGTCTTCCGGTCTGGACATCCCACACCGCGCCGACTTGACCGTCCCCGTTAGCCGTGAGCAATCTCTTTCCGTCAGCGCTGAACGAGAGCGCAAAGACTGTGCCCACCGTCTCGGAGATGACGCGCACTGGCTGCCCCATCGTCCAGTCCCATAAAAATATTGTGCCGTTGCCTTGGCCCGTTGCTAGAAGTTTTCCGTCGGGGCTAAACTCCATAGAAAAAATCGTGCTTTGCGGGCTGAACGTCTTAAAGACAGCCTGCGGAGCACCGCCAAGATTCAGCGTCAAAACAATAAGCGCACCGACAACCATCACGCGCATGAGCTTGTGCATAGTGATCTCTTCTCCTTTCTTTTTCTCCTCTTTACCGCATGATGTGTCTTACTTGGGATGAGGTCCTATAGTCAGCAAGTAAATGGTGTTGCCGGTAATGTCAAAGTAGAATCGCCAGCCGCCGTCCACTCGTCCTTGCCAGACCCACCTTTGAAGCTTCTTGTGATATATCCTCTTCGTCCGGAGTGAAGGATGGCGCGGGTTTTCAGCCAAAAGGCGCAGAGCTTTCTCGGCTCTGCGTTTCAAAGGAGCGGGCAGCTTGACGAAGCCCTGTTTGAAAGAATCGGTCCGCTCAAGCTGCATAGACTAGCTGTTTAATTCCTCAATGAGTGCTTCAACGTCCTTGAACCGCTTTGTCCTACCTGCTTTAATGTCCTCAAATGCTTTTTCGATGTCCCGCTCAACCTGACGAGGAAGCAACTCTTGAGGGCTATAGACCAATTGGCCGTTTTGGATCTTGGCTTCCAGGTAATCCCCAACCTCGAGCTGGAGTTGCTCAAAGAGTTCCTTCGGAATAGCTACCTGTCGGTGCTTCATCACCTTGACTATGGGCATATATCTTTCCCCCTTGAGGGGTGATTTGAAATGATCATTCTGATTATCAGTCTATCAGATTGATTGCTCTATAGCAACTGCTGGCTCACGATGCTCGCACTGCTTATTGCTACAGATGAGTTCCCCGTCTTGGCTCTCTATGAGAACGCCATCTTTGCACGACGGGCAGGGCTTGACCGGCGTCTGGCTGACCGTAAAGTCACACGTGGGGTAGTGTTCGCAGCCGAAGAAGCTCCGTCCGCCCTTGCGTGCGTATCGTTTGAGCAGTTTTCCGCCGCACTTGGGACAGGGCACTGATGACTCTTCGCGGGCGCGCTCAATATTAATGATCCCATCGCAGTCGGGATAGCGTGAGCACCCATAAAACGGCCCGAATCGCCCGCGGCGCTGCACCATCGGCGCGCCGCACTTGGGACAAGTCGGACCCTCACCCTTCTGCTCTCCTTGCTCCTCTGAGGGAGAGGGGCTGGAGGAGGTGAGAGGGCGTGAGTACCGACACTTCGGGAAGGCTGAGCACGAGTAGAACTGCCCGTAGCGTCCGGTGCGGATCACGAGCTTGCTCCCGCAGTCGGGACAGACCTCGTCAGTCTCAATGGGCTTGGGCTTGAGCGACTCCATCTCGCGTTTGGCTTTCTCATAGGCGTTTGCGAACTCTCTATAGAAATCCTGCAAGACCGTGATGCGGTCCAGCTGGCCTTCTTCAATCTTATCCAACTCTTCTTCAATAAGCGCGGTAAAGCCCACGTCAACGATCTTGGGAAAGTGCTTCACCAACGCGTCGGTGACGAGAAAGCCCAGCTCCGTTGGCACAAAGCGCTTCTTCTCCAGCTTGACATACCCCCGCTCTAAGATCGTCGAGATCGTCGGGGCATAGGTGCTGGGCCGCCCGATCCCGTTCTCTTCCAACGCTTTCACTAACGTCGCTTCGGTGTAGCGCGGCGGCGGTTCGGTGAAGTGCTGCTTCGGCGTAAGCTTTATCAAATTTAAGATTTGCTGTTCGCGCAGCGGGGGCAATGGGCCTTGGCTGTCTTCGTCTTTGGCGTCTTCGTCACGGGTCTCTTCGTAGACCGCGAGCCAGCCCGAAAATTTAAGCACGGAGCCTGTTGCCCGGAAGAGATATCCTTTCGCTTGGATGTCTACCGAGACGACGTCGAAGACCGCTGGGGCCATCTGACTGGCGACAAACCGCTGCCAGATCAATCTATACAGTTTGAGCTGATCGGGGCTCAGATAGGGGGCAACGTCTTCTGGCCGACGCCGGACGTCGGTAGGGCGGATCGCTTCGTGGGCGTCTTGCACATTGGCTTTTTTCGCGCGACGTTCCTCGCCCGCGCGCACGAACTCCCTCCCGAATTGAGCTGTGATAAATTCCCGCGCTGCCTGTCGCGCCTCCTCAGCGACTCGTGTCGAGTCCGTACGCATATACGTGATCAGCCCTGTCGCTTCTTCTGAACTCAGCTCTATGCCCTCATAGAGCTCCTGGGCGAGGTTCATTGTCTTCTTTGTGGAGAAGCCGAGCTTCTTCGACGCTTCTTGTTGGAGCGTGCTCGTCGTAAACGGCAGCGGCGCATGGCGACGCTGCTCTTTCTCCTCGACTTTGAGCACCTGCCACGACGCGCCCTCAAGCTCTTTGAGAATCTCTTGGGCCTGCTGCTCGTTGGCGATCTTTAATTTCTCAGGGTCAGCGACGCGCTTGAAAAGCTTTGCATCAAATGGGAATGGCTCTTCACGAGGGGTCAGCGTCGCGGTGATCGACCAATACTCTTCAGGGACGAACTTTTGGATTTCGCGCTCGCGCTCACAGATTAATCTCACGGCGACGGACTGTACCCGCCCTGCCGACAGACGACTGCGAATCTTTTGAGAAATCAGCGGGCTGAGCATGTAGCCCACAATGCGATCTAAGATGCGTCGAGCTTGTTGGGCTTCCACACGCTGCATGTCGATCTCTCGCGGGTGCTCCAAAGCTCGTCGGACGGCGTCTTTGGTGACCTCGTGAAACTCGATGCGCTGGAGGTCTTTCAGGTTCAGTGCCTCTTTGACGTGCCACGCGATGGCCTCACCCTCGCGGTCCGGATCGGTTGCTACGTAAATCTCTTGGGCTCCCTTGACTGCCGCCCGCAGCCGCTTGAGCGACTCCTTGCGCTCCGGCAGGGGCTCGTACGTCGGGACGAAGCCCTCTTGGATATTGACGCCAAAACGGTGCTTGGGCAGATCCCGAATATGCCCCATCGTCGAGATGACCGAAAAATCCCGACCGAGATACTTCTCAATCGTGTGCGCTTTCGTGGGCGACTCGACAATGACGATGTTCTTCTGCACAGCCATGATACCCTTTCTTTATAAAAGACTATTCTATACTACTACGACAGCTATGGCGAATCTCTCAGCGAGGGAGATTACGCTACGGGCTTGGGCTCCGCGGGCTCTGGAGAGGAGCGCTTCTGTATGATCTCTTTGATGAGATCGAGCTTTTCTAGAGTAGCCCGCTCCCCCTCGCGAATGGGGAGATCCAATTGTCTGAGCTGAAACATGCGAATCCGGTCGACCACCGGGCGAATGACCACTAAATTCTCGCCCAGGCGCTGGTGCATCAGCTCTAACTTGAGCCGCACTAACTCCCGCGACGTGATCGCCTGCGATTGCACTAATACGTCTAAGCTCGTCATCACCCGCGCATTGAGCGATGCCCCGACGTCTACGGCGATCACGATCTGGGCGCCCATAGCCACAGCCGCGTCCACGGGGATTTTATTCACCAAGCCCCCATCTACTAAGAACCGTCCGTCGTGATGGATCGGCGGGTGAATCCCGGGGAAGGACATGCTCGCAGCGATCGCGCGATAGAGCTTCCCTGACCGCAAGATGACCTCTTCCCCAGTGTCGATGTCGCACGCGATCACGCTCAAGGGAACTGATAATTCTTCAAACGTCCGCTCACCGGTGAAGAGCTTTAAGAACTCATAGAGCTGCTTGAGGCGCTCTGGCTCGTAGGTGCGCCAGTCCGCTTTCTTAAATAAGTATTCTGAGGCGGTCTTGCCTGCTAAACTCTCGATGCCGCGCAGCGTCGAGTCCGGGATGCCCAGGAGCTTGTTGACATCGAGATTCTTCAAAATCTTCTCCAACTTATAGAGGTCGACGCCACACGCATACGCCCCGCCGATGACCGCGCCCATTGACGTTCCAGCGATGACATCAATGGGAATCTGATGGGCGATGAGCGTGCGAATGACGCCGATATGCGCATACCCGCGCGCTCCGCCACCACCTAACGCCAGACCGATCACTGGGCGCATCTTTGAACTCTCCCACAAAGCATAAGCCTCGATGCATTATAACGCACCGAGGCTTGGTTTCAAGCTCCGTCGTCCACACTCAAACCGGACACAGAGCGCTAGTATTCAGGCATCTGAGGCGTCGGCATCTTGTCCTCACCGATCTCCTTCGTCACGACGAGGGCGCCGGTCGTCAAGAAGAGCCCCGCGACGCTGACCGCGTTCAGGATCGCTGAACGGATGACCTTCGTCGGGTCGATGATGCCCGCCTTCATCATGTCCACGTACTCGCCCTTGACGACATCAAAGCCCATATTGTTCTCAAGAGACTTGACCTTCTCCACGACGATGCTGCCCTCGTAGCCGGCATTCTCTGCGAGTTGTTTCAACGGGGCTTCGAGGGCCTTCTTGAGCACCTTGACGCCGATCTGTTGATCGGGATCGTCGAGCTTTAAGCTGTCCAAGACCTTGGCCGCGCGGATGAGCGAGACCTCCCCGCCGGGGAGAATCCCCTCGGCAACCGCTGACTTGGTCGCCTCCAGCGCGTCCTCCATCCGGTGCTTCTTCTCCTCAAGCTCGGCCTCGGTCGCCGCCCCAACTTTGATGATTGCTACGCCGCCAGCGAGCTTGGCAATGCGCTCTTGAAGCTTTTCGCGATCATAGTCAGAATCGGTGTTCTCCATCTGCTTGCGCAACTGCTCGATGCGCGCCTCGATATCTTTCTTCTTGCCCTTGCCCCCAATAATAGTCGTGTTGTCGTCGTCAACGACAACTTTCTCGGCCTTGCCCAGCATCTCCAGCGTCGCCGTCTCCAGCGTCATGCCGGCGTCTTTGGCGATGACTTGGCCGCCCGTCAGGATCGCGATATCTTGGAGCATCGCCTTGCGGCGGTCGCCGAAGCCCGGCGCCTTGACCGCGACGCTCTGCAGCGTGCCGCGCAGCTTGTTAATGACAAGAGTCGTCAGGGCTTCGCCCTCGATGTCGTCAGCAATGACGAGCAAGGGTTTTCCTGACTGCGCGACCTTTTCGAGAATGGGCACGAGATCGCGGGCCTTCTTCAACTCGTGATCGGTGATCAGAATGAACGGCTCTTTGAGCTCGGCTTCCATGCGCTCGGCGTTGGTGATAAAGTACGGGGAGGTATACCCGCGATCAAACTGCATCCCCTCGACAACTTCAAAGTGCGTCTCTATAGTGTCTGACTCTTCAACGGTGATGACCCCGTCCTCGCCGGCTTTTTCCATGGCGTCGGCGATGATCTTGCCGATCTCCGGGTCTTTACTGGAGTTCGTAGCAACTTGGGCCATCTCCTCTTTGGTCTTGAGCTCTTTGCTCATCTTTTGTAGTTCTTCGATGACCCGGTCGCGGGCGATCTCGAGCCCCCGTTTGAGCTGCACGGCGTTCGCCCCGGCGGTCACGTTCTTGAGGCCCTCCTTGATAAGCGCGTAGGCTAAGATCGTGGCCGTGGTCGTGCCATCGCCGGCGTCGTCGTTGGTCTCCTTGGCGACTTGCTTGACGAGCTGCGCGCCCAGATTCTCAAACTCGTCGGCGTACTCTTGCTCTTCAGCGATAGTTGCGCCGTCATCGATCACTTTGGGGCCGCCAAACTCCTTGCCTAAGACGACGTGACGTCCCCGAGGTCCCAGCGTGATGCGCACTGCGTCCGTGAGCTTCTGCACACCCGCGAGCATCTTCTCTCGCGCTTCATCTTCGTAAATGACTTCCTTGAACTTCTTCGCCATACGACTACCTCCTTATAAGCTATTTCTTCCAGCTCTACTCGATAGTAGCTAAGATGTCGCTGCTCTTGACGATGAAATACTCTTCGCCGTCGAGGGTCAGCTTGGTGCCAGCCAGGGCGGAGAGCAGCACTTTATCGCCCTTCTGGACCTTGACTTTCTCAAGATCCGAGCCGATCTCGACGACCTCAGCGCGCACGAAATCTAGATCTTTCTTCGCCTCTTCAGGGAGTATGATCCCTTGGCTCTCCTCATCTTCGATGCGTCGCACGAGCACACGACTCCCCAGGGGCTTGAGCCGCAACTTCTTCATATTCCTACCTCCTTCTTCAATGAGAGATTTCCGATAGAATTAGGGTATGTGCTGAATTAGCACTCTCGCGAGTGCTTTGCTAAGGACGCTTTATTCTACCCTATGGGGCTAGGGCTGTCAAGTCTGCGCAAAATCTGAGGGCGAGAGAGAAAAAAACAGAGCCCGGCTGAGAGAGTCTCCGACCGGGCTCTGCCCAGGCCCCCTCCCTCCCCCTCACATTAGCTCGTCCAGCTTTGGTACCGCTGTCAGCTAGAGGGCAGCGGTTCGCAGGATCAGACGGGATCAGCTTGAGGCGTTTAAGTTAGTTCTTGTTCCTTGCCCTCCTACGGATTCATGATCAGCCAGAGGTTCGAGTCCGTCCAGTTCGTCCCATCACTGTTGCGCAGAGAGCTGTGGAAGAGGTAAAGATTACCGCCATCCACAAACGGCTCAGCCCAGTAGTCCCACCACTGGATCGAGCAACCGGCGTTGCAGCCCGTGGTGACCTGGACCGGCGTGGACCAGG
>JBKBIX010000020.1:0-18031 GCA_046293845.1 Bipolaricaulia bacterium | reverse complement strand
GTCGAGGCTGCTAATAACATAATAATTGGCGACTCGATGATCATCGAGAGCGCGAAGACGACGCCATAAGCCGCGAGATTGATCTGGGGTTCTGGGAGCCGGGCGACGACGGCGCTTACGGCAGGAAGCTCTAACCCCATGAGCGCCCAGCTTGCTGCCAGGGGCCACCACGCGCGCACGATGCGCGATAGGGTCAGCGGGGCTTTTGAGGAAGATGGGGCTTCTAAGACTTCGGCCTTGTGCATAGTCTTCTATAATAGCATATAGAGGGAGATGACTCCAAAAAGATATATTATCACTGCGAGTTGCACACTGGGCTGGTATGCCCTAGAATTAGTTCGCAAGCTTCGCTTGACGGTCATCTTCGCCATGGCGAAGGCGAAGCCCATGCGCAGCGTGCGCCCGTAGCTCAGGGGATCAGAGCGCTGGCCTGCGGAGCCAGAGGTCGGAGGTTCAAGTCCTCCCGGGCGTACCAGCACTCTCATGAACTTCCGTATTCGCGAATTCACAGCCAACGATTATGCTGCTCTTGCCGAGATCGGCAATGCGATCTACCCCGACTATCGCTACAGCGCCGACGAGATCCGCTACGACGATGAGCACTTCGATAGCACAAAATATCTCTTTAAGCGCTACGTTGCAGAAATCGACCAGCGTGTCGTGGGCTACGCTGAGTACAATCACATGCCCCACATGTTCCATCCCCAAAAGTTTTGGCTCTCCGTCGGCGTGCACCCGGATTTTCAAAGGCGAGGCATCGGCCGAGCACTCTACGAGAGAATCGTGGGCGATCTCTACGCTTTAAAAGCCGTGCGCGCCTTCACCAGCGCCCGCGAAGACTACCCTCGCAGCATCGCGTTCTTACAGAAGAACGGCTTCTCTGAAATCCGACGCACCTGGGAGTCGCGCCTGCCCGTAAGAACTTTCGAGTTCTCAAAGTTCGCACATTATTTAGAAAAATTCTCGGCTCATGGGCTGACGATCTCTACGTTAGCGCAAGAGCGCCAGCGCGATCCCAACTGTCTTAAGAAACTGCACGAACTCTACGTCGTCATCATGGAGGACGTGCCCCATCCCGATCAGTATACGCCCGTAGATTTCGAGCACTTTGTGCGCTATAGCATCGAGCACCCCGACGCCATCGCTGAAGGGTACTTCATCGCCAAGGACGGCGAAAGATATATCGGGCAGAGCAACCTACGCACGAGCAAAGACGAACCGAAAGACTTATATCAAGGGCTGACGGGAGTACGTCGCGAGTACCGGGGCAAGGGCGTCGCTATGGCGCTTAAGCTCAAGACTATCGAATATGCTCACGCGCACGGCTACGAGATTATCAAGACGTGGAACGACAGCGCAAACGTCGGGATGCTGGCGATCAATGAGAAGCTGGGCTTTATGCGCCAGCCCGCATGGATCACGTTCGTGAAGGAATTCTCATGACGACGCTCAGGAAGACAACGCTGCCAGTGCTGGAGCTCGAGGGTGCACCCTATGAGCAGGGGCTTGTGCACGGTCGGCTCGCGCGCGAGCGGATCGCCCAGAATTTAGAGATCTATTTTTATCGCTTTGAGCGCGAGACGAAGCTCCCTAAATCTGAAGTGCTGCGTCGTGCCGGACTCTATCTGCGCGTGATCGAGAAGCTCGCGCCCCAGTACGCTGAAGCGATGCGCGGTGTCGCTGAAGGGTCTCAGACGGAGCTTCTGGAGATCGCAGCGCTCAACGCGCGCTACGAGTTAATCTACAGCGAAGTGACAAAACAGGCCCTCACCCCGCCCTTCGGGCACCCCTCTCCCGTGGGTCACCACGGGAGAGGGGCTGGGGGTGAGGGCCCCAACGGCTGCACCAGCTTCGCCGTCTTGCCCACCAAGACTGCCAACGGACACTTACTGTTAGCCGAAAACTGGGACTGGATTCCCCAAGTACAGGGCTTAGTCTTAAGAATTCATGAGCCGGGAGTGCCTGACGTGCTCTGTTTTACGGAAGCGGGGATCGTCGGGGGCAAGATCGGCTTAAATTCTGCGGGGCTGGGGCTTGCGATCAACGGGCTGAACTCAGAGCACGACAACTGGGCGTTGCTAGCGAAGCCCTTTCATGTGCGGTGCTGGGAGATTTTGCGCTGTACTGATTTTGAGCAGGCGGTGCGCATCGTCACCGAGGGCGAGCGCGGCGTCTCCGCGAACTTTCTCATCGCCCAAGCGCCCAATACAGTGATTGATCTAGAGACTGCGCCGACAGGCATCAGCAGAATCTTCCCGCAAGATGGCTGGATCGCGCATACGAATCACTTTCTCGATCCGCACGCTATAGGGTTGACGCGCGAAGTGCAGCCCTCCAAACGCCCTAGCACGAAACAGCGCCTCGCCCGCGTTCAGCATCTGCTGCGCACAAGTCCAAAGCTTGACCGAGAAAGAGCGCTAGAAATCTTGCGCGATCACGAGGATTTTCCGTACTCGCTCTGTCGCCATCCTGATGAAGCTTTCCCGCCTGAAGAACGCTATGCCAGCGTCGTGTCGGTCGTGATGGACCTACACGAGAAGACCCTTATGATCGCAAGCGGTCCGCCGTGCCAGCATGAGTATCACGTGCTGAGGCTTTAAGAGCCAAGCCCACTGAGCAGCGCATGGATGTTCTTCCCCAAGTCCTCGACACAGTAGCCGCCCTCAAGCACCCCAAACGTCGGCAGCCCCAGCTTCTTTATGCGCTGCCCCATGCGAAAATACCCGTCCATCGTCAGCCCCAGCGACGCTAACGGGTCTTTATAGTACGTGTCAAACCCCGCAGAGATCGCGACATGCTCGATCCCGCTGAGATCTATTGACGTGAGCGCTGCGTCGAGCGTCTTGAGATAGACCTCGTCCCCACAATAGAAGGGCAACGGATAGTTATAACAATTCCGCTCGGAACGCATCCCTGTCCCCGGATAGTTGGGGAAGCTGTGCAGAGAAATATAAAGAACTTTTTGATCGCCGAGGAAGATCGCTTGCGTGCCATCGCCGTGATGGCCATCTATGTCAACGATCAGCGTCTTCTTGCCCGACGCTCTCACAGCAATCGCGATGTTATTAAAATAGCAGAACCCGGCGACGCGCTCTCGCGCGGCGTGATGCCCCGGCGGGCGCATCAGCGAGAAGCCGTTCAGCTGCATCGCTTGGATCGCTGCTCCCGCTGAGAGCCGCGCATACTCGAAGATATTGGGGTATCTGGGAGAGTCGGGATCGTAGAAGCGCAGCTTCTTCACGGCTTCAATGTGCGTGGGCGAGTGCACGCGGAGCAGGTCTTCTTCGCTTGCAGGCTCGGCGGGGATGAACTCGTAGCCGAGCTGTGGATCGCTCAGGAACTCATAAGCCCGCGCAAGCCGTTCAGGGCTTTCGGGATGTCCGGGAGCACCGTACTCTAGACACTTCGGATGCCAGATGATCTTCATCAAGCATAGTGTATAGTAAAGACCGGAGCCGTTGCAAAGCGCCGCACTTTGGGCTACACTGTAATCCCCGGAGAGGTGTCCGAGTGGACTAAGGGGCGTGCCTGGAGAGCACGTACCGGCGTAAGTCGGTCGTGGGTTCGAATCCCACCCTCTCCGTAAGCTTCGCTTAACGTTTATCTTCGCCCGCCTCTGGCGGGCGAAGGCAAACAGTCCAGACGAAGTCTGGCGAAGCCTGCTGGGGTCGGCTCGCTGCGGAGCGGCGGCGCAGGCCGTCGAACCCCGCCAGGCCCGGAAGGGAGCAACGGTAAGACGTCCCCTGCGGGCGCCGTATCTGGAGCGGGCCGGCCCGAGCTAGCTTGCAAAAGGAGGAGCCATGCCATCCATCAGTTGGCGCGCACGCTCTGTGCAAGCCTCGCCCATCCGAAAACTCAAACCCCTCGCTGATCAAGCCAAACGCGCCGGAAAGACAGTCTATCACGTCAACATCGGGCAGCCCGACATCCCAACCCCAAAAGAATATTTCGACGGCATCCGCCAAGCCGCCTACGGTGTCTTAGCGTACAGCCCTTCCCAAGGGCTGGACGAGACGCTCGAGGCGCTCTCAGAATACTATCGAACGTTCGAGATCTCGCTCAATCGCGATGAGATGATCGTTACTACCGGGGGGAGCGAAGCGATCACGTTCGCGCTGTTAGCTGTCACCGACGTTGGCGATGCTATCTTAGTTCCCGAGCCGTACTACACAAATTATAATTCATACGCGCAGATCACGGGGATTCAGATCGTGCCCATCGAGACGCGCGCCGAAGACGGTTTCCGGCTCCCACATAGAAAATCTATTGAAGCGAAGATTACCCCTAAAATCAAAGCGATCCTCTTCTGCAATCCGGGCAACCCTACGGGCGTCGTCTACACCAAAGCTGAGCTGGAAATGCTCGCGGAGATCGCGCGCACGCACAATCTCTATCTCATCGCTGATGAGGTCTATCGCGAGTTTACGTATGACGGTGTGCAAGCAATGAGCGTCTTGCAGCTCTCTGGGATTGAAGACCGTGCGATCTTAGTAGACAGCATCTCGAAGCGCTTTTCTGCGTGCGGAGCGCGGCTGGGCGTGATCGCCAGCAAGAACGCTTCCGTCATGGAGGCCGCGCTAAAATTTGCGCAGGCGCGGCTGTCGCCGCCGACGCTCGAACAGTATGGGCTGATCCATCTCTTACAATCTTCTCAGTATCAGAATTTTGTGCGCGAGATGATCGCGGAGTTTGCGCGCCGCCGCGATGTGGTCTACTCTGAACTCCAACAGATGCCCGGAGTGATCTGTGCCAAACCCCAAGGGGCGTTTTATGTCATCGCTAAGTTGCCCCTCGAAGACGCTGAGCATTTTGCGCGCTGGCTGCTCACAGATTTTTCGCTCGACAACGAGACAGTGATGCTCGCGCCGGCAGCAGAGTTCTATGCGACTCCGGGCAAGGGCCGCGACGAAGTGAGAATCGCTTACGTGTTGAACACGGAGGCGCTCAAGAGAGCGATGAAAATCTTGCGCGAGGGGTTGCAGGCATATACGAAGGAGCGATAGAGATAGCCCATTACTCTTGAACGCTTTGCAGTGCTTGCTTGAGACGTTCGTAAGCCACGTCAGGTGTGACGACAGCGGGCATCTTCTCCCTACGACCAAGTCTACGACCGTGAGCGATCCAATCTCTATAATGTTTAATGGCTTGGATTTGTTGCTCCTCTTTGATCGTACTAGGGATTTTTTTATAAAGTGACTCGATAGAAGCCCAAAGAGCAACTACAGTAAGATCATCTAACTCTCGCTCAGCCTGCTGGAGTCTGCTGAAAACTTCAGAACGAGGTTGTGTTTCAAAGACCGTGCCTGCTGTAAGGCTAGCAGGGATTAAGTCTGGCTGAATCTCCCACAAGGCACGAATGATTCTTAAGCTATCTCTGGCGGTCTCGTACCAGTTCCAAATCTCATCGAGCGAGCTCATGCAAAAATCTCTTGTATCAAGGTAGCGAAAGAGTTCTCGTTCAACGGTTCGGCATCTGCCAAGGTCTTGCGTACGAGCAACCATCTACGGGTAGCCGGATCACGTATGAGTTTGAAGATACCACGAGGTGAGTCCATATCTACCCGACCTGCTCCTCCCACGATAAAGCGTGCCACAGGCTCAAGGTGCACTGTCCTCAGACCGAAGGAGATCTCTAGAGCAGGTACTTGATAAGTGCCAAGCTCATACTCGGTGATCTCTTTCTCATAGCGCCTGATCTTGAGGCCCTCAGCTTGGGCCGGCTTCAGCCACTCCTCCAGTTGTTTATAGAGCTTGTTTAATGCTTCAAGCCATTCCTTAAGGAGCCTTTCTCTATCAGATTCTAATTGTGCAATGGCCTTCTTCTTCTTGCGAAAGAATTCTGCTAAATCCGCCATCGCTGCCTCCTCTCTACATCAGCTTAGTATAGCTTGCTGCTCTACTTCGGGCAAACAGCACCCTTCCCTTGCCCGACGATTTGTGGTTGAATATAACGATGGGTAAGATGAAGCAATCATCCAAACGACGTCTCGACCTTCTGCTTGTAGATCGCGGGCTCGTCAGCTCGCGCGCTCAAGCCCAGCGCGTTATCTCTGCTGGGCTGGTAATCGTCAACGGGCACATTATAGATAAACCCGGCGCTCACGTGCCCGTCGATGCCCACATCGAAGTTAAAGAGAGACCGCGCTATGTCAGCCAAGGTGGCCTCAAGCTCGAACATGCGCTTCAGGTCTTTCGCATAGACGTCACAGACAAAGTCTGCGTAGACGTCGGCGCTTCGACCGGGGGATTCACAGACTGTCTGCTCCAGCACGGCGCGAAAAGAGTCTACGCTGTGGACGTCGGCAAGGGGCAATTAGATTGGAAGCTGCGCACCAACCCGAGAGTCATCGTCCTTGAAGAGATCAACGCTCGATACTTAAAGCCCGAACAGATCGGCGAACTTGTCGACATCGCGACCGTAGATGTCTCTTTTATCTCGCTGAAGCTGATCTTGCCCCCGCTGAAAGAGATCGTGAAACCCAGGGGCGATCTGATCTGTCTGGTCAAGCCCCAGTTTGAAGCGGGCCGAGAGCACGTCGCGCGCGGCGGCGTCGTCAAAGATTCTTCAGTGCATCAGCGCGTTTTAGAAGACCTCGCGCGCTTCGTTGAAGATCATTTAAAGCTCTCAGTCGTGAACGCGACGTTCTCCCCCATCAAAGGCCCCGCGGGGAATATCGAATTTTTCATGCACATTCGCAATGAACCGTCTCGCAGCGTGCCCGTAGACTGGGCGCGACTGGTCGAACACGCCCACAAAGAATTATAATAGCTCTATGGCCCAACTCGTCTTCGACATCGAGACTGTAGGAATGCCCATTGAATCCTTCGACGAAGCCCAGAGAGAATATCTCTTGAAATGGGCCGAACGCGAAGAGACCCCACACCGCCAAGAGCGCAAGCGCGAAGAGCTCATCGCTCAGCTCAATCTCTACCCGTTCACCGCTCAAGTCGTGGCCATCGCCATGCTCAACATCGAGAGCCAGAGGGGCCGCGTCTACTACCAAGCCCCAACGAAAGAGTCCTGGCGCTCTGAAGATGCCCTCATCGAGTACGAGTCGGGCAGCGAACCAGAGATCCTGAAAAAATTCTGGGAGGACGTGCGCTCATATAAACAGTTTATCAGTTTTAACGGGCGCGGCTTCGACTGTCCATTTTTGATGCTGCGCTCGGCGATCCTGGGCATCAAGCCCTCGCGAAATCTGATGCCATCACGCTTCGACAATGAGCATATAGATTTACTAGACCAACTGACGTTCTACGGCGTGACTCGACGCTTCAGCCTCGATTTCTACTGCAGGGCGTTCGGTATCACAAGCCCCAAGGGGCGCTTCTCCGGGCCACAGATGAACCAACTCTTCGCCGAGGGCAAGTATCGCGAGATCGCTCAGTATTGTCTCGACGACGTGCGCGCCACAGCAGAACTCTATCGGCGCTGGCGCGAGTTCTTGAGCTTTGAAGGCTAAGCGAATTCACAGAATGCTGATCGTCGGTCTCGCTGGGGGTATCGCCACGGGCAAGAGTCTGATTGCCCAAGAAGCCGCGAAGCTCCCCGATGTCGTCGTCATTGACGCTGATAAGATCGCGTGGGAGACGTACAGCAAGAGCACTGAGACGTACAAGAAGCTCGTAGCGCACTTTGGCGACAAGATTCTCTCCGAAGGCGGCGAGATTGACCGCAAGAAGCTAGGCGCGCTCGTCTTCTCCGATCCGTCAGCGCGGGAGTTCGTCAACGCGACGGTCCACCCGGCTGTCCAAGCATCTCTTGAGAAGATCGCTGAAGCGCATCGCGCTCGCGGCACAAAGCTCTTAGTGATCGAAGCAGCTCTTGTGCTCGAATCGCCCCATGTACAGCGCGATTTCTTCGATTATATTATCTTAGTGAGCGCATCGCGTGAGGCCCAGATCGAGCGCCTCATAGCTCGGAGCAATCTCTCTCCTGAGGAGGCCCGTCGTCGAGTGGAAGCCCAGATGCCCTCAGAACTTCTTGCCCCCAAAGCCGATTTCGTGCTCGACACATCGGGCACCATCGAAGAGACACGTGAGCGCGCGCAGACGCTCTTTAGGGAGCTGCTCGCCCGCGCTGGGTGATCCCCGTCACACGCCCCTGTCCCCAGAGAAAGTCTTGAGTTCACTCGCCCAAAGCAGACACGGCTCCTCTCATTGGGCTTGGCAGACTCTTATACTGGAGCCATCTTCTAAACATTGGCGGAAACCTCCGATCAGCAGCCCCCTGGCTTACGCACGGCCGGGGGGTCGCTCTTTTTTCGGCCCTCACCCCTAACCCCTCTCCCGTGGGTGAACCACGGGAGAGGGGTGGCGGAAGCCAGGGCGAGGGCCTCTTGTCTCATAGAAGAGTGTCGGACTTCGTCACGACAGAGGGCCTTTCTCATTTGAGTGTAGCTTCACTTCGCATAAGATGAGCACACTATGACACACACAAAGCGGGCACAACGCTGGAGCGTCCTGCTGCTCATGATCGGGACGACCGTGATCATGGGGTGGTCTGTCTCCCGCCCCATGCCCCAGCACTTCCCTGCCTTGCCGCCAGGGATCGCTCTGGCGAAGCTGACTGCAAGTCCTCAGCCCCACGACTCTCTCGACTTTGGGGACGGCTCGGACTTCATCGACCCGCTGCGCTTCCCCGCTCGACCCCCGGCCGAAAGACCAGTTCACAGTTCCAAGTCCGAAGCTCAAAGTTCGAAGAGACTAGAAGCTATTATCCCCGGACGCGCCGTCCGGCTGGAGCCGCTGGGATCGCTCGCCGTTCCTGTCGCAGGGCGCATCGAGTTCGCCGCGACTCTTATCAATATTCAAACGAGCGACTGGCGGGTCATCGGCGAGCTCTACGTCACCAAGGGGGATGGCACGAGCGAGAAGCTCTTCGGCCCGCGGGCTATACGCTTAGGACGCGCGCAGACGCTGCGCCTCCCCGTGGGTTTTGCTGCTAAGCGCTTTCCCCCCGGCCCCACGCAGTTCATAGCTGTTCTGAAAGACCAGAACGGTCAAGTCATTGACCGAGCAGCTCTCACGTTCACTATCGAGCCCCAGCAGTGACGCTCAGCCCTTCTGCGGAGCCTTCTCCAGCTCCGGGTCGGCTTTAGAGACCAATCCCCACGCCTCAGCCTGCTTCGACCACGGGCGCGCCCGTACCCCTTCTACCGGACTGCACGTCGTCGAAAGCCCGCACAGGGGGGATGCCTCCATCTCATAGTGTAAGACGCGCTTAAGCGTCCGCTCCAGACGCCTCTTGAACTCCGGCGTCGCCGGCCCGTGCTCCCGCTCGATCTCCCCAAGCGCTGCCTCGGTCAAGCGCTGCAAGAACAGCTCGATCCCAATGCCGTCACGCAATCGAAAGCCTGCCATCGTCGCCTCCTCTCTCGCTTCACTGTAGCCCCGTCACCGCCAGACAACAATATCGTTCATCATGCTCCAATATGCTTCAGATCAAACTCTCCCCCACGATATGACGAAGAGCAGCTTTTCAGGTGGTCTAGATCATTGAGCATCTCGCCCTAGCGGCGTTAGGATGGTCTTGACGGGAGCTGATCCCCATGATCGAAGTGCGGTTTCACGGGCGGGGTGGGCAAGGGGCGGTCGTCGCCTCGGAGATCCTCGCGACAGCCCTCTTTAAAGAGGGCAAATTCGTCCAAGCCTTTCCGGCGTTTGGGGTGGAGCGCCGCGGCGCACCGGTGATGGCTTTCTTGCGCTTTGATTCTCTCCCCATCCGGCGACGCTGCCAGATCTACGAGCCCGATCACGTCGTCGTCCTCGACCCGACATTGTTATCAGCTGTAGACGTCACGGCGGGGCTTAAGCCCGACGGGTCTATTCTCATCAATAGCGACTCTCCTCCCGAAAGCTTTACAGCCCTGCAGAAGTTTTTAGTCGCCACGGTGCCCGCAGGGGAGATCGCTGTCGCTCATAACTTGGGCACGCGCACAAACCCCATTGTGAATACGGCGATCTTGGGGGCGTTTGTGCGCCTAACGGGATTTGTCAGTTTGGAAACGCTCCTCGACGCGATCGCTGAGAAAGTCCCAGAGCGCCAGCGCGAGCGCAACCAAGCCGCTGCACGCGTTGCCTACGAGCGCGTCCGAATCGCTAAGATCCTCCAAGGGGGTAGACTATGAGAACGCCCATCGTCTTCACGAGTGCGCAAGAGATGCCGCCGATGGCCGTCTCGCTCGCCGATATGGGGCATAACCGCACGGGAAGCTGGCGCTATCTGCGCCCGGTCTACAGCGAAAAACTCGCGCCGTGTAAAAACGCCTGCCCCGTGGGCAACGATATCCCCAGAATTCTCTCGTTAGTCTCCGAAGGGCGTTATGAAGACGCCTGGAGGCTCTTTCGTGAGACGTCTCCGTTGCCGGGGGTCTGCGGGAGGGTGTGCTATCACCCCTGCGAGAGCTTCTGCAACCGAAAGAACTTCGACGAAGCGCTCTCCATAGCTGCTATCGAGCGTTTCGTTGCTGACGCGTGCTTCGATCTTGAAGACAGAATTTCAGAGCGTCCGAAACGATCCGAGAAGATCGCGATTGTTGGTTCTGGGCCGGCGGGGCTGGCGTGCGCCTATTTCTTAGCCAAAGACGGCTACGCCGTGACGGTCTTCGAAGGGGCGAGTCAGCCCGGCGGGATGCTGCGCTTAGGAATCCCATCCTATCGGCTCCCACGAGAAGTCTTAGATCGCGAGATCGAGCTTATAGCTCGCTGGGGGGTCGAGTTCCGCACCAACACGAAGATCGGACAAGACATAGAGATCGAAAAGCTTTGGGAGCAGTATGACGCTCTCTTCATTGCGACGGGAGCGCATCGCAGTCGCGCGCTCAACATCCCCGGCGAAGAGTTCGCTCTGACGGGGCTCGAATTTCTGAAAGCCGTGAACCTCTCCCCCAGCCCCTCTGAGCAGGGGGTTCGGTTAGGCAAAAGAGTCTTAATCATCGGCGGGGGCAATACAGCGATGGACTGCGCCCGCACCGCGCTGCGACTCGGCGCTGCGCCTGTCGTCGTCTACCGGCGCACCCGCGAGGAGATGCCAGCCATCGCTGAAGAGATCGAAGAAGCTGAGCACGAAGGGGTGCAGTTTGAGTTCCTCGCCGCTCCCGTGGCTATGCACAAACTCGATGGGAAACTCGAAGTGCAGTGTATTCGTATGCAGCTTGGCGAGCCCGATGCGAGCGGACGGCGTCGGCCGGTTCCTATCCCCGGCTCGGACTTTATCCTGCGCGCAGACACGGTGCTCAAAGCCGTTGGAGAAGAGCCGGAGCTCTCGTTCTTGTCCGAGACTCTCCAGACCAGTGAAGGGATCGTGATACAGCGCGCTGCGGGGCTGTTGGAGCGCGCGGGGATCTTCATCGGCGGGGATGCTCAGACCGGCCCAAGCACCGTCGCCCAAGCGATGCGCTCCGGAAAAGAAGCTTCTCACGCCATCAAGAGCTTCTTGCGCGGCGAGCGCAAGCCAAAGCCCACACATCTCGAAGAAGCGCTGCGCATCAACTTCAGCTACTTTGTGCACAAGCCAAGAGTCCCCACGCCCCAGCTGCCCATTGCAGAGAGAATTGTGAACTTCGCGGAGACGAAGCGCCCGCTGGACGCTCATCAGGCGCTCTCAGAAGCCCAGCGCTGCTTCTCCTGTGGGGTGTGTAATAACTGCGATAACTGCTGGGTCTTCTGCCCCGACGCGGCTATCGCACGGGTGAACGGCACGTATACAGTGAACTATGATTTTTGTAAAGGCTGTGGCGTCTGCGCTGAAGAGTGTCCGCGCAGCGTCATCTCATTGGTCGAGGAGGAACTATGACGCCTACGCTCACCGGAACGAAAAAAGTCGTCACGGGAAATCACGCGGTCTCCTACGGCGCGATGCTCGCGCGGGTGCAGGTCATCTCGGCATACCCCATTACGCCCCAGACCCAGATCGTTGAACTCTTAAGTGAGATGTGCGCCAATGGGACACTGCGCGCCAAGTTCATCAAAGTCGAGTCGGAGCACTCAGCGATGGCCGCACTGATCGGGGCCTCAAGCGCCGGAGCAAGAACATTCACAGCCACAAGCGCCCACGGGTTGGCGCTCATGCACGAGATGCTCCACTGGGCTGCAGGAGCGCGACTCCCCATCGTCATGGCTAACGTCAACAGAGCGATGGGCCCGCCCTGGTCGGTCTGGACAGATCAGAATGACAGCTTATCTCAACGCGACACTGGCTGGATGCAAATCTACTGCGAGAGCAACCAAGAGGTCTTAGATACTGTCATTCAGGCATACAAAGTTGCCGAGAAAGTCTTCATGCCCGCGATGCTCGTGCTTGATGCGTTCGTGCTCTCTCATACTGCTGAACAGATTGAGATTCCCGATCAAGCCCTCGTCGATCAGTATCTGCCGCCGTATCAGCCCATCTATAAGCTGGACGTGAACGACCCGCGCTCGTTTGGGGCGCTTGCCCCGCCCGATCTCTACATGGAGCTGCGCTACAAGATGCACCAAGCGATGGAAGATTCTTTAGCTGAGTGGGCACGGGCCGACCAAGAATTTTTTGAGCTCTTTGGGCGGCGCTATGGGCTCATCGAGCCCTATGGCACTGACGACGCTGATCTGATCTTAGTCACGTCGGGGACGGTCACAAGCACCGCGCGTGAAGTGATCGACGAGTTGCGTGCGGAGGGGCGTCGGGTGGGGCTGCTCAAGATTCGAGTATTCAGGCCGTTCCCGGCCCAGCTCGTTCGCGAGGCGCTAGCCAACGCTCAAAAAGTCGCGGTCATAGACAGAAATATCAGCTTTGGCATGGGCGGAATTTTTGCTCAGGAGATCAAGTCGGCGCTCTATAATGTGAAAGGCGGCCCTCACCCCCAACCCCTCTCCCGTAGCTCACCTACGGGAGAGGGGAGGCGCAGCCGGGGTGAGGGCCCTGATCTCTTCGGGTTTGTCGCCGGCTTAGGTGGGCGGGATATCACGCCGAAAGTCATTCGAGAGATCATTGAGTATGCCGAGAGCCATGATGAACCCGAAGACCTCATCTGGGTGGGGGTGAAACGATGAGGAACTTCACGCTGCCGTCGGAAGAGCTGATGGGGTCGGGGCATTTGGGCTGTCAGGGGTGCGGCGGCGCCTTGGCGATGCGCTACGCGCTTAAGGCCACAGGCCCCAATACGATCGTCGTCATTCCCGCGTGCTGCTGGACGATCATCGCTGGGCCGTTCCCGTACACGTCTTTGAAAGTCCCGGTGCTGCACACAGCGTTCGAGACGGCGGCTGTCGCGGCTTCCGGCGTGCGTGCGGCTTTAGATATTCAAGGCGACACCAAGACGACTGTTGTAGCCTGGGCTGGCGACGGCGGGACGTTCGACATCGGGTTGCAGTCGCTCTCTGGGGCTGCCGAACGCAACGAGAATATTATTTATATTTGCTATGACAACGAAGCCTATATGAATACGGGCATCCAGCGCAGCGGCGCTACGCCCTACTTAGCGTGGACGACGACAACCCCAGAGAAGACCCCCAAGGCCGAACCCAAAAAAGATATCATGGCAATTATGGTTGCTCATCGCATCCCGTATGCCGCGACGGCGACCATCGCCTACCCTGATGACTTCATCCGCAAGGTCCAGAAGGCGAAAAGCCTCTACGGCACGAAATTTTTGCACGTGCTGGCGCCGTGTCCGCCGGGGTGGAAAGCCCCCTCAGAATGGGCCGTCAAGCTCTCGCGGCTCGCGGTGCAGACGCGGGTCTTCCCGCTCTACGAAGTCGAAGATGGCGAACGTTATGTTCTGAACGCTCCCAAGGCCGACGAGCCGGCGCTCCCCGTGAGCGCGTATCTCACGCTTCAGGGTCGGTTCAGTCATCTCACAGAGAAGGACGTACAAGCGCTTCAAGAGCTCATAGATAAGCGATGGGAGAATCTGGTGCGTTTAGTAAGAGAGTCATCATGACTGAGCAGCGTCGTGCGGTCTTGATGTCGGGTAATGAAGCGATCGCACGCGGGGCATGGGAGGCGGGGGTGCGCGTGGGCTGCGGCTACCCCGGCACCCCCAGCACCGAGATCTTAGAAGCCCTTGCACTCTATTCCGAAGTGGATTGCGAATGGTCTACTAATGAGAAAGTCGCGCTCGAAGTCGCGGTCGGCGCGGCCCTTGCTGGGGGAAGGGCCATCGCTACGATGAAACACGTCGGGCTCAACGTTGCAGCCGATCCGTTCTTCTCTGTCTCATATATGGGCGTCAATGCGGGCTTGGTCGTGGTCTCCGCTGATGACCCGGGGATGCACTCGTCCCAGAACGAACAAGATAATAGACTGCTCGCACGGGCGGCGCGCGTCGCCTTGCTCGAACCCTCCACGCCCCAAGAGTGCAAAGACTTCACAAGAGCAGCGTTTGAGATCTCCGAGCGCTACGACACGCCGGTCTTGTTACGAACGACGACGCGCATCTCCCACGGGAGGGGCTTGGTCACCTTGGGACAGCGCCAAGAGATTCCGCGCAAGCCCTATCGCAAGGACGTTCAGAAGAACGTGGTGCTCCCAGCGCACGGGCGCGTCCGACACAGAGTGCTAGAGACCCAGCGCATCCCCGCTCTAGAAAGAGAGGCCGAGCGCTGGGCTCACGTCTTCGAGGGCTCCGACGATCTTGTTATTATCACGTCCGGGGCGGCGTTTCTCTATGCTCGCGAGGCCTTTCCCAACGCAACGATCTTGAAGCTGGGCATGACCTACCCCCTCCCCAAAGAGCTGATTCGGAGATTCTGCGCGGGCAAGAAGCGCGTGATCGTCCTTGAAGAGCTGGAGCCGTTCTTGACTGAACAAGTGCGCGCCCTGGGGATTGCTACGGAAGAGATTCACCTCCCGCGTTTTGGCGAACTGTCGGTTGGGCTTGTGCGGCAGGCGGTGGAGCGCGCCCGCAACGGGGCTACCCCTCCCCCCGTTGAGCTACCTCCCCTGCCGCCACGCCCACCGATCCTCTGCGCCGGCTGCATGCACCGCGGCATCTTCTACGTGCTCAAACAGTTAGACGCTATCGTCTCAGGAGACATCGGCTGCTATACGCTCGGCGCGCTCGCCCCCCTCGACGCTATGGACACGTGCATGAACATGGGCGCTTCCATCGCCATGGCCCACGGCATGGCCAAGATCTTCTCCGACGAAGAGAAAAAGAGGCTCGTCGCGGTCATCGGCGACTCGACGTTCTATCACTCCGGCGTCCCAGCTCTCATAGATGTCCTGTACAACGGCGGCCAGATCGTGACTATTATTTTAGACAATCACACGACGGCCATGACCGGCCATCAAGAGCACCCTGGCACGGGGCGCACCATCAAGGGCGAGCCCGCCCCCGTGATCGAGCTCGAATCGCTCGCTAGGGGCTTGGGGATCAAGCACGTGCAGCGCGTCGACCCCTATGATCTGCTCACAGCGTGGCGCGCTGTAGATACGGCTCTCCATCGCAGGGAACCGTCAGTCATTATTGCAGATGCGCCCTGCGTGCTCAAGGAGAAGCGCCGCTTCGGGGAGATCGTCTCAGTAGATCACACAAAGTGCACCGAGTGCTTCGCGTGCACGGAGTTGGGCTGTCCCGCTATAGAAGTTCGAGACGGGCACATTGAGATTAATAAGTTATTGTGTATTGCGTGCACGCACTGTCAGCAGGTCTGCGCCGACTGCAACGCCGGAATTGATATCCCTCAAGTCTTGGAGCTTGTCCATCAGAAGCGCTACGCGGACGCGTGTAAAGTTCTGATGCGAGCTAACCCGTTCCCGGCGGTCGCCGGGCGGGTCTGCCCGCACCCGTGCGATCATGAAGTCAATGCTCTTGGTTGGCCCCAAGAGAAGCTCTACGCCGAGCGTTACCCAGATTTAGTGAGAGAGTTTGCGACGCCGGGACATCCGGCCAAGCTCTCCGTGCGCGACATTGAGAGATTCTTGGGCGACTATGGGATCGAGCATTTCTCCGGGGCGGAGTTTGCGCCCACGCAAGAGCGCCCGGAGAAGATCGTGATTATCGGCGCTGGGCCGGCAGGGCTCTCCGCAGCGTTCTATCTGCGACGACGCGGCTTTCGCGTGACAGTCCTCGAAGCGCTTGAAAAGCCCGGCGGTATGATGCGCTACGGCATCCCCGCATTTCGTCTGAATAAAGAGATCTTGGATCGCGAAATAGACAGACTCTTGATGATGGGCGTCGAAATGCGCTGCAATGTGACCGTCGGGCGCGACGTGGGCTTCGCTGAGCTTCAGAGAGAATACAATGCTGTGGTCATTGCTGTGGGGGACTCGGCCCCACAAGAGCTTGAATTAGAGGGCACAAGCGATGTCAAAGAGGGGCTGCTCTACGGGGTGGACTTCTTGCGGCGCGTCAATCGCGGGCAGAGCGTAAAAGTCGGGCGCAGGGTCGCAGTCATCGGCGGAGGGAACACCGCGATAGACTGCGCGCGCTCGGCCAAGCGCTTAGGCGCTGCAGTCACGGTCTACTATCGCCGCACAGCAGAAGAGATGCCCGCGATCCGAGAAGAGATCGACGAAGCGATCGTAGAAGGGATTCGCTTCGAGTTCCAGACGAACCCTATCAGAGTGACGGCGAGGGACGGTCGCGTCTGCGGGCTGGGGCTGATTCGGATGCAGCCAGGCCCACTAGATAAAGACGGGCGTCGTCGGCCCGTGCCCGTCCCCAACAGCGAGTTTCACGTCGAGATAGATACGGTCATTCTCGCCATTGGCGAGCGCGCTGATCTCGATTTTCTCAAAGAGACCAGCGTGCAGTTCGCTCAGAAGATCCACACGACGTTTACGGGAGCAGCGTCGCAGCCGGGGGTCTTCGCTTGCGGTGACGTCGCGTTCGGCTACGGCACCGTGACGCAGAGCATCGCCACGGGGCGACGCGTCGCCGGGGCGGTCGCTAGCTATCTCCAGCAGAGGAGCGCAGGACGATGAGCGTAATCACGAATATCATCTTAGTAGGTGTTGGCGGGCAGGGATCAGTGCTGGCGGGGCAGATCATCGGGCGGGTGGCCACGCTCGCGAATCTCTCTGTAGCGACATCGGAAGTGCACGGCATGGCTCAGCGTGGCGGGTCTGTCTTCTCTACTGTGCGCTACGGCACAGACGCGCTCTCCCCCACCGTGCCCGAAGGCGCTGCCGACGTTCTGGTCGCGTTTGAAAAATTAGAAGCCCTACGCTATCTGAACTATCTCAAAGTTGACGGCTTAGCGCTCGTCAACGATCAGCGCATTCTGCCCAGCATCGAGTCGCTCAAGCTCGCCCCTTACCCCGACGACGAAACTATAGAAGAGACGCTGCGCCGCCGCACCGAGCACGTGTTCATTGTGCCTGCACTCAAGATCGCGCAGGAGCTGGGCAATCCCGCGTTAGCGAACACGGTCATGCTCGGCGTGCTCTCGAATTTTCTCGACCTCCCCCACGCCGAGTGGCGCCAGGCGATCACCGAGCTTGTCCCGCCCAAGACGGTCGAGCTCAATCTCTTAGCGTTCGATGAGGGGCTCACCTGGGCCAAGCGCCATACCCATATCGCTCTGTAGCTGGACGCAAGCCCTTCAATGTGTTAATATAAAAAACACCGTGTGAAAGGAGGCCGTATCATGCCGTTCTCGTTACCGCCCTTGCCGTACCCGTACGATGCTTTGGAACCGTACATCGACAAGCTCACCATGGAGATTCACCACACGAAGCACCACGCGGCGTATGTGAACAATCTCAACAAAGCGCTCGAATCCGCGCCGGAGCTGGCCAATAAGAGCCTCGAGGAGCTTTTGGCCAACAATTGTGCTATCGTCCCGGAGAAGATCCGCACAGCGGTGCGCAATCACGGGGGCGGGCATATCAATCACTCGTTCTTTTGGGAGATCATGGGCCCCAAGGCTGGGGGTCAGCCCACGGGCAAGATCGCCCAAGCGATCACTCAGACTTTCGGGAGCTTTGAGAAATTCAAAGAGAAATTTACGGAAGCCGCGTTAGGGCGCTTCGGATCGGGTTGGGCCTGGCTCGTGCTCACCCCCGATAAAAAACTCGAGGTCTACTCGACGGCCAATCAAGATA
>JBKBIX010000001.1:0-61359 GCA_046293845.1 Bipolaricaulia bacterium | reverse complement strand
GAAAATGAGAGTGGTTTCATGGGTGATAGCTTGTACCTAGCCCAAAGCACGGTGCGCAAGAACCGCTTCTGGGGGATTGATCTACGCTCATCTGAATATGGCCCTCGGTATATGGGCGCTCTCGATGACAATGATATCTCTGAGAATGGTGTGGGGGTTATACTCAGTGCCACTTCTGAAGATGCAGCAGGTAGCTGGCTCTGGATGGGTGGGAACAAGATCACTCAAAACAAAGAGTACGGGGTTATGATCCTCAAGAAGGAGTGCTCAACGTCTTTTCTTCATCCAGAGCTTGCCCTTGGCAAAGAGAGTGCCTTCATTAGGGTTTTCGGAGGGAATAACGAGTTGAGCGGGAATCTCAAGGGCGACCTCTGCCCTGCGGACTACCCCTGGCCGCCGGGGTTCAGAAAGTAAGCAACGATCAGCTGTCAGCAATCAGAGTTTAAGCTTCCCCGCGGATAATCTCTTTAATTCTCATCAGCGAGGCTCTCGTGCTGCGCTCCATCTCGTCCAGCGCCATCGAGATTCGACGAATGTTCTCTTCTAATTGAGGGATCAGCACCCTCTCCAGCGCGTTCACGCGCCGCCGCGTCGTCTCGATCTCCTCAGCTAAAAGCTCCAAAGACTTCTCGATCTCCGCAAGCTTGATCATCTCTGGGAGCGCTTCTTTGAAGAGCGTCAGCGCCGTGTCCAACTCTGCTGACGTCGCGATAAAGCCATACGAATAGATATCGCGTGTGTCGCTGAGCGCAAAGCGCGGCACCCACACGCTCATCACTGACTCCATCTCCATCTTCAACGCCCCGTTGCTGCTCGCGCCGGTCATGAGAGATTCTTCCATCACTTCTTTGGACATCTCCGCGCGGGCAAGCAAGAAGCTGCGAAAGCCCTGGGCTAATTTTTCTTCGACGCGCTCGCGCAGGCCCCGCGTCTCCTCGACCAACTGTAAGAATCGGTGCATCAGCTCGTCGCGCTTCTGCTTCAATAACTTGTGCCCGCGCCTGGCCATCGCCAAGCGCTTCTTCTGCTTGAGCAGCTCCATCCGAGTTGCGTTAACTCGTTGCGCGACCGCCATAGGCGCTCACTCGCTTTCTGACCTAACCCCCTGGCCCCTTCCCTGAAGGGAAGGGGAGACTCCCCCAGCACCCCCTCACCCCTGCCCCTCTCCCTCAGAGGGGAGAGGGGACTGAGGGGTGAGGGTCGGCAAATATTTCTCGATAAACTCGTCGCGCACGCGCTTGAGCTCCCCGCGCGGCAACATACTGAGTAACTCCCAGCCAATCGTGAGCGTCTCAATAATAGTGCGATCTTCGTACTCGCCCTGTTGGATAAATCGGCGCTCAAACTCGTCCGCGAATTTCATATAGACTCTATCGATCTTGCTCAGTGCGGCTTCGCCTAAGATCGCGGCCATCTCGCGCACGTCCACCCCGCGCGCATACGCTGCATATAACTGATTGAGCACGCCCGCGTGGTCTTCGCGGGTCTTGCCCGGCCCAATCCCCTTGTCTTTCAGACGCGACAGACACGGCAGCACATCGAACGGCGGGTAGATGCCCTTGCGGTGCAGCTCTCGTGACAAAAAGAGCTGCCCCTCAGTGATATAGCCCGTCAAGTCTGGGATGGGATGGGTCTTGTCGTCTTGGGGCATGGTCAAGATGGGCATCTGGGTAATAGACCCCTTCTTGCCCTTGATGCGCCCCGCGCGCTCGTAAATAGTACTTAAGTCGGTGTACATATACCCAGGGTAGCCGCGCCGGCCAGGGACTTCTTTTCGTGCTGCCGAGACCTCGCGCAACGCCTCGGCGTAATTTGTCATATCTGTCAGGATTACGAGCACATGCAAGTCGCGTTCAAACGCTAGGTACTCGGCGCACGTCAGCACTAATCTCGGCGTCGTGATGCGCTCGATCACGGGGTCGTCGGCTAAGTTTATGAACATCACGGCGCGCTCCAGCGCCCCGGTCTTGCGCAAATCTGTAATAAAGAAATTCGCTTCTTCAAACGTGATGCCCATCGCGCCAAAGACCACAGCGAACTCCTCTTCCGTGCCCAAGACTTTGGCTTGGCGGGCAATCTGGGCTGCTATTTGATTATGCGGCAGCCCCGCTCCCGAAAAGATCGGGAGCTTCTGGCCGCGCACCAACGTATTCAAGCCATCAATGACAGAGATCCCCGTCTGAATAAATTCGTTGGGGTAGTCGCGCGAGTAGGGGTTGAGCGGTTCGCCGGAGATGGGCAGTTTTTTCTCTGGGATGATCTGCGGCCCGCCGTCAATGGGGCGGCCCGCGCCGTCGAAGACCCTGCCCAATAAGTCTTCCGAGACGCCCAGCTCCATCACCTTCCCTAAGAAGCGCACGCGGCTCTGCCGCAGATTCAACCCCTGCGCAGCCTCGAAGAGCTGAATGACGGCTTTGTCTCGATCTACTTCGAGGACGCGCCCGCGACGGATCTCTCCCCCAGCCAGCTCGATCTCCACGAGCTCTTCGTACTTGGCCCCACTCACCCCTTCGACGATCATAATGGGGCCGGAGATCTCCGCAATGCTAGTGTACTCTTTCTGCATAGGCTCCTCCTGCTGTCATCAAGCGCTCAAACGATTGAACGATCTCTTGGTGGATCTCTGCCCAACGGGCGTCGAACTCGCCTTCGGGAATGAATTTGGCTTTGGCGATGCGCTCCCGCACGGGCAGATCTATGATCTGCTGAATGGCCACGCCCCGCTCGAGCGCCCGCTGGCCCAAGTCATAGAACGCTTTGATGAGCTGCATCATCTTCAGTTGCTTCGTGAGCGACGTGTATGTGTCAATATCGTCGAAGGCGCTCTGCATCAGATAATCTTCACGGATGCTGCGTGCGACCTCAAGCTTCAGCCTATCCGAGGGCGAGAGCGCCTCTACACCCACTAAGCGCACGATCTCCTCAAGCTCCGCTTCAATCTGTAAGAGTTTCATAAATTCGCGGCGCAACTCGTTCCACTCCGGCCCGACGTGCTCCTCAAAGTACGGCACCAAATCTTCTGTATAGAGCGAGTAGCTCGTCAGCCAGTTGATCGCCGGGAAGTGCCTTCTATAGGCGAGTTTGTCGTCCAACCCCCAGAAGACCTTCACCAATCTCAGAGTGTTCTGGGTGACGGGCTCAGAGAGATCGCCTCCCGGCGGCGAGACCGCGCCGATGGCGCTCAAACTCGCTTGTCGTTCGGGCTTGCCTAAACAAACGACACGTCCAGCGCGTGCGTAAAAATCTGCTGTGCGCGACCCCAGATACGCCGGGTAGCCCTCTTCACCGGGCATCTCCTCCAAGCGCCCAGAGATCTCGCGCATCGCTTCGGCCCAGCGCGACGTCGAATCGGCCATCAGCGCGACGCTGTAGCCCATATCTCGGAAGTACTCAGCAATAGTGATTCCCGTGTAGACCGACGCTTCGCGGGCAGCGACGGGCATATTCGACGTGTTCGCGATGAGAATAGTGCGCTTCATCAGGGGTTCGCCGGTCTTGGGGTCTGTGAGCTCTGGGAACTCCATCAAGACGTCGGTCATCTCGTTGCCGCGCTCGCCACAGCCAACGAATACAATAATGTCGGCATCGGCCCATTTCGCTAACTGGTGCTGGATCACAGTATTCGAATTGATGATCCACCCGAAACTCGCGACAAAATTATGCGTTTGTGGGACGGTGAAGTCATAGACGGGCTTGGGGCCTGGCTGCACCTCTACGGAGACGACCTCGTCCAGATAGACGTGCTCTAAGAGCTGACTCAATCGGAGCAGATCGCTCTGAGCTGACGCTGCCGGCTCGGCGAGAGCCACCGGGCTTGAGAGCAGCTCAGCCATCCTGCGGAACTTCGCTGTCGGGATACGGTGGGTCTTGAGGTAGTCGTAGATGTAAATGCGCTCACGCTCGAGAAGGGTCGGCTTGACCTGGAGGGCGTGTAGCAGCTCCGGCAGCAACCCGTTGGAAGGTACAGCATCAACGCCAAGCTTCGTGAACGCGATCGCGTTGAGCATCTCATAGGCGCGTGCCGTGCGGCGCGCTTGAGCAAGGGGTTTAATAGCAGCTAAGAAGCGCTGACAGTATTCTTTGCCAGGGATGACCACACGATAGTGCAGTGCGCCTTGAGGGCCGAGACGGCGCTCAATTCGATAGATGATTCCCAGGCGCACGAGCAACCATGCGAGCCCTAAAGCCATGGGCTCGCTCGCGGTAGGGAAGTAGAGTTCGCGCTTGCTTATGGAGCCATCACCGTGGAAGTAGCCGCGCAGGTATGCAGTGATGAGTGCCTCGGGGGCAATCATGATCGGCGGAGGTACGGCTTGGGCTCGCTTGCGGCTCTGCCCCGGCGTTACCCCTAAGAGCTTGCCGACCAAGCGTGCCAAGGCACGACTGCTGAAACGATAGTCCTCCCCGTGCTCGCAGACCATCGGCTCTAGCCCAAAGAGCTGACGCCCTAGCTCCGCAAAGCGCGCCAGTACCGCCGGATCGGTGTTGCGCAGGCCCACGTAATCAGAGTCCACCGTGCCGTCGGAGCTGAGCAGCCCTAAGAACTCTGCAAGCTCTTCCGTGAAGTATTCCGGCACGTGAACGTGCTTGCCTGAGGTCTTGCTTGTGATCACGCGCAGGGGCAGCTCACAAGTGTTTATGCCGGCGCTCTCTAGAATTCTCTTGCATAGTGGCACAGAGGGGAGATTGCGCCCTGCGCGATAGCCGTAGAGCGCTGTTTTTGAGATCTCCAGATCAGGCCAGCGCTCTTCCCTGTGCAGCTTAGTTAGAGTATCAGCGCAGAGCTTAAGAATCTGAGGGTCGGCGACATAGATCGAGTCTTCATCAGCTAAGAGCTGAAAGGCGTTCATGCGCACTGGCGCTGCTGAATCTATGCGAATGCGGCGCGGCACTAAGATGCGATCCCCAGCCTTGAGGGAGCCCGCGGGCACACGGCGTACCTGCCAATCTGAGCCTACGACATGATACTCGTGTTGCAGGGTCGTCTCGGCTGTGCGCCCGCCCCGCGTGCGCACGCGCACCGTCATGGGGGCTATAGCTCGATAGAGCAAAGATGGCTTGGCCCTGACAAAGCCGCTCTCCCCCAGCGTAAAAAGCTCCGGCAGCTCAGGGCCTTCGACTATCTGCTCTAGACCATCATCGGAGAGTATAGTCTTCTCTCCAAGCTGCCGGGCGTAGCGCTCATAGAGCTGCGCGATGGGGAGGATCTCCCCTGTAGCTAAGAGCACAGGTGTCTCGCCCACTACGCACTTGCCCGACCCAAACGGCCCCGGCACGCACGCTGTGCCCCCCTTCGCAATGGGGAAGAGCGTGTCTACAATGCGCTGCCCTGTCGTCAGCAACTCGGTGCTGGGCAGCTTCTCTTTATACGGGCGGGCCTTGCGCACCGGCCAGCGCTGCAGCAGCTTCAGCTCATGGCGCTTCCCCCGCACGTCCTTCACAATCCCGATGGGCTCCTCAACAGTAAACTCCCCAGACTTGATCTCTTCGATAGTCCCAGACAGCCCCGGTGGAATCATGATCTTCTGCGTGACGAGCGTGGTCTCTTGCACCGTCCCAATAATATCCCCTTCGCTGACAGAATCGCCCTTCTTCACGGTGGGGACAAAGCGCCATTTCACGGCTCTATTGAGCGCAGGGGCCTCGACCCCCCGACGAATATACGCGCCCCACTTCTTTTGAATAGCTTCCAACGGGCGCTGAATCCCGTCATAAATAGACCCGATCAAGCCAGGACCCAGTTCTACTGACAGGGGCTCGCCCGTGCCCTCGACGGGGTCGCCCGGCCCAAGACCCGCGGTCTCTTCATAGACTTGGATCGAAGCCAAATCCCCGTCTAACACGATCACTTCGCCGACGAGCCTCTCCTTGCCTACCCGGACGACGTCGTACATCTTCGCGTCGGTCAACCCTTCGGCCACGACCAGCGGCCCTGAGACTTTCACGATCCTTCCCATTGCCATAGACAGCCCTCCGTAAATTTATCGTTCTCCACGTGAGAGGATATCAATCCCAACAGCCCGCTCTACGAGTTTTCGGATGCGCTCACGAGCGATCCCTAGGCTCCCCATATTATCAGGGATCATCACGATCGCTGGCGTAGATTGCCTGCTGAACCTGTCGAGCAATGCGCCCAGCTCCTGTGCTAAGCTCTCCGAGAGAAATATAATCGAAAACCCCTGGGAGACCAAGTCGAGCACGGCTGCTTCTGCTGCCTGTGGCGTGCGCGCATCGCGCACCGTCACCCCCAGGGCTTTGAAGCCCAAGTAAACGTCCTTCTTGCCCACAATCGCGACCTTAGACATACGGCTCCCTCAGATGCTCCTCGATGGTCTCTTTCGCGACGCCGTTGAGCTTGCCTACTATAATAATTCTTATATTTTTCAGCTCGGTCTCCTTGGCGAGCACATAGGCGCTTAACGGCTCGGCGCCGTAGAGCGCGAGCTTGGCCCGCCTGAGAAATTCCATCACGAAGTCATCGCTCAATCTCTCGAAGAGCGCCAGAGATCTCTTCTCTCCTAAAGCAGCCAGGCCTCGACTGAGCACCTGAGCATATGGGGTATGGCGGAGCTCATCGGCCCACGCCTCCACACCCGCATCCATCAGCGCGAGGAGTCGGGCATCTTCGAGCGACCCTCCCGGCACGAGCACCCGGCTGACAAACGCCCGATCTTTGCCCATGAGCTTAGCGCGCACCAATGACTTGAGATTGAGCAAATCCGCCCAGATAGCGACTAACGTCTCGGCGAAGGGGTGCCCCGCCGTGGCGCCCTGCAAATATCCGAAAAGCCCTTGATCGACAACTATATCTATGAGCTGGGCTTGGCGCGTGCTCTCGTAGGCGCGCAGGGCGCGCTGGCCTGCATCGGCCAGCTCAAGGGGCAGCACGCTCCACACACCAGTGTTGACCGAAGCTTCTATGAGTTTTGGCGGGACAGTCCCTACGCCGTCCAGCACGCCCTCTGTTGGGTCTTCCCCTAAAAGCTTCGCTTTGAGATAAACTTTCACGTGATGGAAATCATATCGGCGCTGAAGCCACGCCGTGCGCTCCGGAGCGGGCGACAGAGCTGTCAAGAGTGTATACACCTCGCGCAGCTCGTCTGTTAAGACGTCTTCGTATTCTTCGAGCTTTCTTTCGGCGGCTGCTGAATAGCCCAGCTCGGCTAATGCCCGCCAGGCTTCTATAGCATCAGGGGCGTCGAGCAGGCGCTGATAGTGTGCACGATTCAAGAGTTTTGCCTCGAGGGCGCGAATGCGCCCCGTCGCGAATGCATATGCCCCTTCTTGCTCAAATCGCATCTCCAATAACTCAACAGCCACGACTTATTCCTTTCCCTCTTCCCTAGGGGGTTAAGTTCCTCCCCCAAAGAGCATCTGGGCTACTTCGATTTCGAGTTCATCGTGGGCGCGGCGCAGCAGCGTTGCTACCGTCACATTGGTCTCGCTGTTTGTGCTCTTGAGCACAAACCCGCGCCCGATGTCGCGCGTCTCCGCAGAGAGCTTGAGAGCGCCCTTCTTGCCGTGCCTGGCCAGCTGGGCGTTCGCTTCCCTGATAAAACCCTCCCCCAGGGTCTGTCTATCTGCTGGGGAGAGGATCACTTCTTCTTCCCCAGTCTCGGCAGCTTGCACGATGAGCCGTAGCAGCCAATTCTTATAGTCACTGACGGGCATAGCTGCGATTCTTTCTGCTGCTTGCTGGAAAGCTCTCTCTAAGAGAGCGCGCTTGGCAGAAAGCACGGCGTTGCGCGCTGCGGCTGTTGCCGCGGCAAGCTGTGCCCGACGCCGACTCTGCGCTTCTTGCCGGGCTTGAGCTAAGATGCTCTCGCGCTGCTGTTGGGCTTCACGCTGGGCCTGCTCACGGATCTGAGCAGCTTGAGAGTGTGCGCCCTCTAGCACGCGCTGCGCCTCGGCACGCGCATCACTGAGAATTTTTTCGATGATCTTCTCTGCGCTCATGTTATTTAATGGCGGTCAGCAGCAAGATCGAGGCGATCAACCCCAACACAGCGTACGTCTCGACGAAGACGCCCAAGACGATGGCCTTGCCGGCCTCGGCGGGCTGCTTGGCGACCATCGCCGCGCCGGCGGCGCAGACCATCCCTTGATAGATCGCTGACAAAAACCCGGCAATGGCGACGGGCAGGGCAGCCAAAAACATCTGGAAGCCCCCAACGGCTGTGGCAGCCTTGCTGGAGAATATAAAGAGAATCATGAATGAGACGATGAATCCGTAGAAGCCCTGAGTGCCCGGTAGCGCCGTCAGCACCAGGAGCGACCCGAATTTATTCGGGTCTTCAGAGAGGACGCCGTTGGCCACCCTCGCTGCAATGCCGATGCCGATAGCCGACCCGATCCCCGCGAGAAAGTACGCGATCCCAGCCCCTAGATATGACCAACTGACCCCGTCCAACCCCAAGATCGTGCTCGCCGTCTCCGCTGCTCCTTGCATGGTGATTTAGCCTCCTTTGTGTGATGGTGAGAGCTCCTCGCTCTTTTGGATTTCGTAATAGACCGACTCCCGCGCAAACGGCTGGAACGTCGCGCCGCCTGCCTCGTAGAACTTCGTGAAGAACTCGACATAGTGCAACCGCGCACTGTGCACAAACGCCGAGAGCGTATTAATCAATAGGCTGAAGATTTGCCCAAAAACAACAAAGGCGATGAAGATCACGATACCCACGGCGGGGATGCCTAGGAGCATCTTGGCCAGCTTATTCACGGCATCAGCGATGAGCCCTGTAGAGATTCCTAGAGCCATAATACGCGAGTACGACAGAACGTCTCCTAATAGCCCAGAGACCCCATAGAGCTTAAAGAGCCCCGCGCCGATCCGACCGAGCGCAGCGCGCACCTTGGCTCCTAAGCTCATCCCCCGCTGACTCAGAGCTAAGATGCCGATCCCTCCTAGGGCAGCAACGATCTCCCCGAGGGGGACTCCAGCAAGCGGCTTCTGCAGCCATAAGAAAAGCCCAAGGGCCAGCACCAACCACGGCGCTTGCTCTGAGAGATCGTGAGGGTTCTCCACGCGCCCAAAGCAGGCCACCAACAACGCCCCCAAGAGGGCTAACGTCGCTCCTACGGGCATCCAAGCGCTGGGGAGGCCGGGCGCGTTCAGCTCCTTGGGCATGATTGCGGGCACGCCGGCACCCGCAGCAATCCCTATCCCAGTAATGAAGAGCACCCATGAGCCATCGCTCCACAGGGCCTCCCATACCCGACCTGTGCGCATCTTATCGTAGATTTCTAGTAGATTCCCCAGCAGCACGTGTAGGAATCCCAGCCCCAGCGAGAACAACAGGAATGCGATCAGCCCCTGCTGCGTCCCCACGTTGAAGAGCATCACGCGATCTCGCAGCACGGTGATGATCTCCTTCAAGTCCGAGCCGAACCAGCCCCCGGTGAGCGCCCCAGCGATCACCGCGGAGACGCCTCCCAAGATAATGAGATTGGCAAAGGGCTGGAAGCCCCGCTTGTGGCGATAGCGCCGCTTCAGATACGCGAAGATCAGAATGAGGGCAAGCCCATAGCCCGCGTCCGTCAGCGCGATCCCAAAGAAGATCGCAAAGAACGGGAGCACAAACGGCGTCGGGTCGAGCTCCTTCTGATTGGGGAGCCCAAAGAGCTTAATGAGAAACTCTGCGGGCTGGAAGAGCCTTCTGTTTTCTAAAGCGACCGGGGGGACTTCTCCAGGATCAGGGTCGATGCGCTCCAGATAGACGGCTTCGCTGTTGTTCTGTAGGGCTTGGGCTAAGCGTTCAAGATCGCTCGCTCTCACCCAGCCTTCCAGCACGAACGTCTGGGAACTCCCTAGCAGCCGCGCTTGGGCTTGAGCCTTGAGATATTCGTTATACAGATAATCATAGAGCGCTTGGAGCTTGGGCTTTTCGCTGAGAAGCGCCGTCGCTTTTTGCGCGATCTGCTGCTGGCGCGCGTCGATCTCGCCCAAGCGACGCTCGATCTGATCTAAAATCTCTTTGGGAAGCCCACGCGCATCTTTAGGGAGCTCAGGCAGGCGCTCCCCCCCATGATCAGCGAGCATCTTCACCAGCGCTTCTTCTGAGTCTTTGAGAACAAAAGCGTACAGATAGCTGGAGGTCTCGTCTGCGCTGGCTACCTGGAGCAGCGCGAGGTCGGGGAGCTGGCTTTGGATCGCGTGCTGAAGCTCGCTCAGGCTCTCGGTGGGGAGGCGCCCCAGCACGAGAGCCGTCGTCCGCGTGGAGCGCAGCTGCTCCAGAGGGATAGGGAGATCGCGCCACGGCAGCAGCTCAGCGCGCCGTGTTTCAAGCTGGGCGCGCTCTGAGCGCAGCTCAAGGCTCTCTTGATCGAGCTGTCGTGCTTGCTGGCAGACAGCACGATAGTCATATGTGCGGGCAAGCTCGGCGATCTCCTCTGGGCGAATCAGGTCTTTGAGGTTGAAGAAGCTCTGGATAAACCCCTTCTTTTCGGTGTCGTAGCGCGCGAGAAACTCTAACGTATAGCGCAAGTCGGCGAGCTTGGCCTCGATATCGTTGGCTGTGGGGGTCTTGGGGCGGAAGCCGTGCCATGACTGCTCGTTCTTATTCGTAAGATCAGAGATCTGCAGCACGCCCAGCTCTTGCAGGGTCGTCAGCACACGATCGCGCTCGGTCTCGTGGCCGATGAGCCGGACCTTCTGCATTTTCGCTAAGCTCATACTAGCGCATCACCACGTGTTTGAAGACACGCTCCGCCGCGGCTGGAAGTCTTGCTGCAGCTTCTTTCTGAATGTGCTCAGCCTGCTGCGCGCCGCGACGTCGGATCTCTTCGGCCTCTTTGAGGGCCTTGGCCTCCTCAGCGGCGATCAGTTTGGCTCCTTCCTCGCGGGCGGCGCGCTTGGTCTCTTCTAGAAGAGCGCTCGCTGCTTGACGGGCGTGCGCGAGGATTTCCTCAGCTTGACGCCGCGCCTCGGCTTTGATCTGCTCCGCTTGTGCTTCAGCCTCCCGAATGCGCTCCAAAACGTCTACCATAAGCAATTCCTTTCTCTAAGGGGAATAGACGGAGAGAGTTGACAGACCGGGGCAGACTGCCCCGCACGAAGAGGCGGGGCGATCTCTTCACCTTTGCTTGACGTCTCCACGGTAAACGAAAAACCTCTCTTCTTGAGAGTATACAGCAGCGTTTTATATATTGTACCCTCTTCAGCTCCCCTTGTCAAACGGTCAGCAGCTGCTTCTCCTTGGCTTGTGCGGTCTGGTCTATCTTCGCTGTGTATTCGTGAGTCACTTTATCAAGCTCTTTCATCAGGCGGTCGTGGTCGTCCTCGGAGATCTTCCCGTCCTTTTTCTCTTTGTCAAGCTGCTCTTTGATCTCCCGTCGGATATTGCGTAGGGCGACCTTGGACTCCTCGGCCTTGTCGTGAATGATCTTTGAGAGCTCCTTGCGGCGCTCCTCTGTCAGCCGTGGGATTTTGATGCGGATCAGCTCGCCGTCCACCGTGGGGTTGAACCCCAGATTTGCTGCTTGAATAGCTTTCTCTATCGCATGGACTTGGGTCTTGTCGAAGGGGTGAATGACGATCAGATCCGGCTCTGGAGCGGTGATGCGCGCTAGGTGCTTGAGCGGCGTGTGCGTGCCGTAGTAGTCTACTTTGACGTCCTCGACCATCGCGGGGTTAGCGCGCCCGGTACGCAGTTTCACGAGCTCGTGCTCGAAGACCTGAATGGTCTTGTCCATCCGCGCTTTGAGTTCAACGATATGTCTGTCCACCATAGAGGGATCACCAAAAGCATTATAGTCTGTCGGGGTTGACTGATTCAAGTGAGGGTATAATAGCTGCGCTATGGCCAAGATCTTTCTCACAGGGGCGACGGGCTTTGTGGGGCGGCATCTTGTGCCCGCGCTGCTGCGCGACGGCCATCATCTCCGGTGTCTGGTGCGCTCAGCTGAAAAAGCAAAACTCTTACGAGCATTGGGGTGTGAGATCGTTCTAGGGGACTTGCTCGATCCCCACACGTGGGGAGGCTCTCTAGGGGGGGCTGAGCTTATTATACACTTGGCGTCACAGCATCAGGGTATGCCCTCCTTGATCCGACGCACTAACGCCGACGGGACGGCGCGGCTCGTCCACGCTGCCCAAGCCCAGCAAGTGAAAAAGATTCTCTATCTGAGCACGGTGACAGCGGCTCCTAGACCGCGCTGGCCCTATGCGCACTCTGTGTGGTGTGCCGAACAGAGTATTCGGCAGAGTTCCCTGTGCTATACGATCTTGCGTGGCTCGGTGATCGTCGGGCCGGGTGACCCGTTCTTGGGGGGTATTCTTCGGATGGCGCAGAGATGGCCGGTCGTGCCCATCGTCGGCTCTGGGAACACAAGATTTCAGCCGATCTCTGTGCACGACCTTGTGCAATGCATTCTGAGGGCGATCTCAACCGACCGATATGATACGAGAATTCTGGCTCTTGGCGGCCCAGAGATCCTCTCGTATGACCAGATCGTCCGCACCGTTTTAGAAGCTTTACAGATAGAGAAGCGTGTGATTTATCTTCCCCGGCGAGCGACGCGATTCTGCGTGCGTTGGTTGGAACGTCTTGGGGTAAAGACGCCTTTCGTGCCGGGGCACTTCCTCTCACGGGATCATATTGCGTCGAGCTTGACGGTCATCGAGGACGAGTTCGGCTTTCGCCCGCACACCTTGAGGGAAGTGATCGCGACGATCATAGCTAATAGGGTTGCGCAGACCTAGACAAACCTGTACTGTAGAAAGATGGTTGAGGAAACAGAAAGGAGGGCGTATGGAGCTGCAACATGATGAAGCCGTTGTCGGCGAAGTCACGGCGATCAAGCCCTACGGGGCGTTCGTCCGCCTGGTCACAGGTGATCAAGGGATGATTCACATCTCGGAGATCTCTACAGAATACGTGCGCGACATCTCACAGTATCTGACGGTGGGGCAGAAAGTTGTCGTGAAGGTCATCGGGCGCAACGAAGAGGGGAAATACAATCTCTCGCTGAAAAGGGTCTCGCGGGAGGATCACGATGCGGCGCTCTTCCACAACGAAGTGACGCAAGTGAAGAAGGCGCTCGACGAGCGCCTCGCCGTGCTGGACGAGTCGGTCAAAGAGCTCATTGCGCGGCGGGAGCGGCGGCCGGCACGGGAGTCGCTCGCGGCATGGATCGCTAGCATGAAGCGTGAGAAGAGCGAGCTGGAGCGCCATCAGCAGTGGCGGATGCGCTTCTACGCTCCCGATTGGCAGCAGCTCGCAGAAAATGCCCCAGCTGCTTCTCTTACGGAAGGCCCAGAAACTGAAGATGAGAGCGACGAGGGAGAAGACCGTGCGTGAGAGAACGATTGCTTCGCAGCAAGTCTTTGCTGGAAGACTCTTAAAAGTGCGGGTAGACGAGGTCGCCCTCGAAGGGGGGCAACACACGACCCGCGAGATCGTCGAGCACCCCGGCGCTGTCGCTATCGTTGCTCTTCAGGGGGAAGGCGACGAACAGCGGGTCGCGCTCGTCCGGCAGTTTCGCAAAGCTGCCGAACAGTTCTTGTTAGAGATTCCTGCGGGGACACTTGAGCCCAACGAAGAGCCGCTCGCATGCGCGCAGCGCGAACTTCTCGAAGAGACCGGGCTGACGGCGCGCCGCTGGAAGCACATTCAGACGTTCTACACCGCGCCGGGCTTCTGCACAGAAAAGATGTGGCTCTATCTCGCGCAGGACGTCCAGCCTGCTCTGAAGAGCCACGCTGCCGAAGACGAGCAGATCGAGGTGTGTTTTTATACGCGCGCTCAAGTGCACGAGATGATGCGCTCGGGACAGTTTCACGATGCCAAGACGTTGGTCGGTTTGCTGTGGTGGGTATACGCGCTCTAACGTATGCGTGAGATCCAGCGACGCTCCGAAGCTCAACTGCTCCAGACGGCCCAGCACTTCTTCGATGAGGCCGCAGCGCGGCTGGGCTTAGAGACGTCTCTACGAGAGCTCTTGCGCTATCCCAAGCGCAAGTTGATCGTGCACTTCCCAGTGCCCAAGGATGACGGGCGCACTATCAGTTTTGAGGGCTACCGTGTGCAGTGTCACCCTGTACTGGGGCCGTGCAAGGGCGGGGTGCGCTATCACCCCGACATCACACTCGAAGAGATCGAAGCATTAGCGATCTTAGCGATGTGGGAGGCAGCGCTCGTGGGCGTACCGTTCAGCGGGGCCAAGGGCGGCGTCAAATGCGACCCCAAAGCGCTCTCTGTGGGGGAGCTGGAGCGCCTCACACGACGCTATACAGCGGAGATCGCCCCTCTGCTCGGCCCGGAGCGAGATATCCCCGAACCCGATCTGTACACGAGCGAGCGGGAGATGGCGTGGATGCTCGACACGCTCAGCATGCACGCGCACGGGCGCTTCATGCCTACAGCGGTCACAGGGAAGCCGTTCCTCTTAGGAGGCTCTGTGGGGCGAGAGCTAGCCAGCGGGCGCGGTGCGTTTTTTATAGCCCTAGAAGTGCTCAAATCCCTCGACATTCCCATTGCAGGGGCGACGGTCGCGATTCAAGGCTTTGGTCATGCAGGGACAAGCTTCGCGCGATTTATCTCCGAAGCCGGCGCACGGGTGATCGCCGTGAGCGACTCCTCCGGAGGCGTCTTCGCTGAGAGTGGTCTGGATATTCTCCCACTGATTGAGCACAAGCGCAGCACAGGGAGCGTCCGCAACTTCCCCGGCACGGAAAACATCTCCAACACAGACTTGCTCACCCTGCGCTGCGATCTTTTGGTCCCCGCAGCGATTGAAAATCAATTGACGGAAGAGAACGCGGGCTCGGTGAGAGCTCAAGCTATTGTAGAGATCGCCAACGGGCCGACGACCCTCGAAGCCGATAAGATTCTGCACGAGCGCAATATTCTCGTCGTGCCGGATATCTTAGCTAATGCTGGCGGGATGATCGTCAGCTACTTCGAGTGGGTCCAAAGCTATGAGGCTTATAGCTGGAGCGCAGAGCGTGTAGACAAGCTCCTCTATCAGTTTATGAGCCGGGCGTATCGAGCAGTGCAAGCAGCTTGCGAGCGCGAGGACACGAACTTGCGCACGGCCGCCTATTGTGTTGCATTAGACCGGGTAGCCACAGCAGCCCGTGCCCGCGGGCTCTATGCGTAATAAGTGATCCCTATGCGCGTCGTCTCGTTAGCAAGCGGCAGCAGCGGCAATTGCACTCTTCTAGTGTCTGAGCAGACACGGCTGCTCATAGACGCGGGCATCTCGAAACGTCAGATTCTGCAAAGGCTAGAAAAAGTTCTGGGGCTGCTGCCGCGCATTGATGCGATCCTCATCACCCACGAGCACACCGATCACATTCAAGAGGTGGGCAGGGCTGCGCGCGCTCTTCAATGCCCGATCTACGCGAGCGAGGGCACCGCGCCGTTCGTAGAGCCGCTCCTGACTGGCGGAGAAAAACTGCTCTCGTTCAAGCCAGAACAGAGTTTCCAGATTCGCGATCTCTGTATCGAACCCTTTCGTATTCCGCACGATGCTGCCGAGCCGTGTGGCTTTCTCATCGAAGAAGAATCTCTCTTTGCTGGCATCAACAAGCGCATTGCCGTAGCAACGGACTTGGGAACCGTGACGGATGAGATCCGACAAAAGCTTTCGCGATGCGATCTCGTGATGCTCGAGGCCAATCACGATATCGAGATGCTCCTCAACGGCTGGTATCCGCAAGACCTCAAGCAGCGGATCTTGAGCGACTTTGGGCATCTCTCCAATGACGCTGCCGGCCAAACATTGCGCTATCTCTCCCACAAGGGGCGACTGCGCACCGCCGTCTTGATGCATCTGAGCAAGAACAATAACCGTCCGACGCTGGCGTTGCAGACCGTCCAAGAGCACCTCAACGGGACGGAAGTGACGGTCGCGGTAGCTCCCCGTGACCGCATGAGCGCGGTTTTCACTCTGTAGGGGGAATGCGATCTAGAGCGATAAGCTGCTGGGCGATCTCCTTGAAGATCGGTGCGGCGACCTCGCTGCCGTAGTACTCTCGCCCGCCGGGCTCGTCTAGAACTATTAAGATCAGATACTTCGGCGCGTCTGCGGGGAAAAATCCCTCAAACGACGCGACATACTTGCCCTTCACATACCCTTGGCCGGGTATGGCTTTTTGCGCTGTGCCCGTTTTGGCCGCGATAGGGTATCCCTCGATCTGGGCCAAGACCCCCGTACCGGAGCGCACCGTCTCGACCATCATCTCGGTCAGCTGGCGACAGCTCGCTTCGGACACGCTGCGCCGGGCTTCATCTGGACTGTACGCCGTTCTGCCGCCTGCAGCAGTACGATGAAGCGAAGCTTGCACAATATGGGGCTGCACAAGCCTGCACCCGCTGGCGATCATCGCGACTCGTGATGCCAACTGAATTGCCGTCACCGAGATGGACTGCCCAATCGCGATCGAGCCGATCTCCAGCGCCGACCACGAGTGCACAGGGGGCAGATAGCCCGACACTTCGCCGGGCAGCTCGATCCCCGTCTTCTGCCCAAACCCATATTTTCTTAAAGCCTCGTAGAGCCGTTCTTCCCCAATGCGCTGAGCAATGCGAATCATCGCGGTGTTAATAGAGTTCTTGATGACGTCTGTGGGGGTGACCATGCCGTACTCGCGGCCATCGGCGTTTCTGAAAGTGTGATGGGCGATCTGATAGGTCGCACTCCCGGAGATGCGTTCGTCCAACGCGATAACGTTATACTCCAGCGCCGCGAGCATCGTAAAGACTTTGAACGACGACCCCGGCTCAAATGCGTACACGACCGCGAGATTCTGTCTCTGCTCAGGGCGCGACGACTGAAAACTATTGAGATCGTATCGTTTATCTTGGGCCATAGCGAGAACTTCTCCCGTCCACGGGTCGAGCACGAGGGCGATGCCCGCCTTGGCCCTATATTTTTGCACGCCGCGAGAGATCGCGCCTTCAGCAATATACTGAATACGACTGTCGAGAGTAAGCACGAGATCGCGTCCGGGTCTGCCGGCTTGGATCTGGCGGCGCTCGATCTGGGTGCCGTCGGCCATGCGCACGAAGCTCCAGATGGATTCTGTGCCCTGAAGTTCCGCGTCAAACGCGAGTTCGATGCCCTCCAAGCCGTGGCCGTCAATCCCCGTAAAACCGATGACGTTGGACGCCAAATCCCCATGAGGATACTGGCGTTTCCGGTCTTCTAAGAAGATAAGCCCTCGAGCGCCGGCGTCGCGGGCGGCTTTCTCTAAAGCCTCGGCTTGTTCAGGAGAGATTGCGCGGGCAATCCATGTGAAATAGCTCGGGCGATAGAGCTTCTCGCGCACCGTCGCCCTCGGCATTTTTAAGTGAGCGACAAGGAGCCCTTCGAGCAGATCGGGGCGGGTCATATTATAGTTATCTATAGCGATGGAGACGGCACGGACGTCTTCAGCGAGAAGAACGCCGTTTCGGTCGTAGATGCGCCCGCGCAGCGCGGGGATCGTCACCGTGCCCTCTTGGAAGCGCCGCGCTAATTCTCTCCACTGGTCAGCTTCAACGATCTGTAACTGCACGAGCCGACCAGCGACGATCACGAAGAAGCCTATCAGACAAACAAACGCTACAGTGAGCCGTCGGTTCATGGCGGTGGAAGTTTCAGAGTCTTAGGGGTCACTTTCTTCATGCCTAAGCGTTCTGTGGCGATGCGCTCGATGTTTTCTAAAGACCAGACTCGGATGACCTCGAGTTTCAGACGATCTCGCTGGGCGAGCAGTTCGTCGCGCTCCAAGCGACTCGCGATCACTTTGCTTGACAGATCCGTGATCTGCCAGCCTTGCCAGATGTACCAGATGGCCAGCCCAGCGATAAGCAGAACGAGTACAGATCTGCCCATGGTCAAAATTAAGGGTAGTTGCTTATCCATTGAAGCCCAAGGACGGGGGTCCCATCACGAGGGGTAATTAAGACAACCCCAGCTCGCGTCCCAAGCGCTCAAAGAGATAGACAGCGATCAGCCCCGTGATCAGCCCGCTGATCAACCCTAATATCAGCATGAACGGCAGATAATAAAACAGCCCATTGATCTGCACGAAGAGAAAATACGCCACGACAAGCTGCGTGACGTTGTGAGCAATCGCGCCTAAGATGCTGACGCCCACAAGTCCCAGCGGCGGGCGCAGTCTTTTCAGGCTGAACGCCACGACGAGGGCGCTGACTCCCCCTCCAGCAAGGCTCAGCAGTGCCCCCGGCGCAAAGAGCGTCCCCGCGATGAAACTCCCCAAGATACTGCGGGCAATCGCCAGAAAGATCCCCGCGCCGTAGCTGAGAAAGAGCATCGTGAAGAGCACTAATATATTCGAGAGCCCCAGCTTAGCTCCCGGCACCGGCACCAACGGCGGGAAGAACCCTTCGAGCACGTAGAGCACGATCCCCAACGCTAAGAGCGCCGCGAAGAGAATGCGCTTCAAGAGCCAAACTTCTGGGAGCGTGCTGCGCGTATAGGGAGTCATCGTGAGATCGCGTCAATTCCTGAATCTCCAGGGATTTCTATGGTGACGTGATTGGGTAGACAGATTAGAGCTTGGCCGGGCTTGTGGATCCAGCCCTGGCGCATACAGATCTCTTGGGCTCCGGGGGAGCGCAGCACCCGCACACGCCCGCCCTGCACTTGAATCACCGTCTCGCCCGCAGGGCCGGTGACCGTCACTTCTTGATCTTGCGCGAGCGAGAGCTGATGGACGACCTGTCCGTCCAAGCGCACTATAGCCCAGCGCCCAGACGCTTCAGCGCTCCGGTGCAGCAGGGGGATTGTCGCCGCAGCTCCCACCAGAACGAGAGCAATCACGAGATAGTCGCCCCTTGTCAAATAGCGATTCACGGTACGCAGGAGTTCGCTCATGGTAACTGCACCGGAAAGTCTAGATCTTTCAACCCCGACGACACTATGATGCGCCTATCCTCCGTCACGAGAATACACTCGACGTTGAGCAAACTCTCGACAAGCGCAAGTCCTTTTTGCTCACCCAGCACAAAGACCGCCGTGCTGAGCGCGTCGGCCTCCATCGCCGTCGGTGCTAAAATCGTCACGCTGATCAAGCCCCGTGCTGGCTGCCCTGTCTTGGGATCAATGATGTGATGATAGCGAATCTTATCGGGTTCGTCCGCGTAGCGACACGGGAATATATTTTTCAGAGCGTCCGCGAAAAAGCAGCGCTGATAATCCCCCGATGTTGCCAGGGCGCGATCCCCCCAAATCTCTAAAATCTCTAGAATCTTCGACTCATCACGAGGATGCTGCACCCCAATGCGAAATGGCCGCCGATCCTCCCACCATAAGACTTTTCTCGGACGATCATTGAAGACCCGAATATTCCCGCCAGCGTCGACGAGCGCGCTGTCCAGCTCGTATCTTTTGAGAATCTCCGTAGCTTTGTCAACGATATACCCCTTGGCAATGCCCCCAAGATCTATCTCGACATTGGCGCTGGAGAGCCGCGCTGTCTTTGTCGCCATGTCGAGAGAGATCTGGCGCGGCTCCTTCACCAGCGGCTCAAGCTCTTCGCGAGAGGGGATACGCCCCATGCCCGCACGATCCCAGTCTTGCGTGAACCCCCACAGATCGACGATCTTCCCGATTGTTGGGTCGAACGCGCCCTCGCTCAGTATGCGATACTTTTGCGCTGCTTCTAAGACGGTGAGCACGTCGTCGGAGAGGGGTACAGGTGCGCAGCACCCGCGACGATTGAGCTCCCCTAACGATCCTGAGCCGGTCCGGCTGAACTCCTCGGAGAGTCTTCTCACTTCCGCAAAGGCTTCACGCACGGCGCGCTGCGCTTGGTCGTGGGAGCGGCTCTGGGCTTTTATTCTAAAATACGTACCCAAGAGATAGTGTTCCTCTTGGACGACTGCGACCCGCCCTTGCAAATAGAGCAAGACGAGCGAGAGCGCCAAGACTATAAAGATAACGAGCTTTAAGACAAAGAGCGCGCGGCGCACGGTTAGCCGATCCACTCCCTGGGGATCGTACTGTAGTCTTCTTCCAGACGGATGTCTTTCACTTCGTCGGGGCTGAGGGCCAGCTCGCGCAGGCTCTCCCCGTCGTAGCGCAACAAGACCCCTTGCTCCTCATAGACAGATGTCAGCGGGCGCTCCGGATGGATGCGATTGCGCGTGGGGTCAGGGTCTTTCACTTTTCTCTTGATGATCGTCTTGAGATTGACCGGCCGGCCCCACATAGAATATATATTCTTGAGGACTTCTTTGGCTTCCTCCAGGTGCAAGCCCACGCCATTATACATGTGCAAGAGCAAGAGTTCGCCCCTGTTGCCATAGTTGCCTGTGGCGATCTTGATCACGGGGCGCCCAAGATTGGTGTGCTGGAAGAGCAACTTCTTCTTGACGTCGGCAAAATCCCGCGACGTGATATGATATGCCCCCGTCTCGGGGATATACTCATACGCGAAGAGTTTGAGCTTTTCAAACAGCTCTTCTGTGAAGAACTCCGCCAAGAACGTGACGTCATTATAAGTGCGCCGGACTTCGAAGATTTTTTCTGTCCCAAGATGAGCTTTGGTGTCCCATCTCTTCTTCTTTTGCGGGTCTTTACACAGTTCCCAGTCGCGCCCGAAGCGCCCCTTGTCCCACCGCTCTTTAATGTCTTCCCAGATGAGCTTGCCTAGGGCGTAGGGGTTGAGCGCACCCCCTGCTAAGACCTTGCTCATCATGTCCGCGTGATCTATGAACTCATCGGGCTTGGCGAACTCGGCCATGAGCTTCGATTGCCAGTAGCTGTTATGGTTGATCAAGCCAGCAGCGGCATACTTGTGAGAACCTTCTACGGAGATGTCATAGACATCGGCGTAGCCTCGCTCGAGAGCGACGATCTCATCTTCCCAGACCTCTCGTTTGAAGAACCGGTGAGCATTGAGATAATCCGAGAGTGCCTGGCGCTTGCGCTCCAAACCGAAACCAATTCTTTCCTGAAAGGCCATCGCTGAGCGCCCTGCAATATGGAGATGCCAGGTGCCGTCTCTCTGGCGACGTTGGCGCGATAGCACCCCAAAGTTGAGCAAGATCAGTTGAGTGACGTGAGCTAAAGACTCGCTTGTGGTCGAGAGGATGATCCCTTGAGGGCCAGCATGGGCATCGCAATCGAAATAGGCGCGCACAAACGCTGCGACGACCGAGGCGGGGGAGCGCAAGATCAGAGGGGGGATCTCCTTCACTGGGGCTGAGCGACCGACTTTCACCCCAAGATATTCCAGAAAATCTACGAGATTGAGCGAGTAGAACAAGACTCGCCAGCGCCCACCATCGCGCTGGAGCCGCCCAGCTAGGCCGAAGAGTCGTTGGCCCAATTCCTTGAATCGCTGTGCTTGCTCGAAGTCCCCGCTGGTAAAGCCGACGACACGCTTGACCCGGCTCATGTGCCCATCTCCAACTATATATCCCAAAAACGCAGCAAGGTCTTCATTCAAGACCGGTGGGACGCGGATGGGGGAGCGATGCTGTTGCACCGCAGCAGTTATGGACTCTTCATACAACGCCAGGACTGCTGCTATTGCTGTAGGGTTGCGGACGGCCCAGCCACGGCGGTAGCGGATCACTGTGTCTACGGAGACACCCGCTCGCTCTGCTACGTCTCGCATGGTCAGGCGCTGGGAAGGAGTCCAGTGCAGGGATAGATAGCGAGGAGCCCAGGTGCCCAAGCCTGCTCCCAGCCGTATCTTCTCACCGATCTTCACCTCATCAAGGCACTTCCACGTCCCATCGGCCATGAGAATTTGATGGGTAACCGAGCCAGCGAGCACTAAGCCGCGCCGTGTGCGCAGCTTGATGATCTCCCGATTGGGGAACCGTGCCCAGTCATAGATCTTCCTCAAGCGCTCCCCGTCACTGACCCACAGTGTCTTGTGCTCTGTCACGATCTCTTCGATGGGAACGAGCCCATGGTTGGTGAACACGAGCGTGCCCGCGACGACGCAGGCCCATCCTTCATTCATGACCTTCGTTTGGATCTGCGGGACAAAGTAGTACGACTCCTCGCGAATCATCGCCAAGATATCTTTTTGCCAGTTCTCTAAGTGCCCGTGCTTCATTAAGAAGCCCAAGAGATCTTTCTGGGGTTTGACTAAATCGGCTTCATCGCGGAGCTTGCGGGCCTTCTCACGGGCCTGCTTCAATCTCGCGCGACGCTCCTCCAGCCATTGCGGAGGATTGACGAAGCGATCCATATAGTCCCGCTTGACCGGGATGCGCGCTGGCTCCCGCTCGCGCTCATCCTCTTCAACATCTGCCCGATTCCACGAACGCTTGATGAACGGCGCATACTGATCGATCTCGTACTGCAACGAGAGCGCCTTGTCTATGAAAGATTCGACTTCAGTGATGCCGTATTTGTTCATATACTCTTCGATGCGTTCGGCGTGGGTGTGCATAATTTTAATCATATCTTGAGGGGTTTTAGAAAACCAGCGATTGTGCTTGAAGAAGTCCACATGGGCGTAGACGTGAATCATCACCCCTTTGTTCTCTACAGGGGAGTTGCTCTCGCGCAGGTACGCAATAGCCGGGTTGGTGTTCAGCACCAGCTCATAGGTCCACCAGCCCGAATACGCCGAACGCTTTCTGAAATAGTCATAGCTCATGCCGAACGACCAGTGGGGGAAGCGTTCGGGAAACCCGTCATAGGCAGAGTATTCGTTGAGCTGGTCGTGGTCTACAATCCCAAAGATCACCGGCCAGGGGTCAAGCCCGACTGACTCGACCAAGCGCCGTGCCTCAGCGCGCAGTTTCTCAAGCTCACGGATCTTCTTTGCTCCGATCATGCTCTACCGTCCCTTGCCCAAGAACTCTTTGATGGACTGTAAAATATCTTCGCGATCCGAGATGATCGACGTGACCAGACGGTCATGCTCTTCGAGGCGCTCTTTGAGTTTGATAAGGTGCAGCCCGGGCGAGCGCCGCCCTAATGTTACTTGCCCATAGCAGAAGAGGTTGACCTTGGGGAGCAGGTGATCGCGCAAGATTGGGACACACGCGTTCTCTGTGTCGCCGATCCAGTTCTCCCCATCGCTGAAGTGAAACGCATAGATATTCCAGTGCTCTGGGGGGTAGCGCCGATCAATAATACGGTTGCACAGCTCATAGGCCGAGCTAATGCGCGTGCCCCCACCGGTGCTTAAGCTATAAAAGTCATCTTCGTTCACTTCTTGGGCTTCGTAGTCGTGCAAGATATAGACCCTGTCCACGTTCTTATAGTTGGTGCGCAACCATAGATCGATCCACCAATTCTCTTGGCGGATGATCTCGGTCTTTTCCCCAGACATAGACCCCGAAGCGTCCCTCATAAAGAGTATGGCGCAATTAGCTTCCGGGGATTCTGTGGGAACGCCGTAGAGATAGCGCATGTCTTCCTTGATTGGGGTAACGATAACAGTATCAGAGGGGCGCAGGGGCGCGCCCATGAGCATCTGGCGCAGCAGCCCCCGCCGAAAGGCCCGGCGCTTCATGAGCAAGGCTTCAGGGCCGACGGTCGAGACGTCTTCATACTCTTCGCTCCCGCTGAGCACGTGTTTATGGCCCTTGGGCTCGATCTTGGGCAGCTCCAGCTCTTCGCCCAAGATTTCAGCAAGCTCGCGGACTTCGATCTCGACCTCGCGGAAGTGCGGCCCCGGCCCGTAGCCTGCTTGGCCGTCTCCACTGTGCGTGGGATCGAACTGAATCGGCTCGCCGATCTCGCCCTCGCCCACGCCGATACCCCCCTGCTCGTGTGGGTCATAGCGAAATTGCGGGATGCGAATAGACTTCAGGGGGACTCTGACGATATCTCCGCCCTTCTGCCCAACAATCGAGCCGGTCTCAATAAGCTCCTTGAGGTTCTTGCGGATCTCCCCGCGCACAATTCTCTTAAAGCGCTCTAAGTCCTTCAAGATGCGCTTGGGCATACTTAATATCACTCCCGGGCTCTACTCCCTCACCCCTTGCCCCTCTCCCTCGGAGGGGAGAGGGGAATGGGGAGGGAGGTTACGGCATGCGGCTCTCGCGAGCTTCAAGCTCTTCGCGAGCGACCTCCGCGCCCGCGTAGTCAATCACGTTCTCCGCGCAGACGTCGCAGTAGCCGTACTCGCTCTTGAGACGCTCGATCCACTCGGCCTTGCGCCGCTTGTGCTCCGGGTCGGTCGTCTTGTCGCTGACCATCGCCGTGAAGTTAATATTGTGCTTCTTGTCCTCCCAGAGCTTCTTCTCCAAAGCCCTTCTTAAGCGGTCGTTCTGTTCAGGGTTGAATGGCTCGCCCTTGCGGGCACGCTCGCTGATCCAGTTGGAAATCTCCTGTCTGAAGTCGTCCTTCTGGGCTTCTGTGATCCCGATCTGCTTCTCAATAGATCTCATAAATTCTTCGTCCGGCTCCATCTCCTCCCCCGTATAGCGATCCTCGACTTTTTCGTCATTGAGGTAGGCCATGACGTGATCTAAATACTTCTGCCCGACCTGGCGCAGCTCATCGGGGTCATGACTGATGACGCGCCGGACTTCCTCTTGACAGATCGCCGACAGCTCTTCCTTGACTTGCTCAATGTACTCTTTGTACTCTTCGATACGGTTCTCGTCGATGCCGGAATGATGTGGGAGATTGTCCTCCAGCGTCGCCAGCACGCGATAGGGATTGATACATCCCTCGACGTCGTTCACCAACGCTTTACTGATCATATCGATCACGTAGCGTGGACTGACGCCGAAGAAGCCCTCTTCGCCCTTGGCCTCCTCCATGATCTTCTTGATGTCCACGGTGCGATTAGGGATGGACTCCCCGTCATAGATTTTGGCTTTTTGCAGGAGCGAGATGTCCGCGTTTGGTTCTTCTAATCGTGTGAGCACCGCCCAGAGCGCTGCCATCTCTAACGTATGCGGCGCGATGTGCTTGCCCCACACACGGTTCTTGCCGAAGAATTTTCTGTAGATGCGCTCTTCGTCGGACTTGCGCAAGACATAAGGGATATCGATCTTGCGCGTGCGGTCGTTGAACGCCTCCATCTTCTCGTTGCTCTTGACCCGTTTATATTCGGGGTTGTTGGTGCGCCCCAGAATAACTGTGTCAATGTCAATGCGCGGGTTCTTCTTGGGCTTGATCACGTGCTCTTGGGTGGCGTGCAAGAAGTCATAGAGAAACTCTTCTTGGAGCTTGAGCAACTCTTCCCCGTCAAAGATCCCACGGTTGGCGACACACAGCTCCCCATCGTAATTAAACGCTCGTGGATCAGAGTCGCTGCCGTAGACTTGGACAAGCCGCCAATTCATGCCGCCGGTCAGCTCCTCTTCGTCTTGGTTCTTCTTGTCTTTGGGCTCGAACGTGGCGATGCCCCGGCGGTCCTTCTCGCTCAAGATGAGCCTGCGCACGGTGACGTGTTTGAGGACTTTCTCTAAATCGTCTTCATAGAAGCGCATGAAGCGATTAAAATAGAAGCGACACTTGGGGCAGAGATCGCCCTCGACGCGCAGCTCGTACTCCCCGTGGTACTTCTCTTTGAAGATACGGTTGATCTCAGTGAGGATCTTTTGGCGTGGCTCGGGCGGAATGAGCCGCAGAGGCTCCTCGAAGATCGGGCAGGGGACAACGTCTATCGGCTCGTCGTCGAAGTCGGAGACGTCCCATTCGAACGTGTAGAGCCGCCCGTCGTCGGTCTTCGAATACTCTTCTAGCCCGCGGCGGAAGAGCCGCCCAATCGTAGACTTGCTGGTGGCCACCGGCCCGTGCAACAGTATCACACGGCGGTCAGGCCCAAGCCCCTTGGCCGCAGCGTTGAGCGTATCTACTAAATTCTTGAGGGCTTCGTCAATGCCGTAGATCGCGTCCTCGCCCTTGTTGAAGGGGTCGTCGAAGAAGTTATACCGAATGACTTCTTTATCGTGAACCTTGGCGATATGTGTGCCGTGGCTGAGGATCATATCATAGAGACGCTGGTACGCATTGCGCACCAAGCGCGGATCCTCGAAGACCATCCTGAGATACTCGTCGAACGGAATGGGACGATACTTATCACGGACTTGGGACTCTCTGAGTTCTCGCGTGATCTCGCGCACGATGCTTTCCACTGCCTGTCACCTCCTGTTGTAGGGCTTGTAGCCCCACTACTATATATTATAGCAGACTGCGAGGAACCTTGGGCGTCCCGAGCTTACTGCTTAGCTTACTGAAATATATATTCTCTGCGCGGGACAAAGTTCCCCCCCTTGTCAGGACAAATTTCTAGGAAGGGGGGTTGACTTTGAACGTGACTTGCGCTACTCTTACGCTGATGAGGTGAATGTGATCCGCAGTCGAAGAAGACAAGTAGAACAGCGACGTCGCATTCTTGCTCTGAGCTTTCTCTTAGTTGTTTCTATCGCTGTCAGTACGGCGGGCTACTGGTGGTACAAGAGCCGGGTTGCTGCCCCTCCCCTGGCTGAGCGTGTCCATGTGTTAGTCTTGGGGTTGGACTATGTGCCCAACGCCACAGCGCAACGCAGTGATACGATCTTCGTGGCGAGCCTGCGTGAGGGCGATGTCCGGCTCTTAGCAATCCCCCGCGACACCCACGTGAAATTCCCCGACGGGCGCGTAGAAAAAGTCAACGCAGCGTATGCGTTCGGCGGCGCGGAGCTCGCGCGGAGAGTCATCTCCACTTTCTTGGGCCTAGAGATCAACTACTATATCGTGATCAATTACGACGGCTTCGAAAAGCTCGTCGATCTCATGGGCGGCGTGACCCTGACCGTCGAAAAGCCGCTCAAGGACGACAAGACGAAGCCCCCCATTGACATCGCCGCTGGAACACAAAAGCTCAACGGGAAGATGGCGCTGGGGTATATACGCTATAGAGATACCGCCACGGGGGATTTAGGCCGGTTGCAGCGCCAGAAGCAGCTCTTGGAGGCCCTGCTGCGCCAGGGGATGCGCGACAAGTCTCTCAAGAATCTCCAGCAGATGATCACGACAGCGCAGCAATATATCGAGACGAATTTAGCGCCGGTCTCGCTGTATCGCTTGGCGGAGAGATTACAGAATCTGCGCCCCGAGCAAGTCCAGATCAAGCAGATCCCGGGGGAGTCCGTCTGCAAGTCCGCCAAAGAGGGCGGCTGCTACCTCGAGCCGGATCCCGTGCGCACAGCACAATTAGTCAATAAGATGCTGCGCGGACTCGATGTCGTCACTGCCGACGAGGTGCGCGTCAAAGTATTAAACGGCTCCGGGATGACAGGGGTAGCGCGTCGTGTCAGCGAACTGCTGCGCACCGAGGGTTTTTCGATAGTCTACACGGGCAACGCAGACCGATTCGACTACGCACAAAGCTATATTATAGATATAACGAGCGATCCTAAGAAGATCGAGCTGTTGCGGGAGCGGAGCCTGCGCAGTCTCTTTAAAGTCGTGAAGCCGGAAGAGCTTTCTGCAACGATGAAGGGGTTAGCGGCTAAGGGGGTCACTGGTGACGGAGCCGATGCGATCATCATCTTGGGACAGGACTTTCAAGTATCTGAAAAATAAATAATAATGAAGCTTCCAGCTCTCGAACTCGATACGGAGAAGACCCTGCGGGAGCTCCTCGCGCTCATCGCGGAGAAGAAGGGCGAGGAGACCGTGATTTTAGACATGCGCGGGTTTTCCATCCCCACAGACTTCTTTGTTATTACGCACGGGGACAACCCCAAGCACGTCAAAGCGATCGCCGACAATATTTTAGAGAAGCTCCCCCACCAAGTGGTGCGTTCTGAGGGGTGGGAGTCCAAAAATTGGATCGTGTTAGACTACGGGGACGTCATTGTGCATATCTTTCAGAAGGAGCTGCGACGCTTCTATGATTTAGAAGGGCTGTGGGGAGACGCCCCAGTGCGACTTGACGAGGACGGTGATCCTCACAACAGTTCTTCTGGGAGCTAGTCGCGTAAAGAGCGCTTCAGATCAGAGGAGTGGCGATGCCGTGCATCGCCTTGACAATCTCTCCCCTCCGTGTTATAATACGTGCACCCCACGCTCGGGACATGGGCGTTCGTTTCGATCCTTGAAAAGTGAATAGAGTGCATCACATCGCGCAAACTCAGTACGGGCGGATGGTGGATGCCTTGGCAGCTGGAGGCGATGAAGGACGTGGCAGACTGCGATAAGCCGCGGGGAGCCGTCGAGCAGGCGTTGATCCGCGGATCTCCGAATGGGGTAAACCCACCGCACGGAAGGTGCGGTATCTCTCCCCCAATCCATAAGGGAGAGAGGCGAACCGGGGGAAGTGAAGCATCTCAGTACCCCGAGGAAAAGAAATCAAAAGATACAAAGCTATCTCTTCTGCACTCTTAGTAAGAGGGCAGGGGAGATGGCTTTGGAGATTCCGTCAGTAGCGGCGAGCGAACGCGGAACAGCCTAAACCCTTCTATCTCTATAGAAGGGGGTTGCAGGGCGGCCCATCATACAGATTCGTGAGTCCTAGCCGAACAGCTAGTAAAGTCACTGGAAAGAGCGACCAGAGAGGGTGATAGTCCCGTAGGCGAAAGGACAAGCGACTGTGGGCCGTTCCTAAGTAGCGTCGTACCCGTGTTACGGCGTGAAGCTGGGAGGACCACCTTCCAAGGCTAAATACTACCAGCTGACCGATAGTGGACTAGTACCGCAAGGGAAAGGTGAAAAGAACCCCGGAAGGGGAGTGAAACAGAACCTGAAACCATCCGCTCACAGACAGTCGGAGGGTCCCGCCGACCCTTTGTCCTGGGCGTCGCAAGATGCCCAACGACAGAGCCGGCGGCCTGACGGCATGCCTTTTGCAGTATGATCCTGCGAGCTACCGTGCGTGGCACAGGCTAAGCCTCGTCAGTGGGGCGCAGCCGCAGCGAAAGCGAGTCCGAACAGGGCGATCAGTCACGTGCGGTAGGCACGAAGCCGGGCGATCTACCCATGACCAGGCTGAAGCGTGGGTAACACCACGTGGAGGGCCGAACCCGTGAACGTGGAATAGTTCTGGGATGAGTCGTGGGTAGCGGTGAAAAGCCAGACGGGCCTCGGTGATAGCTTGTTCTCCTCGAAATAGTTTTGGGACTAGCCTCGGCAGTTAAGCCGTGGGGGTAGAGCCACTGGATGGATGCGGGGCAACCCAATTCCAACCAAACTCCGAATACCACGGCGTACCTGCCGGGAGTCAGACGGTAGGGGATAACCTTTATCGTCGAGGGGGAAACGGCCCAGATCGTCGGCTAAGGCCCCAAAGACCGAGCTAAGTCAGGAAGGATGTGCTTTTGCTCAGACAGCTGGGAGGTTGGCTTAGAAGCAGCCATCCTTTAAAGAGTGCGTAATAGCTCACCAGTCGAGCGAGAGTGCGCCCAAGATTCAGCGGGAGTTAAGCTCGGCGCCGAAGCCACGGGCCAGACTCCGTCTGGACTGTGCGCCGTGCCGCCTTCAGGCGGCACGATGTATGGTCCAGGCGAAGCCTGGCGGTAGAGGAGCATTCCGCCTTAGGCCGAAGTCGTGGCGCAAGCCACGGCGGACGAAGCGGAAGAGAGAATGCAGGAATGAGTAGCGCGAGGTGAGCGAGAAACTCACCCACCGTATGCCTCAGGGTTCCTGGGGAAGGCTCATCCACCCAGGGTTAGGCGGCCCTAAGCTCAACCCGCAAGGGGTAGGCGATGGAGAGCCGGTTAATATTCCGGCCCCTCTGTGCGGCGGTGACCAAGGGGAAGTGCATCAGGTCGCTTCAGCGGGCGGACGGATGTGCCCGTGTCACAGGCGAGGCGTCCGGCTGTAGGCAAATCCGCAGCCGGGTTAAGTCGAGCCGAGACGGAGGTCCTACGGGACCGAAGGAAGAGCGATCAGGTGCCGAGAAAAGCCTCTAGGGAGCCGCACAGAGCCCGTACCGCAATCCGACACAGGTAGGCGGGCAGAGTATGCTCAGGTGGGCGAGAGAACCATGGTCAAGGAACTCGGCAAAATGCTCCCGTACGTTCGCAAGAAGGGAGGCCCCGTGTAGGGCAGCGATGTCCGAGGGGGCCGCAGAGAGCAGGCTGGGGAGACTGTTTATCAAAAACACAGCACCCTGCTAACTCGAAAGAGGACGTATAGGGTGTGAGACCTGGCCACTGCTGGAAGGTTAAGGGGAGGGGTTTACGCCCCAAACTGAAGCCCTAGCGAAGGCCGGCGGTAACTATAACCGTCCTAAGGTTTTACGCAAGCCTTAGTAAAACCCGGCTATATGCTGGAAACTCTGGTTAGTATCCCACGCTACCTTCAGCTACAATTACGAAGGTGAAAATGCGATGGGTGCAGACAACCAGCAGGAAAGGCTGAAGATCGAGGGCTGGATCACTGGGTTCGTCGATGGTGAAGGATGCTTTTCTGTAAGCATTCTTAAGAATCCGTCGACGAGCAGTGGATGGCAAGTTTTCCCTGAGTTCGTCGTAACTCAAGGAGAGCGCAGCCTACAGGCTCTGCGAGTCCTACAAGAGTTCTTCGGCTGCGGACGCATCTACGTCAATCGGCGATACGACAATCACACGGAAAACTTGTATCGCTACTGCGTCCGTTCGTTGGAAGATTTACAGACAAAAATAGTTCCATTCTTCCAGCATAACAAGCTGCGAACAGCTAAAGCTGAAGAATTCGGGAAATTCGTCCAAGTGCTGGAGCTCATGAAAGAGCGAAAGCATCTCACGAACGAAGGACTAGCAGAGATCAGGCAGATCATTCAGCAGATGAACAGTCGGAGATCTTCAGCATCCTCAGAGACTGTACGCCGGGCTCTTCTGAATAGAGACAATCTACTCAGAAGACGAAGATACAGTCCGAGCTGCACGGCGACGTGCAGAGTCTGACTCGCGTCAGACCGCCTTGCCTAACAGCAAGGTCACCAAAGTAACAGCCTGAGCGAAATTCCTTGTCGGGTAAGTTCCGACGCGCATGAATGGTATAACTATCCCAGCGCTGTCTTGACCATGGGCTCGGTGAAATTGAAGCACCGGTGAAAACGCCGGTGACTCGCGGCAGGACGGAAAGACCCCGTGGAGCTTTACTGGAACTTGGCATTGGGTCTCGACGCTTGTTGTGTAGGATAGGTGGGAGCCGGAGAAGTCTCCGCGCTAGCGGGGATGGAGGCGTCCTTGAAATACCACCCTTCGAGCGTTGCGACTCTAACCTACGGCTGTACAGCAGCCGGGGGACCGTGCTAGGTGGACAGTTTAACTGGGGCGGTTGCCTCCCAAAGAGTAACGGAGGCGCGCAAAGGTCGGCTCAGCCGGGTTGGCGATCCGGCGGGGAGTGCATGGGCACAAGCCGGCTTGACTGTGACCCCGACAGGGGGAACAGGTGCGAAAGCAGGCCCAAGTGACCCGGTGGCTCTGTGTGGAAGGGCCATCGATCATCGGATAAAAGTTACCCCGGGGATAACAGGCTAGTACCGCCCGAGAGTACACATCGACGGCGGTGTTCGGCACCTCGATGTCGGCTCAACTCATCCTGGGGCTGAAGCAGGTCCCAAGGGTCCGTCTGTTCGCCGGTTAAAGAGTTACGTGAGCTGGGTTCAGACCGTCGCAAGACAGGTCGGTCCATATCCGCCGCGAGCGCAAGAGGCTTGAGGGGCGCTCTCCCTAGTACGAGAGGACCGGGAGGGCTGGACCTCTGGTGTACCAGCTGTCCTGCCAAGGGCACCGCTGGGTAGCTAGGTCCGGACGGGATAAACGCTGAAGGCATCTAAGCGTGAAGCCCACCCCAAGATGAGGCCTCTGAGAGCCCTGGGAGAACACCAGGTTGATAGGCCGCAGGTGTACGCGCAGCAATGCGCTCAGCCGAGCGGTCCTAATCGCTCCGTCGTTTGCGCGACGCACTCTATTCACTTTTGAGGGATCGAAAGATTGTAGGGGCAGACCCCTGTGTCTGCCCAGGGCACCCACAGAGGGGTGCCCCTACAAGAGATTCCAGGTGGCCCAATAGCGGCGGGGAAACACCCGTTCCCATCCCGAACACGGCCGTTAAGCCCGCCCGCGCCGATGGTAGTGGGCTCGTGAGGGCCCGCAAGAGTAGGTCGCTGCCTGGGTTCTTTTCTTTTCCTCCTCAACTGTGTTGGCAAAGTCTTTAGCCCGTATTGCTGGAAGTGGCGGTCAAATGTGAAAGCGACTTTGATCTTCCCGCGCTCCATCACCGCAAAGCTTGTACAGTCTGTGAACGAAAAGTCTTTATCGGCATATCTTTCAAAAATATCGTATGGACGGGTCAACTTGTACGATCTCGATCCCGCCACGCTGGATCTCCCGCCCAAATGCCACAGCCGCTTTGTGCCCCAAGATGGAACGCAAGAGAGTATACGTCTCATCTAGGATGTAGTCCGTGGTGACCAGTGTGGCTCCCTCGGCTTGTAATTGCTTCGCTATGGCCTTAGCAGGTTCATGCTCACGCGCATCCCCGGCGTTCTGCAACGCATGAAACGCGCTGGTATCCACCAAGACCGCATAGCTCATCTCGTGCGCCCCCGCCCATAGAGAACGCGATCCAAATCCGATGCTGATATATTAGGCCCCTGTACTGCAAGAGCTGCTAGGCGCAAGAGCAATCGAGAAGCATCCTTCGTGCACCGTTCTTGCACATAGCGGCGGACGGCTTCGCGAAACAGTTCGGAGCGCGTTCGGCCTTCTGCCCGGGCGACTGCGTCCACCTCCTTCAAAAGCTCTTCAGGAACGGTCATATTGACAATTCGGGATGCCATAGCACCCTCCTTCTCTTTATCAATATGTAGTGAATTCATTTATACACGATCATATGCACGTGATCAAGTGCTAGAGACACCGCGCCGATGGTAGTGGGGACGTTACCGATCGTGCCGATTTGCCCTGCTCCGTTGACATAGTTATAATAAAGCCTTAGAGATAGGGGTGTGGCATGGTGCAAGGGCCTAAGCTCGACTGGCGCGGCAGAGATGTCATCTCCATTCGTGATCTCTCCCGCGAGTATATTGAAGATGTGCTCTACCATGCGCAACAGATCCGCCCCGACCCCAATCTCCTGCAAGGGCGCGTTATGGCTTCGCTCTTCTTCGAGCCCAGCACGCGCACACAGCTCTCGTTCGCCACAGCGATGCAGCGGCTCGGCGGACGAGTCATCGGTTTTTCGGGAACTGAGAGCACCAGCGTCGTCAAAGGCGAATCGCTCCAAGACACGGTGCGCACCGTCGAAAAGTACGCAGATGTTATCGTCATACGCCACCCCCTCGAGGGCAGCGCCCGACTTGTCGCTGACACAGTCGTCATCCCGGTCATTAACGCTGGCGACGGCGCTAACCAACACCCCACACAAACCCTGATGGATCTGTTCACCATCAAGAAATTTCACAATAGACTCGATGATCTCACCATTGGGCTGGTCGGCGACTTAAAGTATGGGCGCACCGTGCACTCGCTGGCCACAGCGCTCACGCGGTTCCGCAAAATCACGCTGCGCTTGATTTCGCCGCCTAACTTACGGATGCCTCCCTCCGTGTTGAAAGAGCTCGCAGGGGTGGTGCCCTATACTGAGACCGATGAGCTCGACTTGCGCGATCTCGATGTCGTCTACGTCACGCGCATCCAACGAGAGCGCTTCCCCGACATCGAAGAGTACGAAAAAGTCAAAGGAGCTTATGTAATTAATCTCAAAATCTGTGAGATGCTCAAGCCCAATGCGATACTGTTGCACCCATTGCCCAGAGTCGATGAGATCGCCCCGGAAGTCGATGCGCTCCCGCACGCGAAGTATTTTGACCAGGTGCAGAACGGCGTGCCGGTGCGCATGGCGCTGCTCAAACTGGTGCTCCTGGGAAGCTGACGGCTATGAACGGAGAACTGAAAGTCTCAAAAATCAAGAACGGCACCGTGATTGATCACATCACCGCGGGGATGGCTCCAGCGGTCTTGAAGATCTTAGGGATCGAGCGCGGTTGTTCTGATACGGTTATCGTGGCGATGAACGTCCGGAGCAATCGCTTGGGCTTGAAAGATATGGTCAAAGTGGAGAATCGCGCCTTGGAAGCCGAGACCGTGAAAAAGATCGCCATCGTCGCTCCCCAAGCGACAGTCAATATCATCAAAGACATGAAAGTTACGGAGAAAATTCACGTGGAGCTTCCAGAAGAGTTGATCGGCATTATTCGCTGCCCCAATCGCAATTGCATCACGAACAGCACTGAGCGAGTCGTCCCCTACCTGACGGTAGAGAGTCGAGGCCCTCTGGTCATGCGGTGTCACTACTGTGAGAATCTCGTCGAGGGGCCTGCAGCTGAGTTGCTGCTCTAACGCTCATGCGCCTCTTTTATTGCTTTGAACTTCCTCACGCGGTGCGCGCCGAGCTCGATCGCATTGCGCAGCCCTTACGCAAAGCAGAAGCCCGTGTGAGCTGGGTGCGCCCGGAGAATTTCCACATCACTGTAAAGTTCCTCGGGGAGGTTGAGTCCTCACAAGTCGAAGCGCTCAAGGCCCTCGGAGCGCAGGTCGCCGAAAGGTTTCCAAAGTCTGAGATCACGTTTGACAGGGTGGGAGCGTTCCCCGATACGCGCCGCCCACGAGTCCTGTGGATTGGCTCCCAGCAAGCACCTCAAGCTCTCCTCGATCTCCACGCATATTTAGAGAGAGAGCTGACGAAGATGGGCTTTGAAGCGGAGCGGCACTTCGCGCCGCACGTGACCGTCGGGCGGGTCAAGGCCGAGCATACAGCGCACCTGGGGCAGTTCGTGACGATCATCTCGCGGATCGCTCCGTTTGCGTGCCGAGCACCGATCACGCATCTGACGCTGATGGAGAGCCGCTTATCGCCGAGCGGGGCGATCTATACTCCCGTGGCGACGTGGGAGTTGCAAAATGCCGTTCGAGTACTTTGAGGTCACGGCAGAAGTCGGGATTCGCGCGTGGGGGAAGAGCCTGTCAGAAGCGTTTAGCGAAGCCGCCCGCGCCCTCTTCGAATTGATGGTCAATACAAAATCTGTGCGCCCACAGCGCACTATCTCTGTCGGGCTGAGCGCAGAGTCGCTCGAGCTGCTCTTAGCCGACTGGCTCAATAGATTAATATTGGAGCGTGACCGCACGGGGTGTGTCTTTTCGGAGTTTCGCATCGCGGTTACTCCTCACGAGCAGGGGGTTGCGCTGACAGGCGAGATTGCTGGCGAACCCTTGGATCGCTCACGACATGATCCGCGCATAGACGTCAAGGCCGTGACGTATAATAATCTGCGCGTGCTCCAGCAGCCCGAGAGAGTCCAAATCGAGTGCGTGCTGGATATTTAACTTTCTCGCCTTTATGCGTTATAATAGCAACACCGTGAAGAGGGGTGATGTCAATGATGAACCCTGTCCAAAGGGTAGGTGGATCGGCCAAATGGGGTCTTCTTATAGGGTTGGTGCTTTGGAGCGGACACGCCTTCACAGTGCCAGGCCAAGCAAAACTAGAATTAGAGATCAGCGCAACGTGTGAGAACGCCGTCTTGTTAATCAATGGGCGCATTTACTCCGGCCGTCCGGTCACTCTTTCGGTTTCCCTCGGCGATGTAGTCATCCTACAAGCCGTCTATAGACAGCTCGACAACTGTGGTGCCCAGCAAATGCTCCATTACTTCGACCGTTGGGATTTTAATGGCGAACCCTATTCAAAAGCCCCACAGCAATTGCGCCTGCGCGCCGGGCAGGTTCCCTTCACAGCAAACGCGCGCGTGCAAGCTGTGTATCGTTCCCAGCCAGCAGATTTTTGCGATATTGCTATCGATGCTCAAGAGAGCTTAGGGGAGTACCTCCACGGGACGTTCGTTGATGTGCGTCCTTTCGATATACTGGGTGACGGGGGCGGCGCTACGCCCTTCGTGCGCAGCTTCGACACCCTCACCGACGTCTTGTTGCAAGCCAGCGCTCAAGTCTCTGGAGAGGGCAAGGGATATCGCTTCGCGCGCTGGGAGATCGAAGGCGCTCAGCTCTTGTCTCCCCCCAGCGCCGATCCAACGCTTATCAAGCTACGCTGTCGCGCGTCACGAGTTCTTGCCCACGCGATCTATGTTGTGGCCACGACCCCAACGGGCTGCCCCGACCTGACTATTCGTCATCTCTACGCTGAAACTTCTCAGATCTCCCCCTACACATGGTTGCTCAAACCCCGCGTCTATGTAGAGAACATTGGCACCGCCACCGCGCCTGTGCCGTCAACGACGGCGTTCTATCTGAACGGGCAACTCATTGGCGAAGCGAGGACATCCCCCTTGGCCCCAGGGGCAGGCGAACAAGCAAGTACCACATATCTGATCACAGCGGGAAGTTATATTCTGACGACCGTCGTGGACGACAAGAATCACATAGCTGAGTGTAACGAGGACAACAACATAAAAGAGGCCATCGTCACTGTTCCCTAGCGGGTCTGCGCAAGGTGCTGACCCCGTAGGCTCTGCCCCGGCTCGACGGCTACACCCGAAGACCGCAGGACGTCTTCGATAGCAAGCAGCGTTGGCACCATGGCGTCACGGGTTGCCGTTGGCCCCATGTGTCCGATGCGAAAGATCTGCCCTGCCAATCTCTCCAGCCCGCCGCCGATGAGAATCTGATGCTTCTCTTTCAAGGCACGCATCAACGCGACCGCGGGGAGCTGCGGATGGCCTTTGGCTGCTGTGACCGTGTTCATCGCTTCACGGTCGTCAGAGACAAAGAGCTCAAACCCGAGATTCTTCAGAGCAGATCGCACTAAAGTAGCGATCTCCCAATGTCGCGCCCAGCGGTGCGAAAGCCCTTCGTCTAAGATATTTTTGAGGCTGAAGCGCAAGGCTTGGGTCAAGCCTGTGGGCATCGTGACCGGATGAGGGTGCCAGTCGGCCCATTCGCGCGCGAATTGCTGCCAGGTGCGCAAATTCACAAACCATCCCGGCCCCTTGCTGCGCTCGATCAGCGCCCACGCGTGAGGGCTCACAGCGACTGGGACCAGACCCGGAGGACATTCGAGGCCCTTCTGGGTGGCACTCACCCCAATCCCAATGCGCCAGTCGTCAAACGCGATCTCTGTTCCTCCAAGGGTCGCCACCATGTCGCAGACGAGCACCGCCCCATACTTGTCGCAGATCGCCCCAAGCTCCTTCACAGGGTTGAGCACCCCTGTAGATGTCTCGCCGTGCACCATAATGACAACGCGAATATCTCTGTCGCGCTTGAGGGTCTGTTCGACTGCGTCCGTGTCAAAAGCCCGGCCCCACTCCCCTTCTAACACCAAGACTCGCGACGAATACGCCCGTGCTATCGTCACCCAGCGATCTCCAAAGAACCCGTTGGTCAACACGAGCAGCTTATGGGTATCGCCGGACAGGCTCGCAATCGCGGCTTCCATGCCGACGCTCCCCGGCCCCGGCATGAGAAAGACGCTCGCTTCTTTTGTCTGCCAGACTTGCTTCAACAGCGTTACTGTTTCATTGTAGAGTTCGACCCAGTCACGCCCGTAGTGGGCAATGAGCGGCGCGCTCATGAACGATAAGACTTCGGGCTCAAGATCAATCGGTCCAGGAATGCGCAACCGATAGCGTCTCATAGCTCTCCTCCTCTCGAGTTTTCATATTCACCAACGCAGCCACGATTGAAAGAGATCGGGCACGCTCTTGGCGATCACTCGAGCAAGTCCTCTCGGATTGTGCTTGACCGTCGGCGCTTGGGCATCGGACGGCCAGCGCGGCAGCGTCATGATCTCCAACAGATCCGCACGAATAACTTTAATACCCCACTCATTCGGCTCGGTCAAATCATCAGCTACGGGGATAGAGTCCTCTTGGGCATACTGGGCGAGGAGCTCCTTGGGCACCGGCTGCCTGTTCAACACGACAAAATCCAAGGACCGCACATCGAGATATTCGCCCAACGCTTTGAGATGGTCCTTGGCAGTAAACCCTGTGGTCTCGCCAGGCTGGGTCATGAGGTTCATAATATAGAATTTTTTCGCGGGAGAGCGTTCAATCGCTTCGCGAATCCCCTCGACGAGCAAGTTGGGAATAACGCTTGTGAAGAGACTGCCCGGCCCGAGGATGATGAGATCAGCGTGCTGAATCTCTTCTAGAGCTTTGGGGTAAGCGGGCACATCCGACCGCGAGAGCCTCATCCGGCGAACCCGTCCGCCCGCCTTGGGGATACGACTCTCCCCGTGCACGATCCGACCATCCTCAAGTTCCGCGACGAGCTCTGCATGCTCCAGCGTCGCCGGCAGGACCTGCCCGCGCGTGTTGAGCAGCGTGCTCATCTCTTCGATAGCACGATCAAAGCTGCCCGTCATCTCTTGGAGCCCCGCAATCACAAGGTTTCCTAAAGAATGTCCTTGCAGAGTCCCCCCTTGAAAGCGATGGTTAAAGAGCTGGGAGATCTGAGACTCGTCTTCAGCAAGCGCGATGAGACAGTTCCGAATATCTCCCGGGGGTAAGATATGCAACTCTTGGCGGAGCCGTCCTGAGCTGCCACCGTCGTCCATGACTGTGACGACAGCGGTGACGTTAGCCGTGAGCTGTTTCAGCCCGCGCAGCAGCGAAGACAACCCCGTACCGCCGCCGATAGCGACGATGCGCGGCCCACGGCTTAAGAGCTTCTTTTCGAAGAGGATCTCGCCCATGCGCCCTTCGGCCGGCGCGGCGATGGCCCGCACAATCGAGCGACTGATCCGCTGCACCCCCACAAGCACACCTGCCGCTCCAAGCACAATCAAGCCCAACGCTAAAACGAGTGTCGAGAGCGCCGACGGCGCAAAGATATTATACACCGTCCGCACAAGATTCTGCCCCAACAGTATAAAAAGCCCCAAGATGAACAGACCGAGCGAGACAATCACAAGTGCCAACCATCGCTTGACGCCGATCCCCGGATGGAGCCAGCGCCCTAAGCGTATCAGTGCTGTCATAGGCTATCGGCCTCCCTTGCGCGTCACCCGCTGAATCTTGGTTGCATCACCTACGAGTGCTTCAAGTTGTGTCAGCAGGGTTTTGGTCAGCCCCACGCTCATCCCTAATCGGACTGTCATGGGCTCATCGCCCGACAGCCGCACGTAGACCGGCGACGCCCCAGGCGACGCCCCCAAAGATTCCTTCAGTCTATGCACAAATGACTCCGTGACCTGCTCTGGGTCTAGATTGAGATAGAGCTGCACCGTGCGCTCTGCCTCTTCAAGAGACAAGAGTTCTTCAGCAATAACTTGGACACCGTTGGAGCGTTCGGTGCGCCTTTCGGCTCGCCCGCGTAGCCACACGATCTGATCTTCTTTGAGCAATCGCTTGGCGTGCTCATAAGATTCGGGGAAGACGGTGACTTCGACTTGCCCGGCGAGGTCTTCGAGGCGCACAAATGCCATGCGCTTCCCAGAATTTGTCGTGATCACCCGCAAGGAATCAATCCGCCCGCCCAACTGAAGCTCCCTTCCCTCAGGCTGATCTTGCACCTCCCGCAGATCGCACGTGCACAGCAGTGCCAGACGCTCCTTCAAATGCTCTAATGGGTGCCCGCTCACATAGAGCCCGAGCAGCTCCTTCTCGAACCGCAACAGCTCCGATTTCGCAAATTCTTCGTGCCCGTCAGATGGGCGACCGAGAGAAAACTCCGTCTCCTCGTGATCGAAGAACGACTTCTGGCCGCTCCTGCGCTCTTGATGCGCTTGCGCCGCAAGTGCCAGCCCAGCTTCGATCTGGGACAGCAATCCCTTGCGCGTGCCGAAGCGATCCAATGCTCCACACTTTATAAGGCTTTCTAGCACCTCGCGATTGAGAGCGTCACTGGGAACGCGACGGCAGAAATCAGCGAAGCTACGGAACGGCCCGCCCTGCTTGCGGGCTTCTAAAATCGCGTGCACGGTCGCAGTGCCCACGTTCTTGATCGCGCCCAGCCCAAAGCGAATGTGCTTGTTCGGCAGCGGCGTAAAGTCCGCGTCGCTCTCGTTAATATCCGGGGGCAGCACGGTTATACCCAGCTCGCGACACTCTTGGATATACTCAGCGATTTTTTCAGTGTTCCCCGCGACGCTCGTCAGGAGCGCTGCTAAGTAGCACGTGGGGTATTTCACTTTGAGATAGGCTGTCCAATAGGAGATCAGGGCATAGGCTGTCGAGTGGGCCTTGACGAACCCGTAGCGCGCAAATTTTTCGATATCGGCGAAGAGTTCTTCAGCCTTAGCGCGGGCGATCCCGTTCTGCACACACCCTTCGACGAAGCGCGCGCGCATCCTCTCCATCACGTCTTTCTTCTTCTTGCCTACGGCAACGCGCAGGATATCTGCTTCAGCGAGGCTGAACCCCGCGAGCGTGCGCGCCATCAGCAATAACTGATCTTGATAGATCGGCAGCCCGTAGGTCTCTTTGAGCACCGCTTCGAGATCGGGATGGGGATAGGTCACCGGCTGGCGTCCATGCTTGCGCTCAATATAATCGTTGGCCATACCGCTCTCCAGCGGGCCAGGACGATACAGCGCTAAGATCGCGATGAGATCGCGAAACTCCGTGGGCTCCAACCTCGTGAGCAGTGCCGTGACCCCGGAGCCCTCAAGCTGAAAGACGCCCGTCGTGCGCCCCTGCTGCAACATCGCATAGACATCAGGATCGTCCAAGGGGATCTTCTGAAGAACGATCTCTTCGCCTGTGAGCTTTTTGACGAATTTGATCGTGTCGGCAATCGCGGTCAAATTGCGCAGTCCCAGAAAGTCTATCTTGAGCAGGCCAATCGTTTCTAAGTCCTTCATGTTGTACTGGGTGCGCACGGAGCCGTCGCTGATGCGCAGAAGCGGCGCAAAATCTGTCACTTCTCCGGGGGTAATGACGACACCTGCTGCGTGAGTCGCGGCATTACGGGCAAGCCCTTCGAGCTTGCGCGCGACGTTTAAGAGTTTTCGCACTTGCGGGTCTGTCTCGTAGCGTCGGCGCAATTCGCTCACGCCCTCGAGCGCTTCGTCGAGCGTCGCCCCGAAGGGGATGAGCTTGGCGATCTTGTCGGCTTCAGAGTAGGCAAAGCCCATCACGCGGGCGACGTCGCGCACCACGCTGCGCGCTTTCATCTTGTCGAACGTCGCGATTTGGGCGACCCGCTCGCGCCCATATTTTTGTTCGACATACTGAATGACCTCATCGCGGCGGCGCATACAGAAATCAATATCAATATCGGGGAGGCTGACGCGCGCCGGGTTTAAGAACCGCTCAAAGATCAGTCCATATTTGAGGGGATCAACGTCGGTAATGCCCAAGCAATAACAGACCAAGCTGCCGGCGGCTGAGCCGCGCCCCGGTCCCACCGGAATATTTTGGCTTTTTGCAAACTTCACGAAGTCTTGAACGATCAAAAAATACCCAGAATAACCCATCTGAGCAATCACGTCGAGTTCGTATTCAAGGCGGTCTGTGATCTCTGCAGTCAGCTCGCCAAAGCGCGCCCGCGCGCCCTCATACACCAACGCACGCAGATAGTCGTTGACGTCTTTATACCCAGAGAGCAGTTCAAATGTCGGCAGATGGGCTTTAGAAAAGTCTAATTTCACATCGCACTGCTCCGCGATGCGCACGGTGTTCTCGAGAGCCTGAGGCCAGCGGGCAAAGAGCGGCGCAAGCTCTTCGAAACTCTTAAGGTAATACTCCTCGCCCTCATACGAGCGACGATCCTCGTCGGCGAGGGTCTTCTCGCCCTGGATATTCAATAAGACGTCGTGAGCCTCACGGTCCTCGCGGGAGATATAGTGCACGTCGTTGGTCGCGACGATGGGCGCGTCCAAGCGACGGGCGAGCTCAACTAACTGTTCGTTGCGTGCTTCGTCTTCGGGCTGGCCGTGATTCTGAAGCTCGATATAAAAATTCTCGGGGCCAACTATCGCGCGGAACTCCTGCGCGACCCCAAGAGCACTCTCAAATCTGTTCTGGCCCAAGAGCCGACAGATCTCGCTGCTGCGACAGCCCGATAGGATAATAAGCCCCTGACTGTAGCGCCGCAACAGCTCTTTGTCCACTCTGGGTTTGTAATAGAACCCCTCAAGATAGCCTAAGCTTGTGAGCTTCACTAAATTGCGATAGCCCGTCTCGTTTCGGGCGAGCACCGTTAAGTGATAATATTTTGTCCCGTCTTCTTTTGATTTTGTGTGACGGCTCTTAGGGGCGACGTAGAGTTCGCATCCAAGAATGGGCTTGATCCCGTGTTCTGTAGCGTGTTTATAGAACTCGATCGCCCCGCAGAGGTTGCCGTGATCAGTAAGAGCGAGCGCGGGCATCTTCTGCTCCACGCACTTTTTCACGAGTTCCTCGATGCGACACATCGCGTCGAGTAGACTGTACTCCGAATGCACGTGCAAGTGCACAAATGGGCTCATGGCTCTGCCTCACCGTCTTCGATCAGAATATAAATCTCTTCGCCGGGCTTGACCATGCCTAGCTCTTTGCGCGCGAGATATTCGATCAGTTTGAGATTGTCTCTCTCTTTGAGCCGCGCCGACAGGCGCTCGATCTCGTGTTGGATTTTGGCCTTCTCTACTTCGAGCTGGATCAGCTCCTGCTGCAGATGGCGAATCTCCAGGGCCCGCAAGACAAAGAGCCCGACCAATGCCCCAACGAGCACGACTATCCCTACGAGAATCCAACGTCGCCTGTACACCACCAGTCGCTCAAATCCAGAGAAGATCGTCGGAGCTGTCATGTGCCCCCTCCGTCAAACGGCCGCGCCAGCGGGAGCCGATAGTGCTCTTCCAAGCGCAAAAGCTGATTATATTTCGCGGTGCGCTCCCCACGGCTGACCGAGCCGGTCTTGATCTGTCCCGCGCCCGTGCCCACGGCTAGATCAGCGATAAAAGTATCTTCGGTCTCTCCGGAACGATGCGAGATGACCGTTCTATACCCCCCTCGATGCGCGATCTCAAGAGCGTGCAATGTTTCAGTGAGCGTGCCGATCTGATTGAGCTTTATAAGCACGGCGTTAGCGACACCCTCACAAATCCCCTTCTCAATCAAATTGGGATTCGTCACGAAGATATCGTCGCCGACGAGCTGTACGCGCTTCCCCAAGCGCTTGGTGAGTTCTCGCCAGCCCGCCCAATCGTCTTCGGCGAGCCCGTCCTCAATCGAAACGATTGGGTATGTGTTGAGCCATTCCTCATAGAGTGCGATCAGCTCGCTCGCTGAGAGAGACTGTTTCTCTATGTGATAGCGTCCGTTCGTGTAGAACGTACTGGCAGCGGGATCGAGCGCCAGAGCGAGATCGCGCCCCGGCTGATAGCCCGCAGTCGAGATCGCCTCAACGAGTAACTGTAGAGCTTCTTCGTTCTTCTGTAATTGCGGGGCGAAGCCCCCTTCGTCGCCGACATTGGTGCTCAGCCCTCGACTCTTAAGGATCTTCTTTAGAGCGTGGAACGCCTCGACGATTGCGCGGAGGGCTTCACGAAACGAATCGAACCCCACAGGGACGAGCATAAATTCTTGAAGATCGAGAGCGTTGTCGGCGTGCAGTCCCCCGTTGAGCACGTTGACCAAGGGGGTGGGCAGCAAGGCTGACCTCTCCCTCGCCCCTAAAGAAGCAAGGTCCACTATGTACTGAAATAACGGCTTCTGGAGCGCTTGCGCGGCAGCACGGGCATACGCTAAAGAGACTCCTAGGATCGCATTTGCCCCAAGACGGCTCTTGTTGGGCGTGCCATCGAGATCAAGGAGCGCACGATCGAGCTCGGCTTGAGTGGAAAACTCGCGCCCGACGAGCGCCCGCGCGATCTCCTCAGAGACATTGCGCACGGCACGTAAAACGCCCTTGCCGCCGTAGCGCCGGTCGTTGTCGCGCAGCTCTAGCGCTTCTTTGGCCCCCGTTGAGGCCCCCGACGGCACCGCGGCACGCCCAAATGAGCCGTCGTCAAGTTCGATCTCAACTTCGATAGTTGGATTGCCGCGCGAGTCTAAGATCTCGCGCGCGCGCAGAGCACGAACTTTCATAGCTTTAGTATAGCTGACCCCCTCTCGTGCAGACAAGCCCTCATGTCCCCTTACTCGTGAAATTCCAACAGATCGCCATCGCGGACGATATAATTCCGTTCGACGCGCTGGCCTGGGAACTCTGCCGACCCCCACACTCGCGCGTACGCGAATTTTTCAGCGAGGTCCTTGTGAATCGCCCGTGCGACGTCCGTAACGGTGCTCCCTGCAGGCAAAACGTAGGGAAGCTCTTTTTTGAAGGGCTGCCCCGGCTTTTTTGTGTACACGCGCACGACGTTCAGCCCCGCAAAGAGCGCCTGGCCCAATTCCCCAAGCCCTTCGGCAGAAATCGTCGAAATCCCGATGACCTGAAACTGCGCATCGGCAATGGAGCGTAACTCTTGAAGATGCTGCGCAGCTTCCTCAGCATCGCTCTTTGTCCCGATGACAAGAGCTCGCTTTACTGTGCCCTCAAGAGGGCGCGCTGCTGCTGTATGCCCAACGAGACGAATGCGCGCTTTCTCCAGCCAATCGAGCGCTGTCAAAAAATCTTCCCCAGGCGTCTCCGACGAGAGATCTATCAAGAGCGCGACGAGATCGCACTGACGGATGAGACTGTAGACCCACGGTTCAGTGAACTCTGATAACGGGGGCAGATCAATGAGCTGAAGCTGGACATCTTCAAAGGGCATCATGCCCACGGTGGGCCGAAATGTCGAGAACGGGTACTCAGCGATCTCGGGCTTGGCATTGGTGACAGCAGCTAAGAGCGAGGATTTCCCGCAATTAGGCAGCCCGACGAGCGCAATTTGCCCCGCCCCCTCGCGTTCGATGTGATCGTATGCGAGGCTGCGTCCGCCCTTCTGCTTCTTTTGCTGTTGCTGGAGTTCTTCTTGGAGCTTCGTCCACTTGCGCTTGAGTTCAACGCGCAGCTTCTCCGTCCCCTTGTGCTTGGGGACGAGAGCCATGAGCTCCCGCAGGATCGCGAGCTTCTCTTCTGGGCTTTTGGCCGCGCGGAAGCGCAGCTCGGCTTCAATATACTCCGGTGGCAGGTTTGCAGGCATTGTCGACCACCGACTCTATTAAACCGAGCTGGGACGCTCTGGTCAACTTACTGTTCGACTTCGTAGGGGAGGAGCGCCATCTTGCGGGCGCGCTTGACTTGGCGGGCCAGCTGGCGCTGGTGCTTGGCGCACAGCCGCGATGCGCGGCGCGGCAGAATCTTGCCAAGCTTGTTCATGAATCTCTTGAGCTCATCCGGCTGCTTGTAGGTGAGCACTACATCGTGCTCACACAGCTTACACTCGTCGCGGCCCTTCAACTTGCCGCGCTGCATCCGGCCCTTGTTCTCCATCGTATCTCTCTTCGCCATTCTCATAGCTCGCTAAAACGGAACTTCTTCCTCTCCTTCTTGGGGGATCTCTTTGGTTTCATCGGATTTGTCCGGCGGAGCAGGGGGCTCGCCCTCACCGCGACGACTATCTAAGAACTGCACGGTGCGCGCCACGACTTCGGTGACCTTGCGTCGCTCTCCCTCTTCAGTCTGATAGGTGTCAATGCGCAAGCGCCCCTCAACCGCCACCGTGCTCCCTTTGCTCAAGAAGTTCACGCAGTTCTCAGCTTGCTGCCCCCACACGACAATGGGCACGAACGTCGTCTCTTCTTGGAGGTTGCCGTCGCGGTCGCGCCAGCGCCGATTGACAGCGATAGAGAACCGCGCGCGTGCCATACCGTTCTGGGTGTAGCGCAGCTCCGGGTCGTCAGTCAGATTGCCGATCAGCACAACATGGTTCAAGCTTGGCATCGCTGTCACTCTTGACGGACGATTTGATAGCGCAGGATGTTCTCGTCGAGCTTAAACCGCTCTTCGAGCTTCTTCACGTGTTCAGGCGTCCCCGTGAACTCCATGAGCACATAGTAGCCCTTGTCGAACTTCTTCACCTGATAGGCTAGCAGGCGCATGCCCCATTCGTCAATGGTGACGACCTGGCCACCGCTTTCGTTCACGGCCTTCTGAAACTTCGTGACCGCTTGCTCCAGCTGGGCCTTCTCTAAGTCCGGCCGAACTATATATAATACTTCGTATGCACGTTGAGTTGCCACTAGCTCCTCCATCTCGATAATGCTCTGCAGGTGTTTGAGTATAGCAGACAGATCGGTCACTGTCAAACGCTCTGCGTTTCAGTCTTAATCTTGACTTTCTCGCACGCATGTGCTAAAATAAGTTTCGAAAAAGAGATTTTCAAGGTGGCAAGGCTTTTTCTTTGCAGTCAGGGGAGATGGTAGAGGGCTAGAATGCCCGACAATATCTTAACGGAGAGGGGGTGAAATGAGTGAACCGCAACGAATTCATTGAGAAGTTGGCCGGTCGGCTCAGTCTCACCAAGCGCAGCGCCCGCCAGACCGTAGATGCGGTCTTCGGGTTGATCACGGAGACGCTGAGCAAGAACGAGCCAGTGCAGTTGACGGGGTTTGGCAAGTTCGAGCCGCGCGCACGACGCGAGTCGAATCGGATCAATCCGCAGACGCGCGAGCGGATCCGCGTGCCGCGCAAGGTCGTGCCGACGTTCAAGCCGGGCAAAGGGCTTCGCGAGAAGCTCGCGCGCAGCCTGCGCGTGGTGGAGGCGGGGGGCAAGCTCGAAGTCCGAAAATAATATCGCTATGATGATAACGGGGAGCGAGAGCGTAAAACTCGCTCCCCGTTTTGTCTTATGGTTTGAGCCGATAGATCATTCTCGGGAACGGGATCGTCTCGCGCAGGTGCTCGATCCCCGCAATCCACGTGGTGAGACGTTCAATACCCAAGCCAAAGCCCGAATGCGGCACGCCCCCGTATTTTCGCAAATCAATGTACCATTGATATGGCTCCTCAGGCAGCCCAAAGTCCTTCAAGCGCTGCCGTAAGAGATGAATATCTGAAATGCGCTGGCTGCCCCCGATAATTTCACCGTAGCCTTCAGGAGCGATCAAATCTGCTGCCAGAACGAGCTCGGGGTTATCGGGCTTGGGCTCCATATAAAACGCTTTCATCTTCGCGGGGAAGAACTCGACGAAGATGGGTCGCCCAAAGTGCTGCCCCAGGGCTTCTTCGTGCGGCGCGCCGAAATCGTCCCCCCACGTGAGCTTCTCGACTTCTCCAGAGGCGATCTTCTCCTTCAACAGATCGTTAACGATCTCTAGGGATTCAGCATAGGTGATGCGCGCGAACGGCTCCTCAATGACCCTCTCTAACGCAGCCGTCTGGCGTCCGAGCTCTTTGAGTTCGCGGGCGCGCCTCTGCAGACAGCGCCCGATCACATATTTGACAAGCTCTTCTTGCAGTTTGAGATTCTGCTCGTGCTCGAAGAACGCGACTTCCGCCTCGGCCATCCAAAACTCTGTTAAGTGCTTGCGGGTCTTGGATTTTTCAGCCCTGAAGGCTGGGCCGATCCAGTAGACTTTGCCCAGTGCCATCGCCGTCGCTTCTAAGTAGAGCTGCCCACTCTGCGATAGATACGCCTTCTCGTCGAAATAATTGACTTCAAAGAGCGTGGTCGTGCCCTCACACGCTGAGGGGGTGAGAATGGGCGACTCGGTCGCGATAAAGCCCCGCTCGTCGAAGAAATCCCGAATCGCTCGCATTACTTCGTGGCGCACTCTCAGAATCGCTGCTTGCCGTGGCGAGCGAATCCACAAGTGCCGATGGTCTAACAGAAACCCCGGCCCGTGCTCCTTCAAGTCAATGGGGTACTTCTCCTCGACTCGCTGGACTATCTCTATGTCTTTAATTTGGAGTTCGTACCCGCCGGGGGCGCGCGGGTCCTCCCGTACCGTGCCCCGCACTTTTAACGACGACTCTTGGGTAAGTTTGAGGGCTTTCTCAAAGGCTTCCCCGTCGGCTTTGGTGACGACAGCCTGGATGACCCCTGTGCCGTCGCGAATGAGCAGAAACTGAATCTTCCCAGACTCGCGACGGTTATAGAGCCAGCCGCAGATCAAGACCTCTTGCCCGACTTTCTGGGCAATATCTTCGATATACGTCTGCTCCATGGTCATTCACGCTCGCCCTGTAAGATCTCTATCATCGTGTCGTGAATCCTCCCGTTGGTCGCTAAGACTTCACCACCGTAGAGATTGAGCGCATTGCCGCGCAAGTCCGTGACTTTTCCGCCGGCCTCGCGCACGATGAGTACCGCTGCCGCCATGTCCCACGGCTTTAAGTCCAACTCCCAGTAGCCGTCAGCGCGCCCTGCAGCCAAGTACGAGAGCGCCAAAGCTGACGAGCCGAGCCGTCGCAGCGTCTGCGTCTTTCTCGCAAAGCGCTCCCACCATGCTAAGTGCTGTGGGATCAAGCGTTCGTCGTAGGGGAAGCCGGTCATGACCAAGCTCTCATGCAGAGTCTCGGTCTGCGAGACCCTGATGGGCTGGCCGTTGAGATGCGCTCCCTGGCCAGCTTCGCCGACGAACAGCTCGTCATGGATGGGATTATACACGACGCCCACGAGCGCGTCATCTTTATGATAGAGCGCGATGGAGATCGCGAAGAACGGGAAGCCATGGGCGAAGTTGGTTGTGCCGTCGATGGGGTCGATGATCCACTGATAGGGAGACGTGTCTGTGGGGTGCACTGAGCCTTCTTCGGTGAGAATGGAGTGGTCGGGGCAATGTTTTCTGATAAGAGAGACGATGATCTCTTCGGCGCGGCGGTCGAACTCCGTAACTAAGTCACGGAACCCGCTTTTGAGTTCGAAGCGATGGCTATGGCGAAAGTTTTGGCGCAAGAGCTTTCCTGCCTGATGGGCCGCTTCGATGGCGATGGTTTTCAAGTCTTTCATCTCATTAGTATAATGCGAGCAGTCTAGCTGGGCAAGCTCACGATGATGTTTTTCTGGTCAGACCCCTTAGCCGTCTAGCCCCCAAGGCGCTCCGCAACTTTTTTCAAGATCGTCGCTCGCTTCTCGTGCGCCTGCTGGGCAAGCCGCTCACGCTCACGCATATACTCTCTCTTAAAAGATTCGTCGAAGATCGCCGAGAGGTTGATCGCGATATTGAGCAGTGCTGCTTGTAAAGCGCCCTCAGCAAGAACAGCTGCTGCGCCTCCATCGCTGAGTGCGCTCTTGTTCCCCCTCGTGACGACGATCTCCGCAAGCTCTAAGATGCGAGAGCACCGCAGCGCCGTCTGATAGGGGGCTTCCGTCGCGCCTTTGAGCGCGGATTGAATCGTCTGTTCTCTCTCAGCGCGAGCCGCTTCCGTCTCTTTAGGGAGCTTGTACGCGGCCATCACGGCATTGAACGCGACGCTGTCGCGCTCTGCGCATTCTAAAAGCTCATCGCGGAGCCTAATCGCTTCAGAGAGCACGCTGCGCATCTCCTGCTCGACGGACTGATAGGCTTTCTTCCCGATAGTTAATCCCGCGACCATCGCCACCAGAGACGCTGCAATACTCCCCACCAAAGCCGCAGCGCTGCCTCCGCCCGGCGTGGGCGTCGCCGCCGAAAGCTTCTCTAAGAGAGCGCGCAGGCTCTCATCACCGAGAGACATTATTTTTTAGGTTTTGGCTGGTCGTCGCGGTGCCAGTAGATGCGGGCGAACCGATCTCCCTCGGAGTATTTAATGTCTAAATTGCCCTTGTGGGCTTGATGGATCGCCTCGCCGATGCGGCGGGCTAGGTGAAAATTGGTCGTAGCGATCTCCAAACCGTTCTCGTTCGGTTTGATCCACATGATTCTCTGAAGAGGGCGCTGCTCGCGGGCGAGCTTCTCCTGGTTCTTCGCGGTGTTCAGGATCTCGTCGCGGTGCGCGTGGAGATAGGAGCCGTCCAAATAGACGACGCCGCCAGGGTTGCGATCCTGCACGCGCTTGCACGCCGGACACAGCTCGCGATTCGCCCCTGGGGGAGCTGCTAGTCCGTTTGTCCAGCGCCCCTTGTGATAAACCAAATTACAGCTTGAGCAGACGGTCGGCTCGGGGTACTTGCGCAGCTCATAGTAGGGACTTCCCGTGTCTTCAGCGAGGATCTCGCGGCGAGTTGTGTTTCTCATTACCTGTCACCCTCCCAAGCGTAACTTATTACTATACCCATGCCCTCGCGCTTTGTCAAATGATCTCATCAGAAGCGCAATCTTGCACATCACTCTGGGGGTGTGTAAAATGGGTTTGGGAGGTGGGAGATGGCATCCCACGTCGTTGCGCCCTTGCGCGAGCACATCGCGTATCAGCTGCTCTATGAGCTGCGAGACGCCCCAGTGGGGCGGCGCACGCTCGTGGAGCGGACGGGACTGACCGAGAGCGTCGTGCGCACGGAGCTCAAGAAGCTTGAAGCTCAGAAATTCGTCTCGTTCTCTAAACTGGGCACAGCGCTCACGGCGCGCGGGCGGCAGTTTCTCGCAAAGAAACTCAGCCCGATAGCCGACGTCCGCGATGTCCAGCTTCAGAATCTGATGCTCGACAGATGCGCGCGGATGGCGCATATACGCGGAGGGGCTGATGGCTTTTCCGCGTGGCTCTATCGCGACGTTGCCGTGCGTGAGGGCGCGACCGCCACGCTCCTTCTCACTAAGCGTAAGGGCGCTCTCTGCTTCATCGAGGGGCATGAAGCGCTCGCGGCGCAAAATCCGGCCGACAGCGAGATACTCGAACGCGCGTTCCCAACCCTCAATAACGGCGATCTGATCGTTATAGTCTTCGGGCCGACCAAGGGGGCAGTGGCGCGCGGGCTGTGGGCCGTCCTGTGGGCTTTGGCATCGAATCTCTAATCTAAATCTCAGAGGAGGAGACCTATGCGCTGGACACGCTGGAAGCTGGTCGGATTGGTGGCGCTGTTGTTCGTCGGGCTGGTGGTACCGTCGTTAGCGGATTACCCCGTCAAAGTTACCGACGACCGCGGGAAAGAGATCACGATCCCTAAGCGCCCCGAGAGGATTGTTGTCGCTGGGACGCCGCTGTATACGGAGATTCTCATTGACTTAGGCGCGCTCTCCCGTATTGTCGGCGTGAGCGAGTCGGCAGACAATCCCCCCGAAGTCGCGAATATTCCGCGCGTCGGGCCGATCTTCAACCCCAATACTGAGATTATCATCTCACTGAAACCCGACGTTGTCTTCGGGGCGATCGGCGCCGTGCGCGACACGCTCGAGCGCGCGGGGCTGATCGTCGTCTCGCTCGGTAAAGTTGGCAGCGGCGCGATTGACAGCGTCACGGAGATCTTTAGAACGATTCGCTCAGTGAATTTAGTCATCGAAGGCGACACGAAAAGAGCCGACACTCTGATTGGGAAGATCGCTGAAGAGATCGTGACCATAGAAGGGACTGTACTAGACAGATTCAAGCCGACGGTGGCCATTCTCTATCCCAGCGGGGAGCAGCCGCCGTTTGCTGCCGGGCGCGGCACCCCGGAGAACGAGATCGTATTGCGCGCCGGGGGCATCAACGTATTCCCTGACGTCGCTGATTATAAGCAAGTAAGCTTTGAGGAGATCGTCAAGCGCGATCCCAGCGTGATTTTTACTGATCCGTTGCTGATCCCGCTCATCACGCAGCATCGGGTCTTGCAGCAAGTGAAGGCGGTGCGTGAGGGTAAGGTCTACGGGATCAAGGCGTCGCAGTGGGTCAGCTCGCGCATCGCCCAGACGATCAAGGCTGTTGCTGATCTGTTGCATCCGGATCGTTAGGAATATTCGGCCCTCACCCCTGACCCCTCTCCCGTAGGTGACTACGGGAGAGGGGTGCCCGTCAGGGCGGGGTGAGGGCCACGGGAATGTGCATCATGGAACAGTGGAAGGGCCCAGTGGCCCTCAGCAGCTTCAGTATCTTGCTCGTAGGGGCTTTAGCAGTGGGCATAGCGCTTGGGGCGGTGCCTATCTCCATCTTTGATTCTGATCCGACGCATCGCTTCATTCTCATGCAGATTCGCCTTCCTCGAGTGCTCCTCGCAGCACTCGTTGGCGGGGCGCTGGCGCTCTGTGGGGCCGTGATGCAAGGGCTCTTTCGCAACCCCTTAGCCGATCCGTATCTATTGGGGATTGCCAGCGGCGCCACGGCCGGAGCAGCGCTCGTCATTGCGCTCCGTTTAGATATCTATTGGGGAGCTGTGCCCCTAGGGGCGTTTCTTGGAGGTGTGCTCGCCGTCGCGATTGTCTATCGCATCGCGCAGACGCGCTGGACTCAGCTCGATAATTACGCGCTCATTCTGTCTGGGGTAGCGCTCGCAGCGCTCTTTTCGGCTGTGACGAGCTTTCTGCTCTTCTACTCAGGGGCTTCTCAGGACGCGCGACGCTTGATCTTTTGGATCTTAGGGGGGCTTGGTGGCGCTCAATGGGTTTATGTCTTTGGACTGCTGGGCACGATGCTTGGGGCTGGGATCATACTGCTGCTCTTTGCTCGAGACTTAAACGCGCTGGCGCTCGGCGAGGAGATGGCGGCGCACCTGGGCATCGAGCCGAGACACTTGCGAAAGATCTTGCTCTTCTTCATGACGCTGCTCACGGCTGTAGCTGTGGCTGTCTCAGGGACGATTGGGTTTGTGGGGCTGATCGTGCCCCATATCTTGAGATTGATCGTGGGGCCGGATCATAGATTGCTCTTGCCCGCAGCGGCGCTAGGGGGAGCTGTGCTGTTGACGCTCTGTGATGCTGTGGCGCGCACGGTGCTCGCCCCAGCGGAGCTGCCCATCGGCATTATTACAGCGTTGTTGGGCGCGCCGTTCTTTCTCTTCTTGTTGCGTCGTCGGGCGCAGCTAGGGGCCTCGCTATGATTCGTTTAGAGAACGTACAGCTTGGGTATGACGGGCGCGTGGTGCTGCGCGATCTGAGCTTAGAGATCGTGCCTGGGGAGGTCTTCGGGCTTGTGGGGCCCAACGGCTCCGGCAAGACGACGCTCTTGCGCGCGATTTCAGGAAGACTGCCCCCGCACGCTGGGGCGATCTATCTCGATTGTCGGCGGCTGAGCGAGCTTGCTCCCAAGGAGCTGGCGCGCGAGCTAGCAGCCCTTGAGCAAGAGATCTCGTGCTCATTTGATTTTACAGTGAGAGAGATTGTGGAGCTAGGGCGGCTGCCGCATCGGCAGCGCTGGCAAAGACTCTCTGCGCAAGATCGCGAGATCGTCACCCGCGCACTTGCACTGACGCACACCCTAGAGTTTGCTGATAGAGCGATTCACAGTCTGAGTAGCGGGGAGCGCCAGCGCGTCTGGCTGGCGTTGGCTCTGGCTCAAGAGCCGAAAGTCTTGCTGTTAGATGAGCCCACAGCCCATCTCGATTTGAACTATCAGATCGAGATCATGGAACTGATTCGCTCCCTCGCACAGGGAGATTTGACGGTGCTCGTCTCGCTGCACGATCTTAACTTGGCGCTGCACTACACAGATCGCATTGCTCTGCTCAGTGAAGGGCACGTTATCGCTCTGGGTGAGCCGGAGCGCGTGCTCACGGAAGAGCTGATTGGGCAAGCATTTCGGGCGCGCGTGCGCATCGTGGACGGCACAGGGGAGAAATATATCGTCCCCTCACCCTCTTCCCCTCTCCCTCAGGTGAAAAATTTATGAGGATCATCTCGTTACTGCCAAGCGCAACTGAGATCGTTTACGAGCTGGGCTTGGGGGACAGATTAGTTGGGGTCTCGCACGACTGCGACTGGCCCCCTGAAGTCTTGAAAAAACCTAAGCTCAGCCAAGCGGTCGTGCACTCTGATATGCCCAGCGCCGAGATCGATCAGATCGTGCGTGAGAGACTCCATAGTGGCTTGAGCGTCTATCATATTGACGCTGAGCTGTTACAGAAACTCAACCCCGATCTGATCTTGACGCAGGAGCTGTGCGAGGTCTGCGCGCCCTCGTTCGATGATGTGCGACAAGCCGTCAAGCTCTTGCGCGGGCAGCCCCAGATCGTCTCGCTGGAGCCGCATACCCTCGAAGATATCCTCGATACTGTCTTGATGGTTGGGGAGGTATCCGGCACAGAGGAGCGCGCGCGGCAGCTTGTGGCGCAGCTCCAGCAGCGTATCGAGCGCGTGCGCGCACAGACAGAAGATGTTGCGGATCGTCCGAAGGTCTGCTGCATCGAGTGGCTTGAGCCCCTCATGATTGCGGGGCACTGGGTGCCGCAGATGGTCGAATACGCCGGGGGCGAGGATTGGCTGGGTGAGGTCGGCCAGCCCTCCCGCTATGCCGATTGGGAAGAGATCCTCAACTACAACCCGGACATTATTGTGTTGATGCCCTGCGGGTTTTCCATCGAGCGCACCCTTAGAGAGCTCGATCTCTTAACAGGGCTTGAGGGCTGGGAGGAGCTGACAGCTGTGAAAGAGAACCAAGTCTTCATAGTCGAGGCGTCGGCGTATTTCAACAGGCCGGGACCGCGGATCGTGACGGGCTTAGAGATCTTAGGGGAGATCGTTCACCCGGGGATCTTCTCTGGGCTGGCGCCCGCGGGGACGATGATGCGATTCTAGAGGAGGAACTATGGAGCTCAAAAGCGAGATGGGCTTAGTGCAGATGTGGTGGGGGGATGGCAAGGGCAAGACGACGGCAGCGCTAGGGATGGCGTTGCGCGCGCTGGGGCGGGGCTTTCGCGTGCACTTGATTCAGTTCTTGAAGGGCGGGATCACAGGCGTCGAGGCGTTTGAAGAGTACGGCGAACTGAAAGCCCTCAAGCGCTTTGAGAATTTTTCGTTTGAGCGCTACGGGATGCCCGAATGGTTGATTGGGAAGCCCACAGAAGGGCACATCGAAGCTGGGCGCAAAGCTCTCGAAGCGACGGCGCGGGCGCTCTCTTCAGGAGAGTACGATATGGTCATCGTTGACGAATGTCTCTATGCCGTGCAGATGGGCGTGATCTCGTCTGAAGCTTTGATTGAAGTTGTCAAGGGCAAAGCGCCGAAGACCGAGTGTGTGCTCACGGGCAGCCACAAGAGACTGCTGGAGATCGAGGAGATCGCCGACTTAGTGACTGAAGTGCGCAAGATCAAGCATCCGTTTGATCGAGGGATCAAGGCGCGGCTGGGGACGGAGTTTTGACTTTCTCTTCGAGAATATGCTAAGATTTTCGTATGACCAAGGCACTCTACCCCGGTAGCTTCGACCCCATTACGTATGGACACATCGATATCATCCGAAGGGCGAAAAAGATCTTCGACGAGCTGATCGTCGCCGTGATGCGCAACCCCACCAAGCCCATGCTCTTCACACTCGAGGAGCGCCATCGCTTAGTGATCGAAGCCCTCCGCGAAGTCGGACTTAATAACGAGATCACCGTCATCGCTCACGATGGGCTTCTAGTGCATCTGGCACGCCAGCTTGGCGTCCACGCGGTCGTGCGCGGCCTGCGCGCCAGCACCGACTTCGAGTACGAGTTTCAGCTATCACTGACCAACCGAGACTTAGATCCTGACTTCGAGAGCGTCTATTTGATGACCAGCCGGGATTTCTCGTTTATCAGTTCGAGCATCGTGCGCCAAGTCAAGAGCTACGGCGGGGATGTGTCGCGCTTTGTCCCGCAATGCGTGGAGCGGGCCCTGGCCGAGAAACTCTCAACAAAACAATCTAGAAGCGCCACGTAAAGAGTGGCACCCTCCACGAGGAAGCAGCAAGCTGAGGCACGAAACTCTGCGGTTGAATGCGGATATTGAACTCCATCGTCCCCAAGAACGACGCATAGAGGATAGGCAATACTATGCGTGTGACAGTATAAATAATGTCCTTGTCTTTTTTGCTGAGGCTCCATCCCAACTCAGCGATCAAGAAGTCCATGACCTGCAAGACACCCGCAGCGTTCAGCCATCCTGTCAACGAACCCGCCATAGCGAAGATATACGTGAAGATCCAATCCGGCGGAGTGCTCACGATACCGCGCAAGGAGCCAGCAACGATAATACCGAAGCTTGTTCCGAAGGGCAGCGTGATCCCATAGACGGCGATCTGCATGACCATGAAGCCCAACCCTTGACAGAGCTCCTGCAGCTTCGTGTCTTGAGCGGAGACCTCGCGACAGAGAGTGCTGACGTAGACCAACTCCACAGTCGGCCCACCCACTAAGCCACCAAGCAGCCCGAACGTAAACTCCTCTATAAAGAACTCGCTCGGCTGCTGAGGCTGCGCCGATACCATTGGAGCCCACAACAGACAAAACACTGCACAGAGGACTACACCCCTGAGTGATCTCATACGCGCTCTAGTTTTATCACCGATTGAGCCATTTTGTCAAATACGCCGAACCTCTATATACTCTAGATAGCACAAGAGAAGGTGAGCAGGGTGACCCGCGCACGATTCGAGGAGCTCGTGTGGCAAGCAGTAGAGAGCCTGCCCGCGTTTTTCAAAGAGCGCCTGCAGAACGTCATGATCGTCATCAAGGACCACCCCGATCCCCCTGATGACACCCTGCTCGGGCTCTATCACGGCGTCCCCTTGACTGAACGCTCCGTGTTCTCAGAGCAGATCCAACCCGATATGATCTATATCTTTCAGAAGAACATCGAAGCGCTCGCCCACGGAAACGATGACGAGATCCGCCGTCAGGTGCGGATCACAGTGATGCACGAGATAGGACATCATTTTGGACTCGACGAAGACCAGCTAGCAGCCTTGGAAGACGAGCCGGACGCCGCTCCCCCTGCGCTATAAGAGGCTCTACAGTCGGGTTGAGATCGAACAGTTCATTACGGCGCGCAAAACTGAACAGATGGTCCTCGATATATTGCATCTGGGTGCGATAGCAGCTGATCGCTTGGCACTTGCGCTCGATCTGCTCTGCTCGCAGCTCCTGAAGCACCCACCCTGAGCTCTGGCGCAAGGACCGCGGGGGCAACAAGGGCTTATACGGATGCTTTCCCACGGGCACGGGCCAGGCCCCATGATGAATCAAATAGTGTCTCAGGTGCGGGTGGAGCCGGTCCTCTCGCAGAGCGTGAAGGACAAAGAGAGAGACTGCCTGATGGTCCCCATGACGATCTTTGGGGTGTGGCAGATAGATAATCTCCGGGCGCTCCGTGTGCAGGATTTCTCTAAAGTCGTGCAGAATGGACTCGCGCGTGTAGGGCGCTCCCGGACGATACGCCCACTCGTATGGCACGGCAGAGACTTTCGTGTAGCGCGACGTATAGGGCTGGTATCCGTCAGCCCAAAGATGCGCTAGCCCGCGATCAGGATACCCCAACGCGATCACGCGCCGCTCTGTCACTCCAAGCAATCCCAGGGCCTTGAGAGATTCACTATAGCGACGCTCCCCTAAGCGGCGAAAGTGCCTCGGCGGGAGGAAGAGCCCGCGCCGCTGCCCATCCCCGCACGTGACCAACAGAATCGTGACAACGTGCCCCTTGCGTAAATGCTCTTGGATTGCGCCCCCCGCAGCTAAGACTTCATCATCGGGATGGGGCGCAACGACGAGAACGCGCTTCGCTTTTTTCTTATGAGACGGCAGCATAGCGGGGCAGGGCTCTCTCCAATACCTCTGAGATCTCCTCGACGAACTCAAACCGCAACGCCTCTTTGACGTTCTGCGGGAGCTCCTCTAAATCTTTCTCATTGCGTTTCGGCAATATCACAGTCTTGATGCCGGTGCGATGGGCGGCTAACACCTTCTCACGGATGCCTCCAACGGGCAGGACCTTCCCGCGCAAGGTGATCTCGCCGGTCATAGCCAAGTCGCCCTGCACGGGCGTATCGGTCAAGAGCGAGACCAAGGCCGTCACGAGGGTAACCCCTGCCGAAGGCCCATCTTTCGGGATAGCCCCCTCCGGCACGTGAATGTGTATATCATGGGTCGCAAAGAGCTCTGCGTCAATCCCCAAGCTCTCCGCGTTGGCACGGATATAGCTGAGCGCCGCTTGGGCGGATTCTTTCATCACCTCGCCGAGCTGGCCAGTCAACTTCAGCTCCCCTTTGCCCTTCATCTTGGTCGCTTCGATGAACACAATATCCCCGCCGACTTGGGTGACCACCATGCCAATCGCTACTCCAGACTTCGTCAGGCGCTCGGAGACCTCAGAGAAATATCTCGGTGGGCCGAGCAATTTGCTGAGATCACCCGGCTCGATGAAGCGTTTGGATCGGTCTTTCTTCTCCGCGACTTGCACGGCAACCTTGCGGCAGATCGCGCCGATCTCACGCTCGAGATTGCGCACCCCCGCCTCGTGCGTATACTCGCGAATGATCTGGCGGAGCGCACCATCGCTGAACTCAATGTGATGCGCCCGCAGCCCATGAGCCTTGATCTGCTTGGGAATCAGATATCGTTGCGCAATCTGGACCTTCTCGTCTTCAGAGTACCCCGGCAGTTCCAACACCTCCATCCGATCTAGTAAGGGGCTGGGGATAGCATACAAGACGTTGGCCGTCGTGATGAAAAGCACCCGAGACAGATCAAACGGCAGATCGAGATAGTGATCGGTGAAGTTATTATTCTGTTCCGGGTCGAGCACCTCTAAGAGCGCAGAGGCGGGGTCGCCGCGGAAGTCGCTGCTCATCTTATCGACCTCGTCGAGCATGAAGACCGGGTTCTTGGAGCCCGCGCGGCGCAGCCCTTGGATAATGCGTCCAGGCAGCGCTCCGACATACGTGCGGCGATGCCCGCGGATTTCCGCTTCATCGCGCACCCCACCAAGCGAGATGCGCACGAATTTTCTCCCTAACGCACGAGCAATCGAGCGCCCCAGAGACGTCTTCCCCACCCCAGGCGGCCCGACTAAACAGAGAATGGGACCCTTCATGTCGCGCTTGAGCTTCAGCACCGCGAGATACTCTAAGACGCGCTCCTTCACTTTTTCTAAGTCATAGTGGTCTTCGTCAAGGATCTGCCGGGCCCGGGCAATGTCGAGCATATCTTTAGTGGTCTTGGACCACGGCAACGCGATCATCCAATCCAAATACGTGCGCGAGACCGTGTACTCCGCCGAGCTAGGGTGCATTTGAGCTAAGCGTTCCAGCTCGCGCAGGGCTTCCTTCTCGGCATCTTTGGGCATTTTTGCTTGCTTGATCTTGCGGCGCAACTCCTCGATCTCCGGGCCTTCTTCTTCCCCGAGTTCTTTCTTAATAGCTTCCATCTGCTCGCGCAGAATTCTCTCGCGCGTAGATCGTCCGATCTCCTCCTGGACGCGGGTGTGGATGCGCGAGCCGACCTCCAAGATCTCGTTCTCTTCCTCGAGCAACCGCAAGACTACAGTCAAGCGCTCTTTCACGTTCAGTGTCTCTAAAACTCTCTGCTTCGCTTCCACTTCAATATCCAGATTTGCTGCGATAAAATCTGCCAAGTGCCCCGGATCACTGAGATTCGAGGCCATCGTGTGAATCTCCAGTTGGGGGGTGGGCATGAGCGAGAGCATCTTTTGGAAGAGCGCCGTGACTTGTTTGCTGAGCGCTTCCGTCTCGATGTCCTCTTCAAGAATAGAATCCAAAAGCTGCACCTTGGCCATCAAATACGGCGTCTCTTGCGTGAACACCTCGACGGCAAAGCGGCTCAGCCCCTGTACCCACAAGAGCAGGGCATTATTGGGCGTCTTGATCACCCGGACGATCTTGCAAATCGTGCCCACATAATAGACATCATTGGGTGTGGGGTGTTCGACGTTAGGGTCGCGCTGCGTCAGCACCCCCATGATCTTCGTGCCCGCTAACGTCTCTTCAATGAGCTTGACCGAGCTCTCGCGCCCCACCGTGAGCGGCAGGACGGAGTTCGGGAAGACCACGGTGTTCTTCAGGGGCAATATCGCGATGACCTCGGGGAAGTTCGCTCTGTCCGGCTCCGTCAGATCGAACCCCGCCGGGGCTACTATGGAAGAATCCAAGAAGGGCACCTGCCTTTCAGCTTCACAGCAATCGAGAAATTCATCAAATAGTCTTTCCCCAAGACTATATTCATTTTACTTTCGCTCTCGAAGTCTGTCAAGACCGTCTGTGCCGTTTGCAGCCTAGCGCTTGCCAAATCCTTGAGCACTCTGTATAAATATTATTGCTATGCAAGCCCTCTCCAGTGAGACGATCATTGCCCTCCTCACGTTCTTCGGCTGCTTTTACGGGTATCACTTTGTCTATTTTTATCTGTCCCGTCGGAGATCGTATGCGACGCGCAAGGGCCGGATGCGCCAAGCTGTCACTGAAGCTCTCATGCACGCCATCGAACAAGGGGATCAGTTGTTAGTAGTGCATCAGTTGCGCAATATTATTATGTCCGTGACGTTTCTCGCCTCGGCGAGCGTGCTCCTGCTGGGGTTCATCATCAGCTTCAGCGGGGTCTGGGAGGCTATCGTCGAGCTGCCCCAGCTGCCCAGCCGTGGACTGCGCCCTCAAGATTACCCCATCTGGACGATTATCTTCACTCTGGCTGTCTCGTTCTTCAGCTTTTTGACGGCCTTACGATACTTCAATCTCTTGACCGTGCTCATCAGTGCGCCGCCCAAGGCCCTGGCCGCGATGGAAGGCACCGAGCCCTCTCAATATCTCACAGATTTATTCATGCGCGGCAGCGACGGCTACACTCTTGGCCGCCGCGGGTTCATCTACAGCGTCGTCGCGGCTGTGTGGTTTCTGAACGTGTGGGTCTTTATCGCCGTGACAGTGCTTGTTACGGTGTGGATGGCGATCTTCGATCGCTAGGCACGATATAGAGATCTGCAGCTGAAAACCCCAGGTGCACGGCGTCGCCCTCGTGCCATGTGTTACCGAGCGCGTTGGCCTTCACGATGAGCGTGGTGCCGGCGGCTTCGACATGAAGCCACAGGGCATCTCCAGCGAACTCTACTCCTGCAATCCTTCCCATAAGTATATTCTCTGCAGATTGGTTGAGCCGTATTCTTTCGGGGCGTACGAGAACCCTTACGGATTGCCCGACCTCACCGTGAGTACTGTGAGCGCGAATCATACTATCTCCCACGGAAAGTATGAGGCTTTCCCCATCGCGCTGCACGATCTGGCCCGTCATGAGATTCCCCCGACCGATAAACCGCGCCACGAACTCCGTAGCGGGAGCGTTATAGACTGCTTCAGGAGTCCCGACTTGTTCGACATGGGCAATGCTCATAACAGCGACCCTGTCAGCGACAGCTAGCGCTTCTTCTTGGTCGTGGGTGACATAGAGCGTCGTGATTTTCAGTGCTCTTTGGATCTTCTTGATCTCGAGGCGGAGGTGCTCGCGCAACTTCGCGTCGAGAGCGCTGAGAGGCTCATCGAGCAGGAGCACTCTGGGATTGGGAGCGAGGGCCCGCGCGAGCGCGGCCCGCTGCTGCTGCCCCGCTGAAAGCTCCGACGGCATGCGCTGCTCCAGCCCCGTAAGCCCAACAAGGTCGAGCAGGTCGCGCACACGTTTGGCCCTCTCGAGGGGTGAGGGGGCAAACTTCAGCCCGTACGCGATATTCTCAAAGACGTTCATGTGTGGGAAGAGCGCATAGTGCTGAAAGACCAGCCCGACCCTGCGTCGCTCCGGGGGCAGGTTCAGCACGCTCTGGCCGTCAAAGAGAATCTCCCCAGAGTCCGGGGTCTCAAAGCCCGCAATTACTCTGAGAATTGTCGTCTTCCCGCAGCCGCTGGGGCCGACAAGCGCCATTAGTTCCCCGTGGCCCACGTCCAGAGAGATATTCTCTAGAGCGAC
>JBKBIX010000019.1:0-18910 GCA_046293845.1 Bipolaricaulia bacterium | reverse complement strand
CACCCACGCTGATAATGCCCTGGTATTTCCCGACGAGCTTATGGATGAACTGCCGCTTTTCCTGCAAAGCCTGCTCGCGAGCTTGTGCCCTCTTCCTGCTGATCGGAACAAAGCGTGCCACCGGCGTACCTCGCACAGTCACAATAACCTCCTCTCCCTGCTGCACCCGCTTCAACACTTGCCCTGTTTGGTTCTTCAGCTTTTTCGCCGTTACAACTATCATAAGCATCCCTCGCCTTAGTCGAAGTAGCTAGTAGCTATTTTATACTAAAGACAATTGGGGATCAACGATCAATCAACCCATCTCTGATCTGCACTAAGCGCGACGCGCGCTCCATCACCTTGGGGTCGTGCGTCGAGAAGACGAACGTCGTCCCCCGTTCTGTATTGAGAGTGTGCATCAACTCAACGATTGCTTGCCCCGTCTCAGAATCGAGATTGGCCGTCGGCTCGTCGGCTAAGACTAACGCCGGCTCAGTCACGAGCGCCCGCGCTATCGAGACTCTTTGTTGTTGCCCCCCGGACATCTCGTCGGGACGATGATGGGCCAAATCACCGATCCCGAGCGCTTCTAAAAGCTCATACACCCGACGACGACGCTCTACTGCCCCACCGCCCAATAAGAGCAACGGCAGCTCGACGTTCTCATAGGCTGTGAGCACCGGGACGAGATTGAAAGTTTGAAAGATAAACCCCAAACGTCGCCGCCGCACCCACGCTAACTCTTTTGGAGAGAGCTTCGAGACGTCTTGCTCCTCCAGAACGATCCGACCCGACGTGGGCTTATCTAAACAGCCGATCAGATTCAAGAGCGTCGTCTTGCCCGACCCCGACGGGCCAGCAATGCACAGAAACTCCCCACGCTGAATCTCTAAAGAGACGCCACGTAGGGCTTTCACAATAGTCCGCCCCAGCGCGTACTCCTTCGTGACGTTCTCGACGCGGACGACCACGTCGCTCATGGCTTCTTGCACGATTCTAAGAGCGCTTCTTTGGTGAACATCGAGTCTGATAACTCTTTGATCTCCATCTCTAAAATTGTCATCACGGTCTTGGTGCCGGCTTCAAGCGCGTTCTCTATCGTAATCTTGCTGGGGCGCAGCGCACCGGCAAGCTGCTTGCGCTCTTCGTAAAGAGCGCGTCGCAGGAGCTTTCCCGTCTCAGTGTAATACTCGGACTGCAGGGGCAGAAAATTCTCTGTGTCTACCCAATAGAGAATCCGTGCGAAGGGCACGGTCTCGGCCTTTGCGGTCAGCTCCAATTTATACGCCGGACGGTCTTGCATTCTCTCGGTGCCCACGAGCTTGGCGTTGTAGTCCTTCACCAAGTCTACTCGTAAGACGTCAGCGACGGTGAAGCTCGTGCCGAGCACGTTCTGCCGCGCGCTCAACGGAACGATCCGACAATTTTCGGGAAAGAGAATGACGACCTCGTCGCCGACTCTCAAAATTTTCTGCCCCTTGGCGTCTTCAGGTGCAAGCACTTCGAGCAGAGCTTTATCGCTGCCCTTCTTGAAGACCCGCAGCTCATACGCGCTTGCAAGCTCCCCCTTCTCAAAATTCTCTAGTTTATTCACTGAGACGAACTGTTCCGGGTAACTCGACTCGACAGACTTTTTGAGAATCTCTTCGGCCGAGGGCTGCTGTGCCCAACTGACAAGACCAACTGTGAGAACGATCCCAACTATGCGTATCGCGTTCATAGAACGCCTCCTTCTCCATCTCTTTTACTTACTCAATCTCCGTGTCTTCTGTGCCCATTTCTGCGCCTTCCGTGATTCTACACATGCCGCAGGGCTTGCACCGGCTCCTGCTTGGACGCGATATACGCCGGATAGAGCGCTGCCAATACAGCCACAATTTGCGCGAGCACGAAGAACATCCCCAGCGCTCCCCACGAGAACTCCGCGTAGAACGTCGTCCCTATAGGCACATTGACGAGCTGCGACGCCTGGGTGATCGTGATCCCTACAACCGAAAAGTATTTTAACAGAGCCCCGCCGATCCCCACCCCCATCAGCCCGCCCGCTGCCCCCAAGATCGCGCTCTCGAGCAAAAAGAGCACTCTGATCTCCCCGGGCGTCATCCCCAGCGCCATCAGTGTTCCGATCTCGCGCACCCGCTCGAAGACCGACATGAGCATCGTGTTCACGATCCCAAGGGTAGCAATGAGTATCACGACAAACGAGATGATGGCCATAAACTGCCGCCGTGCCGCGAGCAGCTCAAAGATCGCCGCGCCCAGCTCGCGCCACGTCTGCACTTCAAAGCCGTCCTCGCTGAATCTCGCTCTTATAGTCTGGGCGACTGAGTCGGCTTGGTCCGCGTCGTTGAGCATCAGTGTGATCTCTGTGACCTGCCCAGCCATGCGCAGGAGCTTCTGGGCATCGGGCAATGCCAATGCTAAAACAGAGTTATCTATCTGGCTGTAGCCCGTCGCGAAGATCCCCTTGATTTCGACGTCAATAGAATTCAGAGCGCCCTTGGCCGTCGTCGCCACGAGCGTCAAGAGATCGCCGACGCTCACTTTGAGATCTTGCGCAAGCTGCGCCCCGATCAGGGCATAGCCGGGCTTCTCTGAGAGATACTCCCCCTGAACTATCTTCGTGGCGATGACCCCGTCGCGTTCCGCTTGGGGATCGAAGCCCAGCCCCAATACTCCTAAGCTCTCGCTCCCAGTGCTGACGATCACGGGAAAGCGCACCCTGGGGAAGACCTCCTGCACATGAGGAAGCTCTCTGAGTTTTTGGGCGACGCTCTGATAGTCTTTGATAACAATATCTAAGGGCATGAGGCGCGATTTCTCTTGGTAGCCGCGGGCGTGGATCTGAATATGCCCAGTCTGGGCCTTGATAAAATTATCGGTGAACTGCTTATCTACGCCCTGGATGAAGCCGTAGAAGAAGAGCACGAGCACGAGTCCCAGTCCAATCGCGACGAACGTAATAGCGCTGCGGCGCTTATTACGCAGAAGATTGCGCGCGGCGAGTTTCCAGAAGACCCACATGACACTGTAAGTGTACCAAATTGCGATGAAAGTGCCGAGTACCAGAGCACCTAGCAGATTCAGCTATCCACTGTAGACCCTTGCTTCGGTGCAAGTCGCAGTCTCATACTTCAAGATCGCAAGCCTCAGCGTGCCTGATCGTTATTGGGTCGCGCATAGAACACTCCTCGCTCCAGTGCTGTCTTGAATTTTTCGCATACTTGTTCGATGAACGGCTCGTTGCGCCGATGTTGTCAAGGGGGGCTTTCCATTAAAAAAGAATCTTTTTGCTATGGTTTTTCCAGGAGCTTCGCTCTATATAAAAGATAAGGGATAGTCCACCCCACTCCGATACAAAAGGGGGCTTCACTCAGGAGCCCCCTCCCCCTCTCTCTTCAATTTTCATACTTCTATGGGCTGAGGGCTCTGCGCTTGATGGGGATGCTCCGGCCCTGGATAGACCTTCAGCTTCTTGAGCATCCTGCGTCCTAATGCCGTCTTGGGAAGCATATTCTTGACGGCTTCCTCGATGGGCTTGGTCGGATGCTTCTCGAGCATCTGCTCAAACGTCCATTCGCGAATCCCGCCGGGATAGCCCGAATAGTGAAAATACTTCTTCTGGGAAGACTTCTTCCCTGTTACTTTGATCTCCTTGGCGTTGATGACGACCACGTAATCCCCCGTGTCCACATGGGGAGTATATTCAGGCTTATGCTTGCCCATGAGAATCTTGGCGATCTGCGACGCCAGCCGGCCCAGCGTCCGCCCCTTGGCGTCGATCACCACCCAGTTTCGCTGAAACTGCTTGCCCAATTCTTCCCGCTTCATCAGGGTTGAATGCTGCATAATCTCCTCCTCTAGCTGTCACATGCTCCCAGCTTGCACAAGTGCGATGAATGTGCTATCATAGCGCACTACAGGGCAAATTGCAAAGAGAGAGTCTATCTCTTGACAGAATGGGCTATATATTTTATAATAGCCCACACAAGGGATTAGCTTTGCCCTAGAGGTTCGTTACCTTTTCTCCAACGTTACAAGCAGTACAATACGCTGTCAGGTAACAGCAGAAGGAGTTTGTATGCCAACATTGAATCAGCTGGTGCGCTACGGGCGCACCCCGATCAAGAAGATCAACCGGCGTTCTCAGGCGCTGGAGCACTGTCCCCAGAAACGTGGGGTCTGCGTGCGCGTCTTCACGAAGACGCCCAAAAAGCCCAACTCGGCCCTGCGCAAGGTGGCCCGCGTGAGATTAAGCAATAAGCAGATGGTCACCGCCTATATTGGGGGCGAAGGGCATAACTTACAAGAGCACTCGATGGTGCTGGTGCGCGGGGGGCGCGTCAAGGACTTGCCCGGCGTGAACTATCATATTATTCGTGGGGCTTTGGACTCCGCGGGTGTTGAGGGCCGCAAGCGCGGACGCTCCAAGTACGGCGTCAAGAAGAGCGCTGCGGCTGCAACATCTGGGGCTGCTGCCTAAGAAGGGGAATGATCGCTCATGACACAACACGTGATAGATCGGGTGACGCCGGGGCGACCTGTCCCGCCCGACGTGCGCTACGGCAGCCCGACTGTCGAAAAGCTCATTAACTACGTGATGCGCGAGGGGAAGAAATCGCTCGCGCGCCGGATCGTTTATAGGGCGTTCGATATCGTCCAAGAGAAGACGGGCGAGAACCCTTTAGAAGTCTTCTTCAAAGCGATGGCGAACTGTATGCCCAAGCTGGAGACGCGCTCGCGCCGCGTGGGGGGCTCCGCGTATCAGGTGCCTTATGAAGTCGAAGAGGATCGCCAGCGGACGTTGGCCTTGCGGTGGTTAGTCGAGGCGGCCCGCGAGCGCAGCGAACGGGATATGGCAGAGCGGCTCGCGGCCGAAATGCTCGACGCCCTGAAAAACCAGGGCAAAGCTATCGAAAAGAAGAACGAAGCCCACCGTATGGCTGAAGCCAACCGCCCCTTCGCGCACTACCGATGGTAATCCCTCTCAGTGATCTCATATGAAATCGCTCGGATACGATATTGAGAAAATCAGAAATATCGGGGTCATTGCCCACATCGATGCGGGCAAGACGACGACCACCGAGCGATTGCTCTTTTATACCGGGCGCATTCACGATATCGGCGACGTAGACGAGGGCGACACCGAGATGGACTGGATGCCGCAAGAGCGCGAGCGCGGCATCACTATCACGTCTGCGGCGACCACGTGCTTCTGGAGGGATCATCAGATCAATATCATTGACACGCCCGGACACGTCGATTTCACTGCTGAAGTCGAGCGCAGCTTACGGGTCTTGGATGGCGCAATCACGATCTTCTCTGCCGTAGACGGCGTCGAACCCCAATCGGAGCAGGTCTGGCGTCAAGCCGACAAGTACGCGACCCCACGTATCGCTTATATTAATAAGATGGACCGTATGGGCGCGAACTTCCACGCCGCGGTGGACTCTATGGTCCAAAAGCTAGCGGTCACGCCCTTGCCCGTGCAGATCCCCTACGGCGAGGGCGATCAATTTTCCGGGATTATCGATCTGATAAAACAGAAATTGATCGTGTGGGACTCGGAATCTAAGGGGGCACGCTACGAATACAAAGAGATTCCGAGCGACTATCGGGAGCCGGCCCAGCACGCCCGCGAGAAGCTCTTGGAGACGCTCTCCGAGATCGATGAGGAGATTCTGACAAAATTTTTGGAAGGACACCCGATCTCCGAAGAAGAGATCAAGCGGGCTGTGCGCAAGGCGTGTATCTCTCATAATGACTTTGTCCCGGTGTTGCTCGGCTCTTCTTTGAATAATATAGGGATTCAACCGTTGCTCGATGCCGTCGTGGACTATCTGCCCAGTCCTCTGGATCGTGGGATCGTTGAGGGCTTGAGCGTCAACGGTGCCAGTGCCAATGGCATGAAGATCCAGCGAAGACCTACTCCCGATGACCCGCTCACGGCTCTCGCCTTCAAAGTCCAGACGGATGAATACACAGGGCGGCTCGTCTACGTTCGCGTCTATAGCGGAAAACTCACGAAGGGCTCGTATGTGCTCAACAGCACCACGGGGAAGACCGAGCGCATCGCGCGCATCTTTCACATGCACGCCAACAAGCGCACCGAAGTTGATGAAGTGTTGGCGGGCAACATTGCGGCCGTCGTCGGCCCCAAAGAACTGATTACCGGGGATACAATTTGCGATCCCAATGCCCCGATTATCTTGGAGAAGATTGACTTCCCCGAACCCGTCGTGATGGCCGCCGTCGAACCCAAGACCGACGCGGAAGAGAGTAAACTCAGCGAAGCCCTCTATAAGCTCGCTCAAGAAGATCCGACGTTTCGCTATAGGGTCGACCCCGAGACCAATCAAATGATCATTGCGGGGATGGGCGAGCTGCATCTGGAGATTCTCTTCGACAGATTAAAACGGGAGTTTCGCGTCGAGGCCAATATGGGGCGCCCGCAGGTCGCCTACCGCGAGACGCTCGCGGAGACCGTTGAGGTCGAGGAGAAGTTTGTCAAACAAACGGGCGGGCGCGGTCAGTACGCGCACGTTTGTATTCGTTTTGAGCCGCTCCCACGGGGAAGCGGGTTCGAGTTCGTAGACGAAGTCAAGGGCGGGGTCATCCCTCGGGAGTTTATCCCAGCAATCCAGAAGGGCTTGGAAGAGTCTTTGGCCAGCGGGCCGCTGGGCGGATTCCCCATTGTAGACATTCGTGCCGTGCTCTTTTATGGGTCGTCGCACCCCGTAGATTCGAACGAGATCGCGTTTAAGACTGCGGCAGCGCGCGCCCTCACCCAAGCGTTTGAGAAAGCTCAGACGCTCCTGCTCGAACCGATCATGATGTGCGAGATCGTCACTCCCGAAGAGTACGTCGGGGAAATTATTACGGACGTACAAGCGCGCCGCGCTCACATTACAGCCATGGAAGTCCGGCATAATACTCAGATCATTCACGCGCTCATCCCGCTGGCTGAGACGTTCGGCTACGCCACGCAGCTGCGCTCGATCTCGCAAGGACGTGCCACATATAATTTGCGTTTCTCACACTATGACGTTGTGCCAAACAACCTTAAAGAAGAGATCCTGAAGGGGAGAAAGTAAATGGCTCGAGAGAAGATTCGCATTCGTTTGAAAGGGTACGATCACGAACTGGTGGACGACGCCACCCGACGGATCGTCAAGACCGCGCAGGAAACGCGGGCGAAGATCATCGGTCCGGTGCCGTTGCCCACGGAGGTCCATCGCTATACGGTGCTGCGCTCGCCCCATGTCAATAAGAAATCTATGGAGCACTTCGAGCGCCGTGTCCACAAGAGACTGATTGACATTAAAGAGCCGACATCGGAGACGATCAACGCTCTGATGGATATTGAGCTTCCGGCGGGGATTGACATCGAGGTGAAGCTGTAATATGTCCCTGGGGATCTTGGGCGAAAAAGCTGGGATGATCACGTGGTTCGATGCCGAGGGCAAGGCCCTCGCCGCCACGGTGCTCTATGCTGAGCCTTCCGTGATCACCCAGATCAAGTCCGTGGAGACCGATGGGTATAACGCTATCCAAGTTGGCTACGGGAAGATCAAAGAGAAGAACGTGACCAAGCCTCTCAAAGGGCACTTTCATAAAGTTGGGCTTCCCGTCAAGCGCGTCCTGCGGGAGTTTCGCGTGGACAAGCCCGAGGAGTTCAAAGTGGGGCAAGAATTGAACGTGGCGCTCTTTCAGGAAGGCGAGCTCGTTCATATCAGCGGGACCTCCAAGGGCAAGGGATTTGCAGGCGTGATGAAGCGCCATGACTTTGCCGGCGGCCCTGACTCCCACGGCATGAGCAAGTGGCACCGTCGTCCTGGGACAATCGGGAGCGTGCGCGCCACGGGAAGGACGTTCAAAGGGTGGCGCATGGCCGGGCATATGGGGCATGAGCGCGTGACTGTCAGAAATTTGAAAGTTCTGAAGGTCTATCCCGACAAGAACGTGATTGTCGTCCAGGGGGCTGTTCCCGGTCCACGGCGCAGTCTCGTGGAGATTCGCAAAGCAACATAATTAGGGTGAAAGCCTATGGCTGAAGGAGAGAAAAGACTAGTGGCACCGTTGTATAGATTCGACGGCAGCCCCGCAGGGCAGATCGAGCTGAGTGCCAAGCTCTTCGGGTACACAGTCAATAAAGATCTGCTCTATCGTGCGGTGCGGGTCTATTTGATGAACTTACGGCAGGGGACGCACTCGACCAAGACCCGAGGGGAGGTCGTGGGCTCGGGCAAGAAGCCCTGGCCCCAGAAGCACACGGGGCGAGCGCGTCACGGGATGCGCCGCTCCCCCCTGTGGCGCAAGGGCGGCGTCGTCTTCGGGCCCAAGCCCAAAGAGTATTCTTTAGATCTGCCCAAGAAGATGCGGCGGCGCGCGTTGCAGTCAGCGCTCCTCGCGAAACTGCGCGACTCCCAGTTGGGCGTCTTAGATCAGATTCTCTTTGAAAGACCTAAGACCAAGGAGGGCATGCAGATGTTCGCGCGCATTGGCTTGGTGAAAGATTTGAGAGAAATTCAAGACACGCAGAATCAGTTTTTGTTAGTCGTCTCTCAGAAAGAGTACGGGCTTCCGGTGAAGAAGACGTTTGCGAATCTCCCGTGGGCCAAGTGTGTAGAGTCTGGGAGCGTCACGGTGTATGATATTTTGAAGTACGGGTATCTTCTCGTGACGCAACAAGCGTTGGGCGAATTAGAAGCGCGTTGTGCTCTCGATGGGGCGGTGAACTAAGATGAACTTTCTCGAGGACGTTCTGCGCGAGCCGGTGATCAGTGAGAAGGGGTGGCGTCTCCAAGAAGAGAACAAATATGTCTTTGACGTGCACCCCAAAGCGAATAAGAACCAAATTAAGCGCGCCGTCGAGAGCATTTTTAAAGTGAAGGTGCTGAAAGTTTGGGCGCTCAACATGCCCAGCAAGCCTCGGAAGAAGAAGTTCTATCAGCAGGGGCGGCTCCCCGGCTGGAAAAAAGCGATTGTGCAGGTTGCCGAAGGGCAACGCATTGAAGTGTATAGTAAAGGGTGAAGAAGAAGATGCCAACACGAAAGTTTAAACCGATCACGCCGAGCCGTCGCCATATGGAGTTGCCGGACTTCAGTGAGCTGACGAAGAAGGAGCCAGAAGAGAGCCTACTGGAGCCGTTGCGCAAGACCGGCGGACGCAACAATCAAGGGCGCGTGACCGTGCGCCATCGCGGTGGCGGCCACAAACGCTTGTATAGAATTATTGACTTCGCCCGCGATAAATGGGGTGTGCCAGCGAAAGTCGTCTCCAAAGAGTACGATCCGAATCGCTCAGCGTGGATCACGCTGCTGCAGTATGCCGACGGCGAGAAGCGTTATATTCTCTCGCCGTTGGGCCTCGAAGTCGGCTCGGTAGTCGAAGCTGGGGAGAACATCGAAGCGCGAGTGGGCAACGCGCTTCCTCTGAAGAAGATCCCCGTCGGGGCGATGGTGCACTGCGTAGAATTCTACCCGGGGAGCAAGGGGAAGCTGGCTCGCGCCGCTGGTACGGCATGTCAGGTGATGGCCGTTGAGGAAGGGTATGCGCGGTTGCGCTTGCCTTCCGGGGAGATTCGGCTCTTCCCGGAGGACTGTATGGCGACCATCGGGCAGGTGGGCAATATTGACCACAAGAACGTCGTGCATGGGAAGGCTGGGCGCGTGCGCCATCTAGGGATTCGCCCGACGGTGCGCGGCACAGCGATGAACCCTGTGGACCATCCGCACGGTGGCGGCGAGGGCCGACACTATGTCGGCGGGCCGCCGCGCACGTTCTCTGGGAAACCCGCCAAGGGCGTGCGCACGCGCAAGCCCAATAAACCCAGCGATCGGCTGATCGTCTCGCGGCGTAAAGGGGGAAAGGTCTGATATGGCACGGTCGTTAAAGAAGGGGCCGTATGTGCACCCGAAGCTGCTCAAAAAAGTCGAAAAGATGAAACGCGGGGAGATCTCGGAGATCAAGACGTGGTCGCGGGCGAGCATGATCACCCCGCAGATGGTCGGATTGACTATTAAAGTGCACAACGGCAAGACGCATGTTCCGGTCTCGATTGTGGAGACGATGGTGGGGCACCGTCTGGGGGAGTTCGCGTTGACCCGCACGTTCAAGGCCCATGGCGGCATCAAGAAGAAGAAAGCCCCAGCGTTGAAGTAGGGAGGAGGCTATGCAAGCGCGAGCAGTGGCTCGATGGATTCGGATATCGCCAATGAAGGCCCGGCTGCTGACACAACAGATCCAGGGCAAGCCGGTCGACGAAGCATTGCGCTTGACGCGTTTTGCCAGAGTGAAGGCAGCAGTCCCCGTGCGCAAGTGTTTGGAATCGGCTGTGGCGAACGCCGAGCACAATTACGATATGGACGTGGATGCTCTGTGGGTGAAGGAGGCCCGCGTGGACAAGGGGCCGTTTCTCAAGCGCATGCGCCCAGGGTCGCGGGGGAAGGTATCGATTCGCAAGCGGCGCATGAGCCATATTACTATTGTAGTCTGTGATGACCCTGGGAAACCACAAGCTCGCGCCAAGAAGGAAGGATAACCTATGGGACACAAGACGCATCCCTATGGGATTCGTTTGGGGATCACCAAGAAATGGAAGTCCAGCTGGTTCTCGGAGAAGAAGGCGCCGGAGTACGTCAAGGAGGACCAGCGGATCCGCAAGATGATTAAGCAGCGCTATTACGGCGCGGGGATCGCCAAGATCAGCATTGAGCGCCCCACGGAAGAATTGGTCTCTATTCTCATTCACACCGCTCGGCCGGGGATCATCATTGGCAAGGGCGGGCAAGAGATCGATCAGTTCCAAAAAGAGCTGGAAGACGCGATTGGGCGCAAGGTCAAGATATATATCAAAGAGGTCGACCACCCGGATCTGGAAGCGACGTTAGTGGCTGAGGATGTGGCGTCTCGGATACAGAACCGCATCCCCGTCCCGCGTGCCATGAAAGAAGTCATCCAACGGGTGATGGAGCATGGGGCCAAGGGTGTGAAGATTCGTTGTGGGGGCCGTTTGGGTGGAGCGGAGATCGCTCGGTCTATTGAGAGCAAGGCCGGGCGGGTCCCGTTGCAGACGATTCGTGCGGATATTGACTACGGGTTTGCCCAAGCATTGACGAAATACGGCATGATCGGGATTAAAGTCTGGCTCTATCGCGGGGATATCTACCCGGCACGGGGAGGTGAGTCTCGTGGCGTTACTAGCGCCCAAGCAGCGCAAGTTTAGAAAAGACCATCGCGGCAATCGCAAGGGCAAAGCCATGCGAGGCTCTACCGTGGCCTTTGGGGATTTCGGTATTCAGGCGTTAGAGCCTGCGTGGATTACTGCGCAGCAGATCGAAGCCTGCCGTACCGTGATGGTGCGCGAGATGGAGAAGAACTCGAAAATCTGGGTGAGAATCTTCCCCGATAAGCCCATAACGAAGAAGCCCGCGGAGACGCGCATGGGCAAGGGGAAAGGGGACCCTGTGGGGTGGTGCGCCGTGGTGTTGCCGGGGCGGATCCTCTTTGAGATCAGCGGTGTGGATCGCGCCAAGGCGCAAGAGATTCAGAGATTAGTCGACTATAAGCTACCTATCAAGACGCGCCTGCGGGAGCGTTTGAGACTGGGTGGGGAGCGCTAAGTATGGAGAAGATCGACAAGTTGCGGGAGTTGAGCGATGCCGAGCTCCAGCAGAAGGAGCGAGAATTGAAACGGCAACTCTTCAATGCGCGCTTTGCTGTTTCGACCGGGCAACAAGACAATACGGCGCTCCTGACGCAGCTGAAGCGCCAGATCGCCCGCGTCAAGACGATCCTGCGCGAACGCCAATTACAGTTACACACGAGCGCCAAGTGAGGATGAGCACGTATGCCTAAGCGAGAGAAGATCGGCCGAGTCGTGAGCGACAAGATGGCCAAGACCATAACAGTGTTGGTCGAGACGCGCGTGCAGCACCCGCTCTATAAGAAGTACTATATGCAGCGGGCGAAGTTCTACGCGCATGATGAGCATGAGCAAGCCAAGCAGGGCGATCTCGTCAGGATTCAAGAGTGTCGGCCGCTCTCACGACTCAAGCGCTGGCGCTTGGTCGAGGTGTTGGAGCGTGCCCGCCCTGGCCAAATCTAACGGGGGAGAGTTCTATGATTCAGATTCGTAGCATCTTGAAAGTTGCGGACAATTCCGGGGTCAAAGAAGTCCGCGTGATTAGTGTATTGGGGCAGCCGAGCGCGGCCTGGGGACAGATCGGGGATATCGTCGTCGCTTCGGTGCAAAAGCGTATCCCGACGAGTGAGATCGACAAGGGCGCTGTAGTGAAGGGCGTGATCGTGCGCACGCGCCAGCCCTACCGACGCGAAGACGGAAGCTATATTCGTTTCGATGATAACGCTGTTGTTCTGATCAATGCAGCGAAGGAGCCGGTGGGGACGCGCATCTTTGGCCCAGTCCCAAGAGAGTTGCGCGAGAAGGGCCTGGTGCGGATTCTGTCGCTGGCGCCGGAGGTGCTCTGATGCAGAAGATTCGCAAAGGTGACACCGTGAGGGTAATCGCTGGCAACGACAAAGGCAAGGAAGGCGAGGTCTTGCAGGTCCTCCCCAAAGAGCGTAGAATTATCGTGAAGGGCGTGCAGATGATCACGCGCCACCTGCGGCCCTCCGCGAAGCACCGCGAAGGCGGGATCGTCCAGCAAGAGGGCACACTCGATATTAGTAACGTGCTGTTAATTTGCCCAGAATGCGATCGGCCGACACGTGTTGGCTTTGTGATCTCTGAATCTGGTGAGAAGCTGCGCCAGTGCAAACAGTGCAAGAAGACGTTCGACTAGTTTGGTGATCGCGAATGTTACATGAACGCTATCGTAAAGAGATCGTGCCTAAGCTTATGAAAGAATTGGGTTATAAAAATATTATGCAAGTCCCCAAGATCGAGAAGATCGTGATCAACATGGGGATCAAGGAGAAAGATGACCCCAAGAAGATCGAGGGGTGCGTGCGGGACTTGATGATGATTGCGGGGCAGCGCCCTGTGGTTACGAAAGCCAAGAAGAGCATTTCAGATTTCGGGATTACCAAGGGCGATCCCGTGGGATGTATGGTGACGCTGCGCGGTGTGCGCGCCTACGCGTTCTTTGAGAAACTCGTGAATGTTGTCTTGCCCGCGATCAGGGACTTTCGCGGCGTCTCAGCGGATTCGTTTGACGGGCGCGGGAATTTTTCGCTAGGGCTGAGCGACCAATTGGTCTTCCCGGAGATCAAATACGACCAGATCGCAAAAGTGCAGGGGATGGACATCTGTATTGTGACGACGGCGAAGACGGACCGCGAGGGCTATTATCTGCTCAAGGCCTTGGGGATGCCTTTCAAAGATTGACCTTTAACAGGAGGAGATGCGATGGGAAAGACGGCATGGAGAGCGAAGCTGGCGAAGCCGCCCAAGTTCTCGGCGCGCCGCTATAATCGGTGTAGTCTGTGTGGGCGTCGTCGCGGCTTTTTGCGGGACTTTGGGGTGTGCCGCTTGTGCTTCCGCTCCCTGGCGCACCAGGGCGAGTTGCCCGGTGTTCGCAAGGCAAGTTGGTAGGAGAGCAAGGAGTCTTATGGACACGATCGGAGATATGCTCACGAGCATTCGGAATGCTATCGCACGTTGCTTACGGGAGGTGCGCGTGCCGCACTCGAATATTAAAGCCGAGATCGCGCGCGTCCTCAAGGAAGAAGGGTTCATCGAGAGCTATCGCGTGGATGGCGAGAAGAAGCGCGATCTGATCATCGTATTGAAGTACAAGGGGAAGCGCGGCAAGGACCCCGTGATCGAAGGGATAGAGCGGGTGTCCAAGCCGGGGCGGCGCGTCTACGTCGGGGTGGGCGAGATCCCTCGGGTGCGTTCGGGGTTGGGAGTGGCCATCTTGAGCACGCCGCAGGGGGTCTTGACGGGCAAGCAGGCCCGCGCCAAGAGAGTCGGCGGCGAACTCATCTGCCAGGTGTGGTGAGACTATGTCTCGAATTGGCAAACAACCGATTCCTATCCCTAAAGACGTTAAGGTCACGATCTTGCCAGATACTGTAGAAGTCGAGGGCAAGGCGGGCAAGCTCGTGCAGCGCTATGAGAGAAAGTACGTGAGTGTGCAGATGAGCGACGGTACGCTCATTGTCACGCGCAAGGGCGATGAGAAAGAGTTCAAAGCGCGGCATGGGCTGTATAGGGCCTTGTTCGCCAATATGGTGAAGGGTGTTCAGGAGCCGTATACGAAGGTCTTGCAGCTTGTGGGCTTAGGGTATCGTGCGAAGCTTCAAGGGAAGGACTTGATTTTGGAGATCGGCTTTCACAATCCTGTAGTCTATCGCTTGCCTGAGGGAGTGAAGGCCGAGGTGAAGGACCAGACGGAGATCGTGCTCACGAGCCCAGATAAGCAATTAGTGGGCGAGGTTGCCGCGGAGATCCGGGCGCTGCGCAAGCCGGAGCCGTATAAGGGCACGGGGATTCGGTACAAAGATGAGCAGATCCGCCGCAAGGAGGGCAAGCTCGCCGGTGGTGCCGGAGCTGCGGGTGGGGCGAAGGCTGGGTGAGGAGTATGAAATTGAAGAGTCGGAATGAGCATCGGGAGCGACGGCATCGGCGTGTGCGCCAGAAGGTCTTCGGGACGCCGGAGCGCCCTCGCTTGTGCGTGTACAAGAGCGTGAAGCATCTGTACGCTCAAGTGATTGACGATGTAGCAGGGCGGACGCTCGCTGCGGCGAGCACGCTTGAGAAGTCGCTGAAACTCCAAGGGAGTACGGTCAAGTCGGCCCAGATCTTGGGGAAAGTGATCGCAGAGCGCGCCCAACAGAATGGGATTACTGCCGTGGTCTTCGATCGTGGCGGGTATCCCTATCATGGGGTTGTGAAGGCCTTGGCTGAGGCCAGCCGCAAGGCCGGGCTGCGCTTCTAAGCGCGAGGGAGGAAAGAGAATATGGCTCGACCACGTGGTGAGCGACGGGTAGTTGAAGAATTCGAGAACGAAGTTATAGACTTAAGCCGTGTAGCCAAGGTGACCAAGGGGAGCAAGAACCTCAGCTTTCGCGCCATCGTTGCCGTCGGTGACGGCAAGGGGCGCATCGGTCTGGGCAAGGGGAACACCCGTGAGGTTCCGTCAGCCATTCAGCAGGGTATTCGCGATGCCAAGCGCAATATTATCCACATCCCGCTGATCGAAGATCGGACGATCCCTCACGAGATCTGGGGCAAGTTTAAAGCATCTCGGGTCTTGCTGAAGCCAGCATTCCCTGGGACAGGCGTCATCGCTGGGGGGACAGTCGGTACGATCTGCCGGTTGGCTGGGATCAAAGACATCTTGACAAAGGCGCGCGGGTCCACTAACCCCTTGACGTTGGCGAAGGCCACTCTCGATGGCTTAAGCCGTCTGCGGACGCTGGAAGAAGTGGCGCAGCGGCGTGATAAGAAACCTGAGGAGGTCTTGCAGTGAGATTGAGCGATCTGCGTCCTACGCCGGGCAGTGTGAGAAAGCCCAAGCGGGTCGGCCGGGGCAACGCTTCGGGACATGGGACGTATTCGACTCGCGGCGGCAAGGGCCAGACGGCGCGTTCAGGGTATCGGATGCCACCGGCGTTCGAGGGCGGCCAAACCCCGCTCTGGAAGCGTGTCCCCAAGCGGGGGTTCAAGAACCCTCATAGAAAGACTTATGCGTTCGTCAATGTCGGCCAATTGAACGAAGCTTTCCCTGAGGGCGCGGAGATCACCCCCAAAGTTCTCGAGGAGCGCGGGCTTATTGAGAGATCCTTGAGCGGCGTGAAAATCTTAGGCGATGGCCCGCTTGCGAAGAAGCTGATCGTGAAGGCTCATAAATTCAGCAAGAGCGCGCGAGAGAAGATTCTCGCTGCTGGGGGGCAGGTAGTAGCTCTCATCCCCGAAGAAGCCACAGTACCCCCAGAGCCTAAAACACCTGAAGAAGAACCAGAAACGCAAGCCAAACCCGTGAAGAAGAAGAAAGCTCAAACTGCTGAGCCGGCTGACAAAGAAGTTAAGACACAAGCAGAGAAGGCTACCAAGCCGAAGACGCCAAAGAAATCTGAGGGCAAGGCAGGGAAGTGAGCCATGACTGAAGGGTTGTTTGAGGCATTTCGAATCCCAGAAGTCCGCAAGCGCATTCTCTTTACGCTGTGGATTATTATTGTCTTTCGTCTAGGGGCATGGATTCCCGTGCCAGGAGTGGACCCGCAGCGGCTCAAAGATATCTTTGAACAGTTAGGGCAATTGGGGCAGTTCTTGAGTGCGTTTACGGGGGGGGCGTTGGAGCGGTTTTCCATCTTTGCGTTGGGTGTCATTCCCTATATTAACGCTTCGATTATTTTAAGTTTGCTGGTCGCGGTCATCCCCAAGCTCAAAGAGCTCCAAGAGCAAGGCGAAGAAGGCCGTCGCGTCATCAATAAGATTACGCGCTACGGGACGGTCGCCTTGGCGTTCATCCAAGCCGCTGGGACAAGTTATCTGATTTATACTCAAGGGTTAGTGCAGGCTAATCAAAGCTTTTTCGGGTTTATGTTTATCTCTATCGTGGCGCTCACCACGGGGACGATGTTCTTGATGTGGCTGGGCGAGCGCCTCACGGAGAACGGCATCGGCCGGGGTATCTCGATGATCATCATGATCGGCATTCTCGCGGATTATCCCCGCTATGCCGGTACTCTCTGGCTTGAGATCGTGAATAACCCCAATCCGCTGAACGCCCTGTGGTTGCCGTTGTTGGTAGCGATCTTTGTGCTGGTCACGGCGGGCATCGTGATGGTGCAGCTGGGGGCGCGCCGCATTGATATTCAGTATGCCAAGCGCATGGTCAAAGGGCGTGTCTACGGCGGGCATAGCACGTTCTTGCCCTTACAAGTCAATCAAGGCGGCGTGATCCCTATCATCTTCGCGGTGGCGCTGCTCGCTATTCCGCAGACGATCTTCCAGTTTGCGCAACAGACTGAGATCTGGGCAAGGATGACCACCGAGCGCGCGATCTCCCTGGAGATCAAGGGCGAGAGCCAACCGGGAGAGCTCTTTGTGCGTGTTGGCGATGCTGCTGAGGGCACCCTTGTGCAGGTCACGCTTGCGCCAGCACAAAAAGGCGAAGAAGTCGCACAAGCTCTTGCAGATGCGCTCAACCGTCAGCGCCCCAACTTAGCCCAGACGCAGAGCAGCCATCTTGTCATCCCTCTAGAGCCTGGGAAACCCAAAACTCTCTATGTGGGCGAGACTGCTGAAAAGCTAATACCTCTAGCGGTCGCAGGCGACATGGCGACCGTGTACGGGATCACTTTTTCCAGGGGGGCCATTCGGGACTGGGTCAACGTTCTGGGCGATTTCCTCAATTGGTTAGCGACAGACCTCTCACGCGGCCATGTGCTCTATATGCTGCTCAGCGCGCTGTTGATCTTCTTCTTCACGTACTTTTACAGCGCGATCGTCTTCAACCCGCGAGATTTGGCAGAAAATCTGCGCAAGTGGGGTGGCTTCGTCCCGGGCATCCGTCCGGGGAAGCCCACGACTGATTATATCGAGTTAGTACAAAGCCGGTTGTTGTTCATTGGGGCCATATTTTTGGTAATTATTGCCCTCTTGCCCATGATCATCACGAATCTGAGCGGCTTGACGGCTTTCTTCTTAGGGGGCACGTCGCTCTTGATTGTCGTGGGTGTGGGCGTGGACACGATCAAGCAGATCGAGGCGCACTTGGTGGAGCGCCGCTACGAGAACTTGATTGCGAAAGGGGGCTTGGGGCGTCGTATCTGAGCTATGACTGCGCGACGGATCGTGCTGTTGGGGCCTCCGGGATCGGGCAAGGGAACACAAGCGGTGCGCTTGGCGGCGTGGCTGGGTGTTCCCCATATCTCGACCGGAGATCTGTTGCGCAGCGAGGTGCAGCATCGCACGGAGTTGGGGGCGCAGGCCCAGGGCTTTATGGACCGGGGTGAGCTCGTCCCAGATCAGTTGGTCGCGGAGATGATCCGGAAGCGTTTGCAGGGGACAACGGGCTTCGTGCTCGATGGGTTCCCAAGAAATTTAAAGCAAGCACAGATTCTCGAGAGCGTGACGGAGGTTGATCGGGTCTTGCACTTTCGGCTCGAGCGAGCCGAGATCGTGCGCCGGCTCAGTGCGCGACGGGTCTGCCCACAGTGTGGGCAGGTCTATAATCTGCTCTCCAGCCCGCCCCAGCGTAACGCGCTCTGCGACGTGTGCGGGGTGGAGCTGACGCAGCGTAGCGACGACACCCCAGAAGTGATCGAGAGGCGGATTGACGTGCAGTACGCGCGTGAGATTGGCCCTATGCTGGATTTTTATAAGAAGCGCAATGTGCTGCGTGAGATTGACGCTCACGGCGATATTGAGACGGTCTATCGTGCAGCGCGACGGGCGCTGGAGTGAGGAGCGCTATGGCGATGAAGCTCAAGAGCGCAGCGGAGATCGCGGTCCTGCGGGAGAACGCAGAGATTCTGCAAGGGATTTTGCAACGCTTAGCCGAAGAAGCCCGTGCTGGGGTGAGTACGCTCCAGCTCGATCAGCTAGCTGAGCGTTTGATCTGTGAAGCTGACGGGAGGCCATCGTTCAAGGGGTATCGTGTCAGGGATCGTATATACCCCGCGAATATTTGCACATCGCTGGATGCCGAAGTTGTGCATGGCATCCCGAAGGCCGATAGAGTTCTCAAAGCTGGCGATGTGCTCTCGATAGATATTGGTATGATCCGTCGAGGATTTTGTGCCGATCTGGCAACAACAGTAATTGTTGAGGATGAGCCGCGCTCTCCGCGTGAGCAGCAGGTCGTGCTGACGGCTCAGGAAGCCCTGTGGGAGGGCATCAACGCTGCGCGCGGGGGAAATCGCGTGGGGGATATCTCTCACGCGATTCAGCAGTATGTCTACAGTCGAGGGCTGTCGGTGGTGACGAATTTTGTGGGGCACGTGATCGGC
>JBKBIX010000018.1:0-19064 GCA_046293845.1 Bipolaricaulia bacterium | reverse complement strand
AGAATTCAGATATTGCTCACAGCAACAAAAGGCGAAGACAGAGAACTCATCAAGCGCGAGTTCGGCGGAGATTAGAAGGAGGTCATAATGAAGATCACATTTATCGGCCACGCCGCCGTCGAGATCAAAACAGAGAAGCACTCTGTGCTCATAGACCCGTTCATCACCGGAAACCCTGTTGCCAAGCATAAGCCCGAAGATTTCAAGCCCGATGCGATCTTGCTCACTCACGGCCATAGCGATCACTTGGGCGATGCTATCCCTATTAGCCAGCGCACCGGCGCACTGATCATCGCCATCTTTGAGCTCGCGACGTACTGTCAATCCCAAGGCGCTAAAGCGATTGGCATGAACATCGGCGGGCTGAGTCGCTTCGAGTTCGGAACGGTGCAACTCACCCCAGCATTTCATAGCTCCAGCCATGACGGACATTACTTGGGCGAACCCTGCGGTGTCGTGCTTACGACCCTAGAGAACAAGAAAATCTATCACGCAGGCGACACCGCGCTCTTTGGCGACATGGCCCTCATCGGGAAGCTCGGACTGGATATAGCGTTTCTCCCCATCGGCAGCTACTATACTATGGACCCCGACGCTGCCGCCGAAGCCGTTCAGTTGCTCAAACCCAAGGTCGTCATCCCTATTCACTATAATACTCTACCGGCGATCCGCCAAGACCCCCAACAGTTCAAAGCACAAGTCGAGTCGCAGACCGAAACACAAGTCGTCATCTTACACCCCGGCGAGAGCTGGACGATTTAACGGAAAGGGCCTGCTGTTATTGGAAAACCGTGACGGCTGTCGCCCTTGACAAAGCGGGAGAACTCCCCCATAATCGTTGCGGCACGCCGCCAGCGCGCTATAATCTATAAGAGGGGCCCTCACCCCCGACCCCTCCCTGTAGTCACCTACGGGAGAGGGGTGCCCGAAGGGCGGGGTGAGGGCCAAATCAGAAGGGACTTCTCGTCCCAGCGGCCTCACTTCGTGTGCGACCGAGATGCGGCGTGCGGGCGATTAATAATGACGAGAAGGGGGAAACCACAGATGGCTCACAAGATTCGCACATCCAAGACCGCCCCGACCGCCAACGAGACCGTCGAGTTCTTCAGGGGCGATGAGCTACGCATTCGCTGCTTCTTGGACAAATACGCGTTGCGCGATCTCTCTGGCACAATTATAGAGAAAACCCCGGTGGAGATGTGGGAGCGCGTGGCGCGCGAGATCGCGTCTGCTGAAACTGACCCCAAGAAGCGTCGCGAGTGGGAGAAGAAGTTCTATTGGCTCTTAGAAGACTTTCGCTTCATCCCCGGCGGGCGCATTATGTTCGGTGCGGGGCAGCCACGGCGCGCGACGCTTCTGAATTGCTTCCCTTCAGGCACACATATCTGGACACGTCAAGGGCCTAAGCCCATCGAGCATATCGAAGTTGGGGAAGAGGTTCTCACCCATCGCAATCGCTTCCGGCCCGTCACTCACACGATGAGCCGAGAGATCGAAGAACCCTTGCGATCTCTTCGCCTTTGGTATCTTGGAGATCAAACGATCTACGCAACCAAAGAGCATCGCTTCCTCGCGTTTGATGGGACGAACGTCGAATGGGTGACAGCACAGGAGCTGACCCCGGCACATTATGTTCGGGTGGGGCGCATTGCCCCAGATGAGACTGAGGCCCCGTCCGAGTTGGACCTTGCCGATTATATTGATGAGAGCCTCCTTGAAGAAGACGAGGCAAGCTTGATCTACACAGCAACAGCATACGTAGGGGGCAACGGAGCTGTTGGGGTTAAGGAGAGCAAGCGGATTCGTCGCAAGATCGCTGTAGACGAGCGCTTTGGCTTATGGCTGGGGTTCTTCACAGCTGAGGGCGGCGTCACAGATCACAGCGTCTACTTCACGTTGAGCAAAGACGAACGCCCCTACGCTGAAGCCATCTGCGAACTGACGCGCCAGCTCTTCGGCGTGGAAGCGGCAGTCCAGGAGCGCACAGATCAGCCAGGACACTGGCTACGCGTCTATGCCCACAGCAAACTCCTCGCACAGTTTGTGCGCTCGTTCTTTGGCGGGGCAGCGCGCGCTCATGAGAAGGAGCTGCCTGCATGGTTCTTGACCGCACCTCCCAAGGTCCAGAAGGCGTTTATCGCTGGACTCTTCTTGGGGGATGGCGTCATTCAGGAAGACTCTGTCAAGCTCTTTCTTGCCAATCCTCCCTTGGTGCGTCAGGTCTTCTTCATCTTGGTGCGCTTAGGCGTTGCCGCGTCGCTCCGATGGGAAGGGATATTGAAGTACACCCGCCATCGTGGCATGTGGATCCACATCGGCACCCACCGCTATGTCGAAGCCCTGAAAGCGTGGCTGGAGGGAGACTGGGACTACGAGTGCTCCTTCGCTGAGGCTCCTCAGAACTACTTCTATAAAGTGCTCGATGGCGAGCTCTTCGTGAAGGTGAAAGAGTGTGGCTGGACCGCGCCACAACGCATAACAGTCTATGACCTAAGTGTCGCTGAGGATCACTCGTTCGTCGCAGAGTTTGCGGTAGCGCACAACTGCTATGTCATTCCCATCAAGGAAGACTCTATCGAAGGGATCTTCGAGTGGTGCAAAGAGGCCGCACGAACCTATTCTTTAGGGGGCGGTGTCGGCACAGACATTTCTATCTTGCGCCCCAAGGGATCACCCGTCAATAACTCAGCGATCTACTCTTCGGGCTCCGTGAGCTTCATGGAGCTCTTCTCCACGACGACGGGGACGATCGGGCAGAGCGGGCGGCGCGGAGCTTTGATGATCACGATCAGCGTCGATCACCCCGACGTCTTAGATTTTATTGAGATCAAGAACGACCCAGAGCGCCGCAAGGTTCAGTATGCGAACATCAGCGTGCGCGTCACTGACGAATTTATGCGTGCTGTCGAACGCGATGAAGAGTTTGTGCTGCGCTACGAGAACGAGAGAATCGGGCGCTTTGAGAAGAGGGTGCGCGCGCGCGAGATCTGGGAGAAATTAGTTAAAAACGCGTGGGCATCGGCTGAGCCAGGGGTGATCTTCTGGGACACGGTCAAGCGCGAATCGACTACAGAGTACAACGGGATGGAAGTGATCACGACTAATCCGTGTAGCCTCACCGGCGAGACGCGCGTCTTCACCCCCCAAGGCTTGATGCGCTTAGATAAGCTGGTGCTCTCGGCAACCCTCTCGCAGCAGATGCCGCCGGTGTTCATTGATCGCCGCGCTCAGGAGAAGAAGGGCATTGCTATAGTTCAAGCTGATCGCGTGGCGTTTACGGGGATCAAGCCCATCTGGCGCGTCGAAACCTCCAGCGGCTTTGTGCTGCGCGGCACGTGCGATCATAAAGTCAAAGTGCTCAACTGTACAGAGTATGATCCGGAGCACAAATCGCATGGGTGGAAGCGCATAGACGAACTCCAGCCTGGTGATCTGTTAGCCCTACCGGATCTCAACGATGAGGGCTGGGTGGAAAAAGTCTTCAGCGAGCGCTCCTGGGAGCTCCACATTGACAGCAGCTATGTGCAACCGCGCCGCCGCGATGCACACTATCGGCTGATCACTATCCCCACACGGTGGACGGAAGACTTGGCGTATCTGCTGGGATATGCCGTCGGGGATGGCAGCTATACGAACCACAGGAAGCCCACGAAGCCTGCTCACAGCAAGCGCCTTGATCTGCACATGCACAGCTCCGAAGCTTCAGAGCTTGCCGCGATCTTCTCCCGCGTGACTCGGAGCATACTTGGGCACGAGTGCACCGTGAGGCATCGCCGCGGCACGCAGCATTGCTGGGTCAGCATCTGTGCTGCGCCGTTCCAGCGCTTGCTCCAGCAGCTAGGGCTGCACCCAGAGAAGGGCGTAGCGAAGCACGTGCCAGAGCCGATCTTCCGTGCCCCCAAGGAGATCACCGCGGCGTTCTTGCGTGGGCTGTTTGACGCCGACGGCACCGTCTCCAATCCCTCGCAGCGCCCGATGATCTCGCTCTCTTCGATCTCGGAGCAGCTCATCCGGGAAGTGCAACTCCTGCTCTTGCAGTTTGGAATATTCTCTAGCATCACTGTCTATGAAGCTGAAAGAAAGAACCGCAGCCGAACGACGCCATTCCGCTACATAACAGTTCACGGCGAGGAACGCATCTACCAGTCGAAGCACAATGTCTACAAGCTCTGCATCACAAGTTACCCGTGCATCGAGCGCTTCGCTCGCTATATTGGAAGCGCACTCTCGACAAAGCGAGAGAAGCTCGAAGCCCTACGCGCTCATCGCAAGATGGCGCTGCGCCCCGTGACAACGACGACGACAATCACCCGCGTCGTTCAAGAAGAGATCTGTGAGCCGGTTTATGATCTCACCGTCTTAGATACGAAATCTTTCATCGGCAACGGGCTGATCGTGAGCAACTCCGAGATCCCTCTGGAGGCCTACGGAGCATGCTGTTTGGGGAATATTAACTTATCGAAGTTTGTGCTGGACAGCTTCGCGCCCACCGCGCAGGTGGATTGGACAAATCTCGAGAAGGCCCTGCGCTACGCGGTGCGCTTCTTAGACGACGTGCTCGAGTACAATGCCGACAAGCACCCCTTGCCAGCCCAGCGCGAGGCGTCGCTGCGCTCGCGAAGAATTGGCGTCGGATTTACGGGATTTGGCGACATGCTCATCAAGCTGAACTTAAAGTACGACTCCGACGAAGCCCTCGAATTTACTGATAGACTCTTTGAGCGCATCAAGCACATCGTCTATGACGAGAGCACGGAGCTCGCTGTGGAGAAGGGGCCGTTCCCGGCGTTCGACTGCGAGAAGCACTTGAAGAGCGCGTTCATCAAGCGTGTGGACTCGGCTCTGATCGAGAAGATCAAGAGGAACGGGCTGCGCAACGCGGCGCTCTTGACGGTGCCGCCGGTGGGATCGGGTTCGGTGCTTGCGGGTTGTTCGTCTGGGATCGAGCCGATCTTCTCACTCAGCTATGTGCGCAAGTCCAAATCTTTAAGCAAGGGCGAGTTCGAGGTCAGCCACCCGTTGGTGCGCGAGTACCTGGAGAAGATGGGGCTTTCGAACATCCAAGAGCTCCCCAAGACGTTCGTCACGGCGCACGAGATCGAGCCGATCATGAGAGTGCGTATGCAAGCGACCATTCAGAAGCACATTGACCACGCGATCTCCAGCACGGTCAATTTAGCCAAGGACGTCTTGCCGGAGACGATTGGGGATATCTACTGTGAAGCGTGGAAAGCGGGCTGCAAGGGGATCACAGTCTATCGAGAAGGCTCGCGCGAGGGGATTCTGCTCACCAAAGAAGAAGCGAAGGAGGGCGAGAAGCCCGGTCGAGCGACGCTCGTGCCGCGCCCGCGCCCCAGGGTCGCCAAGGGCAAAACGTATAGAATGAAGACGGAGCTGGGCACGGTCTTCATCACCGTGAACGAAGACGACGAGGGAATCTTTGAGGTCTTCGTGCAGGGGCTGGGCAAGTCCGGCACCTCGACGGCGGCGTTCACCGAAGCGATTGGACGCTTGATCTCGCTGGCGCTGAGATCCGGGGTCAAGCCCAGCGCGATCATTGATCAATTGAGTCTGATTCGCGGTTCGCGCCCGGTGGTGCAAGAAGACGGCACAGTCGTCTTCTCCGTGCCCGATGCGATTGCCAAAGCACTAGCAGAGTATCTCAAGGGCGGGGAGCAGCTGACGCTGCTGGAGGAAGTGAAGCCGCGTCCGCCCCAGCCGACTGAAGCCAACGGGCACGACGCCAAGCGCGACGTCGAGCTCTGTCCCAGCTGCGGCGGTGTCTTGATCTTCACGAACGGCTGCTACATCTGCAGCGACTGCGGCTTCTCCGAATGTGACTAGACTTCTTTCGGTGCTGGTGGGGGGCCCTCATCTCAAGAGTTGAGATGAGGGCCTTAAGCTATGCCCGAACTTCCCGAAGTCGAGACGCTCCGCCGCGCGCTCACGCAAGAGCTGGAAGGGCGCGTACTTGGGGCTTTAAAGATTTACGAGCCGCGCTTGCTCCAGAACATTTCAGAGCAAGAGCTGATTGCGGCGCTCGTGGGGCGTCGTTTGCGCGCCGTGCAGCGTCGCGCGAAGTTTTTGCTCTTCGACTTTGGGAAGAATACGGTCATTCTGCACCTGCGCATGACGGGCTGGCCCACACTTAGCCCGATAGAGAACCCGCGATTCATCTTTGAGTTCACGCAAGAGAGGACTTTGTATTTCAGCGACACGCGGCGCTTGGCGACGCTCCATCTGGTACCGAGCGCGCGCGCTGAAAAGCTTCCCCCGTTGGCAGGGCTGGGGATCGAGCCATTCCAACCCACCTACACTTTTGAGAATTTTGTTGCGCTCTTGCAGACCGACCGAGAGATCAAGAAGCTCTTATTAGACCAGCGCAAGATCGCGGGGATTGGGAATATCTATGCGTGCGAGGCGCTCTTTGCCAGCGGGATTCACCCACACCGTCGAGCTAAAGATCTCTCTCGCTCTGAGGCGCGGCGGCTCTTTGCTCAGCTCGAACGTATTCTCGCGCGAGCGATCGCCAAGCAGGGGACGTCAGTGAGAACATACAGAGTGCTGACGGGCGAGCCCGGGAATTTTCAGAATTTTTTGAGGGTCTATGATCGTGCAGGCGAGCCCTGCGTGCGCTGTTGTACGCCCATTGTGCGCATCGAGCAAGGCGGGCGCGGCACATATTTCTGCCCGCGGTGTCAAAAGTGAGCGCCCCTCTCCCGTAACTCACCGGGAGAGGGGGCACTGTTTCACAAGCCCTTCTGCCTCAAATCCACATACAGAATATCCCCGCACGCGGTCACGGCGTTGCTCGCGGGCACGTCGTACTCTGTAACGGTGCTGCCGTCAGTGAGCGTCACGCGGATGCGCTGCGCTTCAGAGCTATTGTTCGTGTAAACTAAGCAACCATCGCTTGGCGTGCCGCGCTCGCTCCGCGCCCACACTGAGGGGGTGACAAACTCTAACTTGCTGAAAAAGAGCGTGATCAGCTCTCCTGTGGGAACGCCCTCCGTGATCTGAATCTCGACGGGCACCGTGAACGGGCTGTTCTGCGCGTTCTCCGCTGTGATGGTGATCGCGCTCTCGTACGTGCCCGCCACAAGCCCCGCAATCTCAAGGCTCACTTGGACTAGCGCCCGGCCGGCCCCACTCGTAGCTGAGAGCTTCACGGAATCCGACTGCGCTTGTGCCATCCAAACAAACTCCCCCGCGCCCACATTCGTGATCTCCAGAAGCTGCGGGGCAGGAGCTGGGCCGTTGACTTGCGCCACGAACTTCAGCTTCCCCGGGAAGACCCCGATCGTCACTTCGGCGGGCTTCTCTTCTTTCAGTGGCTCACCCAAAGCAATGCGCCCCGCACCATACGTGTTATCCGGGCCGTCCTCGCCACGATCTACAGCACGGGACGCGAGAAAGTCCGCGATCTCCTTGGGGCCCCAGGTGGGCCGGATGCTCTTGACTAACGCCGCTGCACCAGCGACGTGCGGACTGGCTGCAGACGTGCCAAAGAATGGCCGGAAACTCACAGTGCGCACACCGTCAGGGGCAGCAAAGTCGGGCTTGATTCGCCCGTCTTTGGTCGGCCCGCGCGAGCTGTAGCGTCGCGCAGAATCGTTGCGAAAATCGGTCGCACCGACGCTGAACGCACTGGGAGATATAGCAGGCTCGAAGACTCCAACACTGCCCTCAAAGACGAAATACTCCGGCTCGATGTCTATCACCGAGACATCAAGGCGCGCCGTGGGCTTGGTCGCGGTGCGCTGCCGAATCTTTAAGTGATATCTCCCTGAATCGCGCACAGTGAAGACGAGCAAGCGTGAGGGCCAGCCCGTGCGCAGTTGGCTGCCGCTGGCGCGACGCCGATCAGCATCGTCGAAGAGCAGAAGCTCATAGTTCTCTGTGGCCTTCCCGCACTTGTCTTCCCAGCTAAGTATAGCAATGACTTCCCCAACTTCATTAGCGTCCACATCGAGCGTGAGGCCCTCGTCGTCGCCCAAGAAGTTATGGAACCCGTTCTTGTTGGGATCGTCGAAGACCCCCTGCCAGTGTTCTGTGCCGTGGTTGCCCACTGAGACTGCCCAGAAGATCCCGGCGTCGCGCGCCCTCTTCACAATAGGTTCAAGAAGCCCCGTGCCTTCCCACGGGCAGCCCGTCCCCAGGAAGTTAAACGACGTGTTAATGACCTGAACGCCCTCAGAGATCAAGAAGTCTATAGCACGCCCCAGCTGGACGTCGGTGTCAAAATTCACTAAATAGAAGGTCGCTTCCGGAACGAGATCGTAGACGATCTCTGCCACAGCAGTACCGTGGCGCTCGTCGGCTTCGATGTCTTCGTCGCGATTGAACGAGCGCACGATGACGCGCTCAGGTGGGGGCAGCTCGCTCCCTAAGAGTCTTTGGTAGCCCTTAAATCCCCCGTCAACAATGGCGACTTTCACTCCCTGGCCCTTGATCCCCGCCTCGTGCCAGAGATTGGCCCCGATGACCCGCACGCCCTCGCTGACCGTGTTCCCTTGCTCCCACACGGGGACTAACGGGGTGCGCACCCAAGAGACAGAACTGAGCCCCGCCAACGCCGTCACGGCTTTCATTGGGATGAACGCTTGAATGAGATTTCTATAGACGGCCTCGACGCGCCCGCCAAGCGCCGCCACACGTGCTTGAATGCTTTTTACTTCAGACGCCTGTGTCGCTTCGAGCACGATGCGCATCTTGCCGGCTTTCAGATCTTCGGGCTTATTCGCGGGCAGCGTTGGGATCTCTAGCCCCGACTCGAATGCCGCTAGGCTTTCAACGAGTAAGTCTTGGATCTTCCGCACGTCTTGGGCTTGAGGGCTTGTGGGCACCACGACTGCGAGGACGATAAGACAGACTCCGAGCGTAAGTAGCTTCCTCATGCTCTTCGACCCCTTTTTAGAAAAATTCGTCGCTATTATACCAGACCGACAGGGTACCCTGACAGTAATGGGGCTTACTCTTTTTGCTCAATCGGGCTTGGGCCTGACAGGCAGACGAATAAACTCAATATGCGGGTGCTTCGCAAGCTTGAGCAGGGCTTTGATGGGCACGAGCGCTTGTAGCTGATTCTCGTAGTCTGTTTCTACTATGCCGTCGAGCGCTTCCACGGCCCACCGCAGCTCCTCTATCGCTTCAGCACCAGTCGCTTCGATGACCACGACGACCTTGCCGTCTTTGAGATCTTGCTCGAACCCGTTCTCTTTCGCAAATGCCCTGGGATCGGTTGCTCCGATCAGCCCGACTAAGCGCTCTTGCAGTTTCGGGTAGTCATCGGGGTTGAGGGAGACTGTCGGCTCCGGCTTATTATATACTGGTGGGCTGGGGCGCGTCGAGATGTACCAGAACGCCCCAGCGATCAGTACGAGCACGATCAACGCCGTGAAAAAACCGAGCGTCTTTTGCATGATGCGCGACCTCCTTCACGTTCTTCGTACTATGAGCTTGCCGTTCTCGATGCGCTCGACGCGCACACTCTCTCCAGGCTTGATCGGCCCGTCTATCGCCGTCGCTAGCCAATACTCCCCTTGGACGAAGATCATCCCCGTCGGATTCAGTTCGTCACGGGCAGTGCCCACCGCGCCGAGCATCCCTTCTTTGCCCGTCGAGACCGGCTTGCGCTGAATGAGCAACCCCTTCGTGATCATAAAGACAAAGAGCGCCGTGATCGTCCCCACAGTCACAAAGATATTTATGGGCGAGATGCTGAGCGCCGGGGCCTCAATGCTCTCAATATCAAAGAGCATAAACGACCCGATCAGAAGCGAGATCACCCCACCGACCGTCAGGGCCAAGTGCGTCGGCGTGAAGATGTCAATGACCATCAGGGCTGCGCCCAAGAGAATGAACGCCAACCCCGTAACGTTAAACGGCAAGACTTGCAAGCCCAGAAGAGCTAATAAGAGACAGATCGCGCCGCCGATCCCCACCCCAAAGCCGGGCGTGAAGAACTCCGCGATCAGCGCGTAAATCCCGATAGTCAGCAACAGATAGACGACGTTGGGGTCAGCAAGATAATTCATGACTTGCTCTTTCAGACTGCGCTCGTAGACTTTCAGGGGCACTCCAGACGTTTGCAAACGGATCGTCTGGCCGTCGCGCTGCAACTCGTAGCCATCAAGACGAGCTAATAACTCTTCGCGGGTGTTGGCGATCAGATTGATAATATTGTTCTCTAACGCTTCGTGAGCCGTGAGCGACTTGCCCTCGAGCACAAACTTTTCGGCCCACTCTTTGGAGCGTCCGCGCTTCTCGGCTATCTTGCGCGCTTCTGAAGCGACAAACTCCATAATCTTCTTACGAGCAGGGTCGTCTTTATCGGGCTGTTCGCCCTCACTTGGCCCTAGTGAGATGGGGGTTGACGAGCCGATATTGGTGCCCTCGGCCATCGCTGCGATATCAGCGGCCATGGTGATGAACGCCCCAGCGGAGGCCGCGCGCGCTCCCCCTGGTCCAACCCAGATTACTATGGGAATGGGAGAGTTTAAGATTGCCGTGACCATATCTTTCGTAGACTCTAAAAGCCCACCGGGGGTGTCCAAGCGGATGAGCAGAAGAGACGCGTTATCGCGGTGCGCTTCGGTGATGACGCGCAGCAGGAAGTCTTTCGTAATGGGGTTGATGGAGCTATCGAGCTCTGCGTAGGCGATCAATGGGGCGGGGGCTTGGGGCTGGCCTAATACCAAGGTGACCCCCAAGCCGAGCGAGACTATCGCGATTCCCCATCGGTAGCGCATAAAGCAGTTCTGGTGGAGGTGGCGGGACAGCGATTCCAACTCTTTCGAGCTGGGCTGGACTATGCCTTCATCCCGATTACGGGATGCGGGGCGTGTTAGCATATATTATGCTCCTAGTGCCTGCCCACGTCTCTTGCCGGCAGGTCTATGAGTCTCTACAGGGCCGGCCTGAGGTTGGCCCTCTTCCGACCCCTCGGCGTTGCCATCGTGTGCGTGAGCACACGAGCAGGCTTCACCGATGTGAGCCCCGTTTTCACCTAGGCATTGCTGCCTAGGGCGACCCTGCGAGGTTATGGCAAAGAACTCTGTAATGAACTCTTCTCGCTGCCTTAGCACCTTGCATGTCCGGATTTGTAAATGCGCTTCGTTGTGATCCGGCCAGCGCCGATCACTCTCTGAACCCACTCAAGCACGGGGCGCTCCGTGTTGCTGATAGAGACCAGCAAATGTCGATGAGCACCCTTGTACTTGCGGGCCAGGGTAATCGTTCCTTCGCCGTCAATTAGCCCAGCAAGGTATGCGCTCTCGGCTGCTGTTAGAGCCCTTACTCTCTTTGCCATAACCTCGCCTTGATCGAACCCGCGTCCGGAGATGCTTTCGTTTGGCTTCTACAGGCTTAGTCCGGTGTTTTGCGTTAAGATCAGCCGCTCCCACCGAACAGGATCGGCTGATCCGAGCTCCCTTTGGAGATTCCCACGCGCCCCGGAGCCGAGCGCGCGGTCAGCCCGCCTCATCGGTCCCTCACGCGAGCCGACGGGCAAAGCTCTCGTGAGAGATGCCCCTCGTTAGTTCAGAGAGGCAGTGGCGTAAGCAAAAGAGTTGGCACTTATGTGCCTTCGACCGTTTTTGGGAGGTGGCCGCAACTCCGCCTGCAACCGCCCTGCCGCATCCCCGTCGAATCCAGTGCACCCCCAACTGTCAAAGACCATGCGCTTCTGCGCACTGTAATTATAGCAGAGAGCTGGGGAGTTGCAAAGCAAAGGGCACGGCGTGGCGACCTTCCGTGCCCAGCGCTTTTTCTTTATGTTGTTTGCTCGCCCCTAGCTCACGATGACCAGACTGGCTGCGGGACAAATGAACTCTCACGAGCACTCATCCTTGAGAGCTCGCTCGTTTTCCGCCTTTCAAACGCGTGACTTGGTATATTGAGTACGTCAAGAGATGAGCAGAGCCTTTTTCAGTGCTTCTTCTATATGAGGCATCAGATCATTGGGCAAGCGACCTAGCTTTCTCTGCAAGACCGACTCATGGACAACGGCAATCTTCTCAGCCTTCACAAGAGATGTCTTTCGAAGCCCAGTCCGGCTGAACTCTGGATGTTGATCTTCGATCCGCACCCAGGTCTTCCGCACGGCGCTGGATGGAATCCGGGAGAAGATTCCCAACACTATCAAGTCCTCTTGGTGAACTGCCCACACCAAAGCGGGTCGCAGCTTGACAGATGTGAGATCTGTAAATGGGAAGCGCAATAGCCAAATCTCCCCACGCTTAGGCTTGGACATCGTAGAGATCTTCTTCAGGTTCGTGCCACTCGCGAAAGCCTGTCTCAGCCAGCTGCATCATCGTGAGAGTCTCCACTCGTTCTTCGAGCATATCTACAAGTTCCAAAAGCTTTGGTGCTGGCAGCTGCAGAATGAGAGCTTTCAGCTCTTCTACGTCGAGATTGAGAGTCAGTTGAGGCATAGAGTTCACCTTGAGCAACTATAGCGTCTGGGGGAAGTGTCGTCAAGTCTCTTTGTAACTACTCGCTCATCATCGCTTCGGGAAAGGCTTCTAAAACCGGCACCCCGTCCCAATCCGCCGGGATCACCACGCCGAGCGCAGCAAGCACCGTCGCGGCCGTGTCGTAAATATAAATAGGCTGAGCCAGCTCGCGCCCAATCTCGATATCAGAAGTCCACAAGATCCACGGGATCGTCATGTCTCTAGGGTCGTCGGTGCCGTGGATGCGCCCGTGCCCCCCATGATCAGCTGTGACGATAATAACAGAATCGTCGAGAATTTCGAAGTCTTCGAGGCGCTGTAAGAGAAGCCCGAGAGCTTCGTCCACGCGCTCGACAGCTTGGAGCTGCTTCACCGTCATCCAGCCGTAGCGATGACCCGCATCGTCTACGTCTGAGAGATGGAGAAAGACCAATCTTGGCCGATGCTCTGAGATATATTTCATCGCTTCTTCGACTAGGTGCTGGGCAGTAGCGTTGAGCACAAAGAGCGGCGTCTCCGGGCTGAAGAGATGCTCCAGCTTGCGCTTGCTCACAAATGCGACTGTAGAGATGTTCTCTCTCTGAGCGATCTCAAAGATAGTCGGCACAGTAATGCGCCCCAGCTCTGGTGCCCAATGGTTCCAATCTATCCGATGGCGCTCCGGAGGCACGCCGCTCACAAGCGACGCGATGGCAGGCAGGGTCACGCTGGGCATGACAGTCTGAGCGTTCCAACTATAGAGCCCTGATTGCCACAGTCTGTCGAGATTGGGGGTCTGGGCACGCTGGAGCGCATCGGGGCGCAGGCCGTCAATGACGATCACAATGACAAAATAGTCTTTCACTGTGAAGTGACGCGAGACTTTTGGTGGCAGCGGGGAGACCGTCGGCGGCGATGGCGGGGGCGCTACGACTGCAACCGAAGGGGTCTGGGGAGGCGGCAAGCTCCCCAACGCGACAAAGAGCAGAAAGAGAAAAAACTCAAGGCTCATAGAGTTCTGGGCGCAATCTCGGAATGAGCGCCATCAACACAGCTTGCTCAGTGAGCTGCTCCCGAGTCAGTAAACCCTTTGAGAGATACCCGATAGCACCTACTTTATGTCCAAGCTTCTCGATGCCCGCCAGCGCGCTCATGACCTCGCCTACGGGTCGGCCCGCTAAAACTCTTTCTATGACTTTTGGCGGATAGACAAACCCCGACCCGTGCCCGATTGTGAGCTTGCCGTCGCGACTGACGATAGCGCAGAACTGCACGTCAAAATAGAGCTTGAGCTCTTTGTGCCAGATGAGACCAGCTTCGATCCCCACGCCGAAGTCCGCGTCTAATAAAGCTTTTCTGGCGCGCTCGCAGGCCCCTTGCGCAGTCTCGTCATCGAAGGGCTGCACCGGCACGCCGGACTCGACAGAGATAAGACGGACCTCCGTCGGCCCGAAGGCGCGCTCGAAGACGTTCTTCACCGCTTGGGCTTTGATGGGATTATTGGAACCCACATTCACTCGCAACACGCTCAGATTATGACAAAAATTGAGGGAGCAAGCAACGACGGCTGTCTCGGTTGCGACGGACTTTTCACGCCATTTCCACTGATTTTTGACGTGCGTTCTTATAGAATTGGGGCGCACAAATCCAAGGAGGCGATTCTCATGCGTGCGCTCGTGTTTCGCTTGGCGGTGTTGGTGGTGGGGTTGGCGGTGGTGGGAGGGTTTGTAGTGGCGCAGCCGCGCGGGCCGGTCTCGACAGATTTTGCCGACGAGACCGCCACGCGGCTCCAGCCCGACAGAGATCGGAGCTTCTGGGTCCGCGCTGCCGACATTGATAAAGATGGCGATCTCGATCTGATCGTCGGCAACCGCCCCGGAGATCCCGCGCTCATTCGGGTCTTGATCAATCAGCAGGGGAAGTTCGAGAACGACTCGGCGCGACGGATTCCTGCAATTCCCAGTCAGATCCCGTTTGGAGCTGATCTGGGCGATATTGACAGAGACGGCGATCTCGATATCGTCTTGGCGATGGGCGGAGGGCAAGGCGGCGGCGAGCCCGATCGCATTCTCGTCAACACGGGGGCTGGGCTCTTCCAAGATGAGACGTCGAATCGGCTCCCCGGCGTCGTGATCAATCGCTCGTTCGCGGCGCGGTTCTGCGATGTAGACAGCGACGGCGATCTCGATCTGTTCGTGGGGACGCAGGCAGGCGAGCCCGCGCGTCTATGGATGAACGATGGCACCGGCCGCTACGCCGACGAGAGCGGCAGCCGCTTTCAGCAAGTCGGGTCTTTCAGTGTAGCCGCAGCCGATTGTGCCGATCTCGACGGCGATAAAGATAATGACTTGGTGCTGGGCACGGGCGAGCCCACTCAGGGCGGCGTCAACCAAGTCAATCGCGTGCTCATCAATAGCAATCGGGGATTTTTCACTGACGAAACAGCCTATCGCGTCTCGTTCGAACAGGGGACGAACACGACAGCTATCAAATATCTCGACGTAGACGGCGACGGCGACTTAGATGTCTTCGCGTGTAATAACCCGATCACGCCGCCGACGATTGCCGGTCGGGCCGTGCTGTGGATCAACAACGGCAAGGGCTTCTTCAGCGACGAGACCGCGCTGCGCTTGCCCTTTGGGGTCTTCAATTGTGTTGATTTTGACTACGCCGACTTCGACGGCGACAAGGATTTAGATATCGCGATGGTGCGCGCGCAGCAGACGCCACAAGCCCCCAATCTGTTGCTGATGAACGACGGTCGCGGGTACTTTATCGCGATAGATCTTCCCGTCGAAGGGGGCAACGAGGGCGGCAACGGCGTTGTCTTCAAAGATCTTACGGGAGATGGCAAGCCCGATATCTATATCGCTCGCGATGGCAAGGACGTGCTCTTGATCAATAAAGCTACGACGAGCCGGCCATAACCTAACAAGGTAGGGGCAGGCCCCTGTGCCTGCCCCTGGGCAACCACAGGGGGTTGCCCCTACAATTGTCAGGCGTTCTTAAAGCGCCTCGGCCAGTGGCCGAGGCGCGTTTTTTTGGCTACAATAAGCCTACTATTCTGTCATATACGGTGAGGAGTGTGTATGTTGGACATCAAACTGATCCGCGAGAACCCTCACGAGATCGAGCGGCGCCTGCGCACCCGCGATGAGTCCATCTCGCTAGAGCCACTCCTGAAGCTCGATGAGGAGCGCAGAAGGCTTATCGCCCACGTCGAACAGCTGAAAGCACAACGCAACCAAGCTACTGAAAAGATCGCGCAGCTCAAGCGCGAGAAGAAGGAGAGCGAAGCGCAAAATCTCATTGCGGAGATGGGGCGCATCGCCGATCAGATCAAATCCCTTGACAGTAAACTCGCCCAGATCGAACAAGAGATCCAAGACTTTTTAGCGCGGCTGCCCAATCTCCCCCACGAAAGTGTCCCCGTCAGCCCCAACAAGGGCGACAAAAAAATCTTAAGAGAATTCGGGCAGAAGCCCACATTTTCGTTTCCCTTCAAGAATCACGTTGAGCTTGGGGAGCAGCTAGGGCTCTTAGATCTTCCGCGAGCCGCCAAGATCGCCGGCTCGCGCTTCCCGCTCTATCGGGGCAAGGGCGCTCTGCTCGAGATGGCGCTGATCAGCTTCATGCTGCGCTATCAATCTGAAAAGAACGGCTATATCCCGATCTTTCCCCCGTTTTTGGGCAACCCAGAGAGCTTCTTCGCCGCGGGGCAGCTCCCGAAATTCGCCGATCAAGTCTACTTCTGCCCCGAAGATAAGCTCTATCTCAACCCCACAGCAGAAGTCTTACTCGCTAATCTCCACCGTGACGAGGTCTTAGACGGCGCGCAACTCCCCTTGAAATATTGCGCGTACACCGCGTGCTTCCGCAGAGAAGCCGGCACCTACGGTGAGGAAGAGAAGGGGCTTATCCGAATGCATCAGTTCAATAAAGTCGAGCTCTTTAAATTCACCAAGCCCGAAGAGTCTTACGCTGAATTAGAGAGCTTGGTCGAGGACGCCGAAGATATCCTCAAAGAGCTCAATGTGCACTATCGAGTCGCGCTGCTGCCCACGTGCGATCTTGCGCAGCAGTCGGCGAAGACGATAGACTTGGAAGTCTGGATCCCCTCGCAGAATCGCTACTACGAAGTCAGCTCGATTAGTAACTGCGAAGATTTTCAGGCACGGCGTGGCAATATCCGCTTCCGCCGGGGGAAGGGGAGCAAGCCCGAATATGTGCACACGCTGAACGGCTCCGGATTAGCGACGTCGCGACTCTTTGTCGCGATCTTGGAGAACAATCAGCAGCCCGACGGCTCGGTGCTCATCCCAAAGCCGTTGCAAGAATATGTAGGGACGGATAGGCTAACACCTCTCCCCTAGCCCCAGGGGGCCAGGGAGTTAGGTCAATTATGAAAACAATCAGCAAAGCGATACTCAGTCTGGTCATCTTGCTGAGCAGCACTGTAGCGTGGGCACAGCAGCTTGAGGCCCCTGATCTTGTCATAACTTCAGTGCGGCTCGATCCGGCGTTTCCCACGCCTGGCAGCACCGTGCAGATCATCGCGACGGTCGCCAATCAGGGCACGCGCACGACCAACGACGTCTTCGCAGTAGAGTTCAAAGCTGACAGAGTACAGATTGGTGTGCGCTTTCTCGCTGATCTTGCCCCTGGGCAATCCCTCGAAGTTCCCGTGTCATGGGATGCCAAGCCCGGCGAGACCGTCTTGCGCGTCAGCGTAGATCCGTTTAAGACCGTCTCCGAGCTCGACGAGAGCAATAACGCTTTCTATAAGATCGTCAACGCGACGACGCGCGAATTTACAGGGGCAGACTTGGTCGTGCACCGCGTGAGCATTGAAGCTGACTCACTTGTATCTGGGGGGCCAGCTCATCTTGTGGCGACGGTCGCCAATATTGGAGAAGGGCCAGCAGCGTTCGTGTCTGTGGGCTTTTACGTCGACGGCGAACTGCTCGCCGTGCAGACCCTACAAGAGAGCTTGCCCGCCGGGCAAGAAGTGAGCGTTGCGATCCCATGGACAGTCGAGGTCGGCGAAAAAGTACTGCGTGCTAAGGCCGACCCCAACGGAGAGCTCTTTGAACTTGACGAAGCCAACAACGCCTGGGCAGAGTATTTTGAATTCGCGCCCATGCCCAATCGCTGCGCTCAGATCGTCTCGCTGGAGTTCGCCAGCACAAGTATCACTCTGTTAGAAGAGATGACATCACTCCCCTCTTCTGATTTAATGACCGTCTTCATCCCAGCGATCCGGCGTCAGATGGAGCGCGACTATGAGGGCGTGAACGTCAGATTCTATCTGCGCCAGCCCACGGGGATTTTCAGTACGGTCTTCTTCTCGCCGGAGAATCGCATCCCGATCTTGGGGTTAGCGCCGCTAGATTTTGGGAATCTGCGCAAGGACGATCGCGGGTTTGTCTTTGTCGGGAGTTTTCACGTCAATCGTGGGCTGAGACTCGCGCCGCCGGAGCTGCTTGCGATCTTATTTGCCAAAGTCGCCAGCCACGAGCTGGGTCATATGTTAGGGCTCAATCATAATCCCGACGGCGGGATCATGAACGCGCAAGCCGAGATTAACCCCTACCTAGTCCAGAACGAGAAATTCCGCGCGGAAGATTTAGAATACTTAAAGAGAATCCTGCCGATGGACTGCCGCTAAGCTGTTTCTAGCATTGACAGCTGGGTTCCATCTGTGTAGAATTCGGCGCGAGGCGAGAGTATGCCCAAGCACAAAGAGCAGACTATTGCTATCACTTTACACTTGACACCAGAGCAGGTGGAGGCACTCTTGCGCCAAGTCACTGGGGCTGAGGAGCAAGATTGGATGGATGATCCACGCATTCTCCGCATGCTGGCGGAGCGTGATCGCCAGGTTGCTGAGGAAATCCGGGCGGGTCACGTCGCTACGCTCACAGAATTGCAAGCACGATGGGCCAAAATGCAGAAAAGAGCCAAAAAACAAGATACACGCTGATCGTCCCTAACGCTGTCCAGAAAGACCTGCGCCGGCTTCCGCCCCAGCTCCAAGAAGAGCTGCTCTTCCAACACTTCCCGTCTATTCAAGCAGATCCTCACAAGGCCCCTTTTCTAAAGGGCAAGTTCCGCAAGATGCGCAAGTATGCGCTCTCTTCTGGCGGTACAGAGTATCGAGTTGTGTATCGCGTGGTTGAGAAGGGCAAGGCTGTCGTGCTGATCATGGTCGGTTCTCGCGAAGGATTCTACGAACGTCTTGAGCAACGCATCACATGAAGGGCAATTCTATGTGATAGCTTGACGAAAAAAAAAATCGGGTATAATATCGCTGTAGCCCTCAGAGAGGGTCTCTAGCAAGGGCAAACCCTAGAAAGAGAGGGGGCTGCGATGGAAAGGCTCTCCTGTGCTCAGTGTCGCCCGCCCTGCCCGCTTGGGGAGATCTCTCCCCAAAAGATGATGGCGCTCGATGGGCTTATGCGCTCTCTCTCGTTTCTGCCAGGGCAGGCGCTCTTTGAGCAGGGGGATCCCCACAGCGGGTGCTATCTCCTCTGTGAGGGCATAGCGATTTTATTCAATCGTGCGGCTGACGGGCGGCGGCTCGTCGTTGGGGCTGTTGGGCCGGGGGATATAGTTGGCGTAGGGAGCTTT
>JBKBIX010000185.1:0-500 GCA_046293845.1 Bipolaricaulia bacterium | reverse complement strand
GGGCATCGCAAGATGGAAGTTGGGTGGAGATTTCGGACAACCAGATTGGTCGTAATTTAAGCTACGGCGTTGCTGTCATGCGATCGGCATGTCCTTCAGATTTCAGGCCTCTGCTAATTCCATTGATGGTATCAGAAAGCGCAACCATTAATATTTTTTCAGGGAAGGGCAACAACCTGCAAGATAATGGCAAAGCCGATCTCTGCCCGCCTGACTACCCCTGGCCGCCGGGGTTCAGAAAGTAAGTGCTCTAGCGCATCTCCAGCCCCGGAATCTTTAAACGCTGCTCGGCTCTATCTAAGAGCTTCGAGATCACCAGCACGCAGATTAAATAAATGAACGCGACGATGAGAAAGACCTCAAAGTACCGAAAATTTCGTGAAGCGATGATCTGTCCTGTGGCCATTAGCTCCGGCGCCCCAATAATGAACGCGACGGAAGAGTATTTGAGAGTGTAAATCAGTTCATTCGACCACGGCGGGATGACGATGCGCAACGCT
>JBKBIX010000184.1:0-505 GCA_046293845.1 Bipolaricaulia bacterium | reverse complement strand
AGCTCTTAGGCTTTAGGGTTTCGCCCCGGTGCGCTGGGGGTTCTGACGGAACATCGGCCAGGGGCTTTGCGCTGGGCCGGCTTCGCCGCGGATCACATAGAGATTCCCGTCCCGCGAGGCGACGTAGATCGTCCCATCGCTCCCGATAACTGGGGACGAGCGCACTTCCCCGTCGGTCTTGAAGCTCCAGCGCAATGTGCCGTCAGCGTTGACGGCGTAAAGATTTCTATCATCTGAGCCGATATAGATCACTCCGTCGGCAGCGATGGCAGCTGAAGAGTATATGGGCCCTTCAGTTTGGAAGTGCCATTTCTCTGTTCCCTCGGGGCTGATCGCATAGAGCCGCCCGTCGAGCGAGCCGACGTAGATCGTCCCATCAGGGCCGATAGCGGGAGAGGAGACGATTCTATCGTTCGTTTGGAAGTGCCATTTTCCTTTGCCATCGGGGGCGAGTGCATAGAGATTCCCGTCATCTGCGCCGATGTAGATCGTGCCGTCCTCGCTG
>JBKBIX010000183.1:0-506 GCA_046293845.1 Bipolaricaulia bacterium | reverse complement strand
AGCCGGAAATTCACTTGCACCAAACAAGACAGAAGATGTAGCGCCCACTCGCTGCACGCCCGTAGACTTGATAGAGGGCTTGTCTTCTGAACCGGCGCACTACCTGAGGATAAAGCTCTGATGTCAAAGCCTCATACACCTCGATGTCTGTCAGATGATGCTTGCGTTCGAGCTTGGCTGCCACACTATCTGAAATCAACACGTGCTCGATGCGCATTGTTACACCGGCGCAAATAAACTCACGAAAAGTAATGAGGGCGCTGGGAATTAGGAAGCTTGACCCATCATCAGTGCTGAGCACTTGTCTTAGATGCGCATGGTGCTCCAGAGCATGAAGCACCATCATGAACCTATCCCACAAGAGCCTCACACGGAAGTCCGAGTCTCATCGGAGCCTGTTGTCACCGTGACCCTCACGGAATGAGCGCCATTGACTATCGCAATGCGTCAATTCAAGCATCCTTCTCCGCGCAAGTAAACCCGAACTGCTTCTACCAGCTCCTGGC
>JBKBIX010000182.1:0-510 GCA_046293845.1 Bipolaricaulia bacterium | reverse complement strand
AACACATATTCATATGATACTTCAAATAAGGCAGTTGTCAAGGAGAAAAATTTTTTAAAAATTTTCAAAAATTATCCTCATGTACATCATCACCAAAGTAGAATTTACCGATTAGAAAGAAAGATTTGTGAAAATGCACAAATAAACCTTCAAAGAAAAAGGCTGCTGTCCTACCGATAAAATTATTAAAAGCTGGGAGACTAGGATTCGAACCTAGATTCACAGCTCCAAAGGCTGCTGTCCTACCGTTAGACGATCTCCCAATTAACTTATATTTTACCAAACTTTTTTAAAAATTTTCTCATTGACAGACATTACAATTAATGTTATATTTTTATTATAAATTATGATAAATCCAAGCGCAATAAGCACCATCTCTGAATTAAGATTTAAAACAAAAGAGGTTCTTAAAAAAGCCGATAAAGAACCAGTCTTTTTGTTTTCCCGAAGTACTCCTAAAGGCGTCATTCTTTCTTACAAAAACTATAAAGAACTCATTGATTTATTAGA
>JBKBIX010000181.1:0-513 GCA_046293845.1 Bipolaricaulia bacterium | reverse complement strand
ACTTGCACACAGTCGGTGTGCTTTTTGTCTATGCACGGCTGACAAATAACAAACGCCATGATGCCTCCTTCGTTCACGAGCGATCGCTGATTGTTCAAAGTATAGCAGACCTTTTTTGTCCGGGCAAATCTAAAATCTCGTAAAGCTCATCTTCTCGTCGATCTGGGCGACCGTATGGGCGATGAGCGTGTACGCGTTCTCTAAATCCGAGAGCGAGACGATCTCGCACGGGCTGTGCATATAACGATTGGGCACAGAAACGAGCCCCGCAGCGATCCCCGCGCGCGTCATCTGCATCGCATACGCGTCGGTGCCCATCCCTCGCGGCTCGCCGTTCAATTGATACGGGATCTTCTTCGCTTGCGCTGTCTCTAGTAAGAGTTCAACGACTTTGTGATTGTAGGTGGGCCCGCGGCCGATCATCGGGCCTTGGCCGATCTTTGCTGTCCCGACGCGCTTCTGTTCCTCGGCCATTGTCGGAAAATCAGTGGCAAACCCGACGTCGACAGCGAT
>JBKBIX010000180.1:0-520 GCA_046293845.1 Bipolaricaulia bacterium | reverse complement strand
CCGGCTTGAAGGTTACCAGCCAGGTCATCTTCTGCACCAACCTCTGGTACTGCGACTGGGCTGCGGGCGGGCTTGCCAACCCCGCGCTCCTGCCGCCAGTGGTCGCTCATTTCCTGAGCTTCAGCGGCGCGGTCGGCCCGTTGAGCGTCGCCGCTACGGCGGTCTTTGACGGCGGGCTCTTCGGCGACTTTGCCGAGCTTGATGTGGACATGTCCGTCACCGTCGGCGCAGCCACCTTCATGATCTCAACGGTGCTGTTGCCGGATATGTTGGGTGGCTTAGGCGTCAGTATGAGCTTCAAGTTCTAACGGGATAAAACGAGTTAAAAAGGAGGTTTAGTCAATGTTTAGAAGAATCACGGTCCTCATGTGTGCGCTCCTAGCCGCCGGAGCCCTCTCCTGGACGGCCCAGGCCGCCCCGGTCACCGGCAGCTTCGGCATAGACCTCGTCTTCTTCCCTGCCTCTGGTGGGGAGTTCAAGATCGACTTTGTCCTTGTGAAGTTCGAGGCCGATCTCGTGC
>JBKBIX010000017.1:0-20040 GCA_046293845.1 Bipolaricaulia bacterium | reverse complement strand
GCAAAGAGAGCGCCTTCATTAGGGTTTTCGGAGGGAATAACGAGTTGAGCGGGAATCTCAAGGGCGACCTCTGCCCTCCTGACTACCCCTGGCCGCCGGGGTTCAGAAAGTGAGTAGAGACTGGCTTGCCCTGTGACTTAAAGCCATGATCGTCAGCGCGGGATTGATCCCCGGCGCTGCGGGGAAGATGCTCGAATCAGCAACGAAAATATTAGAGAACCCGTGCAGCTGAAAATTCTCGTTGACAACGGAGCTTTTGGGATCTGTGCCGATGGCGCAGCCGCCCATCAAGTGCAATCCTAGCCCCAGCGACGGGACAATGATCTGTCGCGCGCCGACGGCGCGAAAGATCTCTTCGATGACAGCAAGCCCGGCCTGGCGTCGCCGATGCTCTTCTGCGCCGAGCTTTTTGTGAATGACCAGCCGTCCGGAGCGATCAAGTCTCAACTCACCCGGTGCGGTATCACGCACAGAGACTTCAATACAGCCCATAAAGCGATATTTTTTCATGAGGGCCTGATGGCGCACACCAAAGCCGGGTAAAAGCATCGCCACGCCGATGGGCGGGGCGAAGACGTTTTCGAGCTTAAAACCCTGAGCGCGAAAGCGCGGATCGTCGGATTTTATCGCTTGGAACGCGCCCTTGTGCGCGTCTACAGCGTCATCGAAGAGCGCGAAGACCATCCATTGAGGGTGACAGAAAAAGCCCTGCCCCAGGGCTGGAAGCTTCGCTTTGAACCCGGAGCGCAACAAGAGCGCCGTCGTGCCGAAAGCGCCTCCGGCGAGAATCACTTTCGGAGCGCTGACTTCTCGACGCGTCTGCTCTCCTTGAACTCCGAGCACTGTGACGCCTTGGGGAGTCGCTGTGATGCGCTCGGCGTGAAAGTCGGGCCAGACCTCTAAGCCCGCGTCACGCGCCCATCGAATAAACGTGATGAGCGTGCTCTGCTTGGAATCTCTATGGCATCCGCCAAGACACGCAATACAGTCGTTGCCCTCGTCGAGCTTGCAGTCCGTTTGCCCGCGACGCAAGGGCTTCCAGCGATAGCCCAGCTTCTCAAAGCCCTCTCTCATTAATTGCGCGTTGCGATTGAAATGGCGTTCAGGGATCTCTTGGATGCTGAGCTTGCTCTCGATCTCGTCGTAGTGTGGGGCCATCTGGGCGCTCGTGAAGAAACTAATATGAGAAGCACCGCGCCAATCGTTCCACGCGATATCGTCGAAGCGATCAAGCAGACACTGGTTGACGACGGAGCCGCCACCAAGACACTTCCCTCTCAAAAACGCAAGGGTGACGTCGGAATTGAATTCCAGCCCGCCGTTCCAGAACAATTGGGCAGAGTAGTCCATCTCGTTTTCTGGGAAAGTTTTGGCGCTGAAGGCTTTGCCCGCTTCGAGCAATAAGCACTGAGCCCCGGCTTTCGTCAAATAATACGCGAGCACACCGCCACTAGCCCCGGAGCCGATGATGATGAAATCGTGAGACATAGCTCTAATAATCCCTGCGCGAGAACAGATAGATCCCTAGGGCGAGCATAACCACCGCAAAGAGCCCCGAAGTCCAGAAAGCAAAGCCGACACTTGACGCTCCCCCGGGGATTTCATTCAGGAACTGCTCCGCACCTACCAGCCTTGTGGTGACCATCTCTAAGTCGTTCGTCTTGGGCAGAAGATAATAGAGCGCATCGGCGATGCTGCCCAAAAGAGGCGATAGCTGTCGCAGGGCATCGCGGAAGTACGTGAACTCCGCCATCCCCCACAGCACGACAGTAGCGACAAGCGCCACGCCTGTCCCCTCCGTCACCAGCGCGATCAGTGCCGAGAAGCTATATAACACCGCGAAGAGAAAGACGACAATGCACCCCGCCCAGATCAATCCCAAATCTGTCAGGCCCACCTTGAGCCATAGCAGAAACCACACGCCCAGACAGAAGAGCATCGTAGTTGCAAAGACCAGCACCACACCGCCTAGGTAGCGCGCAAGATAGAGCTCCCACCGCGCAATGGGCTTCGCGAGCACCAGATCAATGCGACCACGAGTAAACATCCCTGAAAAAAGCCCTATAGCGATGAACAACCCCAAAAATATCCCCCAAGGGTTGGCCAGCCCCAATGCAGCCAGCTCGATAGCATCGGCAAAGGTGGCCTTCGGTAATTCCCCTAGCTCGGCCCCAAAGAGCGAAACCCTAATGAGCCCGGGTTGGTCTTCGACTTCGCGCACGTTCACCCCGAACGCAAAGAGCAGCAGCAAAGCCAATACGATGAGCCCCACGACGAGCGAAGCCCGGCGGGCCCAGGACTCCCGCCAACTGTCCTCAATGATCGCGGAAAAGATCAACGCTCTGTTCATAACTTTTCTATGTCTTGCGCACCGCGGATGAGTTCCACAAAGACGTCTTCTAGGCTCTTCTCTTGGGTGAGCTCATCCACGGTGCCCTCGGTGAGGAGCTGGCCCTTGTGCAAAATGGCTACGCGATCACAGACGCGCTCGATCTCCGTGAGCACATGCGAACTGATAAACACCGTTGTCCCTTGCTCTTTGAGGCGCAGCAGCAGGTCCTTGACGTCCTTGCGCCCTAAAGGGTCAAGATTCGCCGTGGGTTCATCGAGTATGAGCACTTTCGGGCTGTTGAGCAGGGCTTGAGCTAATCCGAGCCGCTGGCGCATCCCCTTGGAAAACTCTCTGACTTTAGAGTCGCGGCGCTCGGCGATCCCTGTAAGCTGGAGCAATTCTTCTATATGAGAGCGGCGCTCCTGCAGTCCGTAGAGCTTCGCAAAGAAGTCTAAGACGCGCCACGCCTTGAGATACTCAGGGAGCTGATACTCCTCAGGGAGATACCCGACGCACTGTCGGGCTTGCGGGTCGCGGCTATCTCTCCCACAGAGCAGGGCCTGACCACGGTCAGCAAAGGCGATGCCTAAGAGAATCTTAATCAGAGTGGTCTTGCCCGCACCGTTGGGGCCAAGCAGCCCGAAGATCTCGCCCTGCCGGACGCTTAAGCTCACCCCCTTGAGCGCCTCGATGCTATTGCGTCGCAGAAGCCCGCGATAAGTCTTATGCAGCTCGACGACTTCGATGGCGTTCATAGCCTGTGCGAGGCACACGATAGCATATCGAAGCTCCCCTTGTCAAGCACCCTACAAGAAGCACTTCCCCAGGCCGCGATACGTTGGCGCGCGCGCTTCGATTTTATCGCCCCGAACTATGAGATATTCGTTAAAATGCTCGGCGAGCTCACCGGCCTTGGCGTGGCGAAAGAAGACGGGATCGCCCGGACGCAGCGTTATATCTTTGGGGACGCGCAGCGGAGTCTGGACCTCGCCTGCGCCCTCCAACGCTGTGAGTTTTAACCCTGGCGGCAGATACGGCACAGGCAAGCGATCTGTACCCGCCTGCCCCGACGCGATAAACCCTCCCCCATGACACGTCACAAACCCCGCATCGGAGCTTCTCACGATCTGTAGCGCGAAGAAGATCGCGGGCTTCAGCTTCAAGTGCGCATAATAATCAAAGAGATGGCTACAGAGAAACCCAGAGCCTGCCGTCACTTCTGTTAAAGCCGACTCAGCGCTGGCGAACGCGACGCTCCCCGTGCCCCCGCCGTTGAAGATTTTTATAGAAAAACCCTCCCGACGCAGAAGCTCTAACACCCGCTGGCGCGTCTGCGCGACATAGGGTCGTGAGAGCTTCTTGATGAGCCTACGCGCGGGGTTGAGCATGGGCGAGAACGGGTTGCTCTCGCCGACACCGGCGATCTGCGCCTCGTAGCCCATCACCCCTAAAAATTTCAGATCGCGTCTTTGTGCGATCTTGCGAGCTAACTGCACGACAGCTTCGGGAGTGCGCAGGGGGCTGCGCCGCGCGCCTAAGTGCACGCGCCCACCCAATGGACGATATGATAAATCTATTTCAATGACGACGGGGATGGGGCGCTCCGGCGTGCCCCGCAGCGCTTCTAAATGAGCCTCAGAATCGACGACGATCGCAACGTGATAGTTTTGACTGTTGAGCTGTGCCAAGAGCTGACAGTCTGCAGGTTGCACCGTTGGGTATGCGACGATGATATCCGTGAAGCCCTGCTCGACGAGAAAAGCAGCTTCTGTGACGCTGTAGCTCAAGATTCCGCGAATCGCCCCTTGGCCTCTTTCGGTGATATATCTGAGCAGCCAGGGGCAGCGAATAGACTTCGACGCAAGTCTGAGAGTTTTCCCGTGCTGGCGCACGTCAGCCAGCAGTATCTCTATATTGTGATCAACGGCATCTAAGTCGACGAGCGCCACGGGGAGGCGCTCATCGCGAATTAGGCGTTTATAGCGTTCGTATTGGTCTGTCATCGTGCTTAAGGCCCTCACCCCCTAACCCCTCTCCCGTCTAGACGGGAGAGGGGTGCCCGCAGGGCGGGGTGAGGGCCCTTAACTAAGTTAGCTCACAAAGCACTGGGCAATCGCTCTCGCCCAATTGTGCCACGCTGCGAAGCGGCCACCTTTGGGCTTGCCCTGCTGCTTCCACGCCGCCACGCTCTGGCGGTACTCTGCACACGCTTTGCTGATGCAATCGTTGATGCTGACGGGATTGCCTTCAGGGTCAGCTTTAAGCCGGAACTTGGGCGGCCAGACGACAACCCGCACGGGTTGCGCCTTGGGATCGAGCGGGTTCTTCGCGGTCGTCCCCCACAAGACCCACTTGGCGACAACATACTCTGGGTCATAGATTGGTTCATGGGGGTAGGGGTCATTGCGATCCCTGAACTTGATCCGGCCCACCGTCCCGACATAATCTGTCTTTTCTAATTCTTCGACGATCTTATCGGCGTCAGTTCCCCTGGCGCGATCTATGGCGCCCTTGAGGATGAAGAACGCATCATACGTTGTGAAGGCTGTAAAGAGCGGGCGCGACGGCGCAGAATCTCCAAAGCGCTCGACGTACGCTTGATAGAACGGGCGTGTCTTGGGCGTGATCGGCGTCTCGCCAGTGGCGACGTCTACATAGACATGGCCCATGACGCGCCCGCCTGTGTTCTTCCAATACTCGAACGACTGCCCCTCCGCGTTGATCCCGATGACGGGCATATCGAGCTTCATCTCATAGGTTTGTCCAACGAGCGAGATCCCGGGATCGAACGCAAGCACAAGCATCATGGCGTCGGCGTCGGTGTCGCTCACCTGCTGCAAGATCGAGGCGAAGTCCGGGCTTTGCAGGGAGAAACTGAAGACTTTTACAAGCTGAAGCCCGGCTCTGGCAAGCTGCTCTTGCAGAATTCGCGCGAGATTCTGCCCGAAGGCGCTGCTTTCAGCAACGAGCGCGACTTTTTGAATCCCTATATCTTGCAGCATGAACCCCGCGGCCATGTTCCCGATGTCTTGCCCCATGACGTTGTCATTGATCATCAGACGGAAATAGTATTTATACTGATCGTACTTCTCCTTGACGAGCTTATTGAATTCCGGGCTGCTGGAGCCTGTATCCAGATAGGGCTTTCTCAGGCGGGCCATAGACGGCAGCATCGCCGCGACGGTCTCATCTATGAAGCCGCCGACAATAGCGACAGCGCCGAGTGCTGAAAGCTCCTCAAACGCGGCTTTAGCGACATCACCCCGCAGGACTTCATCATCTCGGATGAGCCCATCTATGGTGAGCTTAGGCGGTGGGAGCTTCCCGTCGCTCACAAGCCCATTGATCTCATCAACAGCCAGCTGTGCCCCGCGCACCATCGCGCGCCCGACGTCTAGGAGATTGATCGGCCCGATCAGCCCGACCTTGACAGGGGCGGGCTGCCCCCAGCCCAACGTCTTGCCCAAGGTAGCGATGCTTGCTCCGATCCCCAGCGCCTTCAAGAAGGCGCGCCGACTCATCCGCATAGCGCTGTACATACCTACACCCCCTCATTAATTAACTATCAGCTCGAAATGCGTCTTTATATACGCGCAATTGCCCTCCAGAGAGCGCCACCACGTCAAAGCGAATATCTAAATCTGTAGGATGGCACGCGAGATAGTGCTGCGCCGTGAGAAGAATTTTGTGCTGCTTTTTGTGATTGACCGTCTCTTCGGGCAAGCCGAAGAGTTCTTTGGAGCGCGAGCGGACTTCAATAAAGACTAAAAAATTCCCATCGCGGGCGATCAAATCTATTTCGCCGCCGCGCCAGCGGTAGCGCTCCGCAATGATCTCATACCCTTGCTGGCGCAAGAAGTCGCGGGCTAGTTTTTCAGCTTCCTCCCCGCGCATAGCTCCCTCGCATGATGATCATAGCTGTAAGGAGGGAGCGTGTCAAATAGGAACTCGGAAGCCCCATATGCTGGGAAACTGAGCGTATTATTCGCGCGGTTCTCTTCTAAGACGTCGTGGTCAGGGTCGATCTCGGCTTGCACGGGAGCGCTCGCGCTCTTGAACGTCAGCTCAGATGTCGTCTGCTGGCCGTCCCAGCGCGCTTCTAAAGCGCTGCCGTCGCGTAAGTACAGCACGACCTTCACAGGGGCGATGGCTTCCCCTTGACGGAGAATCGTGAGCTTCGTCTCAATCTGGCCGTCTTCTAATTGGCGCCATGTCCCAACGGGCAACGAGAAATCTAGAGTCTTCGTGGTGCGCAGCCAGATGTCGAAGAACCAGTCAAGCTCTTGAGCGGAGATCTCTTCGGCGACAGCTATGAAGTCTTGCGTCGTCGCGTTCTTATAGATAAAGCGCGCGTAGTATTCTTTGAGCAAACGGTCGAAGCTCTCGGCACTGAGAACCCAGCGCAACATCCACAAGACCCCAGAGCCTTTGGTGTAGACAGCCCGGAAATAGCTGCGCAGCGACGGAAACTGATCTGCGCGAGTCAAGACGGGAATCCCCGGCTCGCGAAAGTGATACGAGCTGCGCGATGAAATAGGAGCTTGCAAACGCTCGATATCGTAAAGCTCTTCAGAAAAAGTCGCAAAAGCTTCATCGAGCCAAGCTTCGTCCATCTCGTCGTTGCCCACAGCGCCGTACCACCATTGATGAGCAAGCTCGTGCACGATCTCGGCTGTTGACCCTCCGGCGATCATCACGATCCCCGGATACTCCATGCCCCCGCCAACGGTGACCTGAGCGACGGTCACAACCGAATACGCATACGGGCCGAAGCGCTCAGAGAAAAAGTTTATTGCATCAGCAGAGATGGCTGTCATAGACAGCCCTAGCGAGAGCACACGCAGCAGCGCGCCGTTGGAGAGCTTGGTCTCTTCGACGCGATAGAACGGCCCGGCGACCCACGCAAAATCATGGACTTTCTCGGCTCTGATCTTGACGATCTTCCGCGTGCTCTCGACGGCCTCGCTCAGGATAACCCCTGTGCTCCCGATGACGAAGTTCGCCGGCACGGTCAGCGTGACGTCATAGTTGGCAAAGTCGCCGTAGAACTCGCCGAGAAAGCTGTATTTGTCGAGATTCCAGCCCTCGTCGGCGTCGTAGACGACGACTTTGGGATACCACAGCGTCACTGTATATGTATTGTTTCTGTGGCCGCTGCGCACGGCGAGCGTCGCGGCCCAGAGAGCTTGGGGCGAAGGTTCCATCAAATCGTTGATGAACTCGATCTGGAGCGTCAGAGTCTGGCCGTCAGCTAACGGCTCTTGCAGCGCGATGCGCATGAGCGTATCGTCTATAGAAAACGCGAGCGCTTGATTATTGGCAGCCACGCTCTTGATCTCCATGAACGCATCGTCATCAGAGAACGCATAGATCGCTGTTGGGGGAATGCCGGCGCGCTGGAGTTCTTGCTGATACTTGGTGTTTGCGCCGCGCTTGAACGCATTGGGGACGACGTGAAAATATAGTTCTGTGAGTGCTGTGCCGGTGCGGTTGGTGAAGCGCACCGTCTCTGTGCCAATGATAATATTTTTCGTTGTGTCAAGCTGCGCTGAGATCGTGTAGTCGATCTCATTGGGCAGAGCCAGGGAGACGAAAGCCCATAAGACTGCAAGCCAGAAGCTGACACCGACTCCAGTAATTCGTTTCAGCATACACGCCCCCTTTTTGGGTCTATGTTGATTTTGTATTATACTGAAGATCAAGGAGCATGGCGATGCAAGCTGTTATTTTAGCTGCGGGAGAGTCGTCTCGGTTTTGGCCGCTCGCTGAGGGCAGGCATAAGAGTCTCTTTACGCTCTTGGGCCGCCCGATCATCGCCCATACGATTGAAGCCCTCAGGCGCGCTCAGATCACTGAGATCGTCATTGTGCAGTCTCCAAGCCGAGCTCTTGAAGCTCAGCTGGGCAATGGCGCAAGCTTAGGTGTCGCGCTCTCTTACGTTGTGCAGCCGGAGCCCCTCGGCATGGGCGATGCGCTCGCCAGAGCGGAGTCTCTGCTCAAAGAGACTTTTCTTGTCGTCAACCCCCAGCACGTCACCGTAGACGAGATCATCCCAAAGATGATCGCTCTGGCTTCTGGAGCTGATGCCGTGCTTGTGGGCTGCGAGACAGATCGTCCGCACGAGTACGGTGTCGTCAAGCTAGAGCGCGATCGCGCTCTTGATCTGATCGAAAAGCCCGCGCCGGGGACGGAACCAAGCCGCACGCGCCTCGTCGGGGTCTATCTCTTAACGAAGAGATTCTTTGATTGCTATCGTCGTGTGCCGGAGCACCCGTATGCGTTTGAAGACGCCCTCAAGTTATTCATGCGCGAGGGCACGGTGCGCATACTCACAATCTCAGAAGAGCCGCCGACGCTCAAGTACCCCTGGGATCTCTTCCCCCTAGCTCAGCTCTTGATGGATAGAGAGATCACAGAGCAAATTTGCGCGCCCAGCGCGCAGATTCATCCGAGCGCGATTCTCGAAGGGCCGGTCTGGATCGGCGAGGGTGTAAAAATTTTTGAGCACGCCGTCGTCAAAGGGCCATGCTATATCGGGGATGGCTGCGTGATCGGCACGGGGTCGCTCGTGCGCGAGTATTCGAATCTAGAAGGGCACACGGTGATCGGTGCCCACGCTGAGGTCGCCCGCTCGATCTTTCAGAGAGAGTGCTCGACGCATTCGGGGTATTTTGGCGACTCGATCTTCGACGAGGCTGTAAAGATTGGTGCGGGCACGGTGACGGCTAACGTGAGAAATGATCGGGGTTTTATACGCCCGTGGGTGAAGGGAGCTCGCGTCGAGGCCGGGCTGAAAAAATTAGGGGCTATCGTTGGGCGCGAGACGCATATTGGGATCTGTGCGATGCTCATGCCCGGCGTGCTGATTGGGCCGCGCTGCGAGATCGGCCCGGGGAGCTTGGTGCGCAAAAATCTCGACGCTGACACGCGCTATTACGCCCACCCGTACGAAAAGTCTTCTTAGCTCGCTCGCTTAAGGAGAGGGCGTAAGATAATGGGCGTGGCAATCGTCGTCAGCAGGACGATCATCACTAAGACCGCGTAGAGTTCTTGCGTGAGTATCCCGTTGACCAAGCCGAAGAGCGCGAAGATCAAGCCGACTTCGCCACGCGGCATCATGCCCACTCCCACGGCCCATCGGCTCCCTCGCGGGGCTCCGATCCCGCTTACGAGCTTCCCTACAATAGCGATCCCCAAAAGCACAAGCGTGCTTATAATCACCCACGTCTGCCCAAACAGCGTCGGGTTGAGCAAGGCCCCGGCTTTCACAAAATAGAACGGCACGAATAAGTCTACGAGCGTTTCGACCTTGCGGGCAATCTGGCGCTCTTGAGGGACGTACTCGAGCATCAAGCCTGCAGCAAACGCGCCGACGACGACAGCCAGCCCTAGGCTTTCCGCAAGCGCTGCCAAAGATAAGCAGAAGACGAGCGCACCAACGATGAGCATGCCGCGCGTCTCTAGACGCTCTATGATGCGAAAAAAGTGTGGGGCCCAGCGCACACCGAGTGCCACGCTTATCCCCAACAGCATCAAAGAGAGCACCCCCTCAAAGATGAACTCCATCCAATCGAACGGGCGCGCGGTTAGCCACGCATGAAACCCCGCAAGCAACCACAGCGCGAACAAGTCATCGAGCACCGCTGCGCCAAGGATGACCGATCCCGTGATAGTGTGCAGTATATTAGTTTCCCACAGGAGGTGCCCGCTTTTGACTAAGCTCGTCGCCGTCAGCGCTGCACCGAGAAAGAGCGCAGCTTCCCAGCTCAGCCCAATCGCACGAGCGTAGAGCGCCGCAAGCGTCAAGGGCAAGAACATTCCTACAAGGGCGACGCGGATAGCGGGTCTGCGCGCTTGAAAGAGCCGATCCAAATCGGCGATCAGCCCCAGATAGAACGCGAGCACGATGATCCCGATCTCGGCGAGAAACGCCACTACAGGGTCTTTGGGATCAACCCACCCCACAAGATAGGGCCCTAAGACCAGGCCCAGGAGCAATTCTCCCACGACGGCGCTCTGGCCGACGCGCTCTAACAGCACTGCTAAGAGCTTGGCGCCCCCGAGAATGACGATGACCTTAAGGGCGACCTCGGTGAACCCTGAGTAGTCCATAGGGCTTATAGTAGCACATGGGAGTGTACCCTTGCTAAAGTGGGCAGGAATCGCTAGAATGAAAGCAAGCGCCGACGTAGCTCAATCGGCAGAGCAACCGCTTTGTAAGCGGTGGGTTGCCGGTTCGACTCCGGCCGTCGGCTCCACCACCCTAAGAGTGCATAGGGGTAATCTGAAAATCGCGTGGAAAACGCTCAAGCGATCGTCTATCAAAAATCAGCTTATGCTTGCCAATTTTTTCTGGGGGACGGTAGTGTATAACTAGAGTTGCTCTGTAGATAGGCTGATCGGGATCGCGTTGACGCTTTGCCAAGCCTCTAAGCCAATCATTGAATTCTTCCACTTCAGCTAAAAGCTGAGGATCTGATACACCATCCACCTTGAGTTGGAAGAGCACGTAAGCGTTCAACGGGATGCTCGCTGCAAAATCGGGGTCATCCAAAACCGCGCGGTCAAAGTCAGTCCCCATGACGCGCAGCCACTCTTGAAACCTCTTAAGCTTTGTCTGTGTCATGGCACAGGCCACTTCCCTTCTAAGAAACGTTTTCGATAAACTTCCCAATGTGCTGCTATATCACGCTCGGCGGCAGCGACCGCATCTCGATAGCCCGTGAGAATATCGAACATTGCATTCAGCATCTCTTTTTTAGACTGACCTGTGATCTTCAGCTGATCGCGATGGGAGCCGCCGTGCTTAGTGTCGTACCGCACGACCGGCTTCCAAACTTTAGGATCTGTCTCGACCTCTAATTGCACCACATAGTCTAAGATTCTCTTGCCGTCGCGAGTCAGCTCCAGCCGCTGGCGCGCTCCTTCTCCTAGTGCCTTGACATACTTTTCTGATCGTATGGTCATATAAAGATTACTCGCTTGACCATAGACCTGCAAAGCCAGCTAAACCATCTTGAGTCTACCTTCTCAACTGAGCGGGCGTCAAGTCCTGCCTCCCCTCTATAGATCCTTTCTATGAAACTTCGGCACCCTCTTTTGTGTTGACGGCCTCACAATAGCCTGTGTTTGACCCGCAGGACAAACGACATCGGCAGTTTGGCTTACACTGGCAGCGATCCCTGGGCAATAGGGCCCCTCTCAGGGGTGAAATCCCCGCCGTCTTTTGGTAAAATATTTTCAGTCCGCAGGGGTTCCGGAGCGGCCAAACGGGACGGACTGTAAATCCGTTGGCCTCGTGCCTACGGGGGTTCAAATCCCTCCCCCTGCACTGTTTGCGTTGGCCGGCACTTTTCTCTATAATAACGTATTCACGAGAGGCCGGCCCGCGTAGCTCAGTCGGTAGAGCGTTACCTTGGTAAGGTAAAGGTCACCGGTTCGATTCCGGTCGCGGGCTCAGAGATGTGCAGAAGTGCTGCGGTATTGCTGTGCTGCAGCCGACAGCAGCACTTCGGCACGACAGCACAGCAATGCGTACAGAGGAGGATGTATGGCAAAAGCGAAGTTCGAGCGGAAGAAGCCGCACGTGAACGTGGGCACCATCGGCCACATCGACCACGGCAAGACGACCCTGACCGCGGCGATCACCGAGGTCTTGGCCCTTAAGGGGATGGCCAAGGCCCGCACCTACGACGAGGTCGCCAAGGCCAGCGAAAAGCAAGGCCGCCGCGATGCGACGAAGATTCTGACCATCGCGGTCTCGCACGTCGAATACGAGACAGAGAAGCGCCACTACGCCCATATCGACTGCCCCGGCCACGCTGACTATGTGAAGAACATGATCACCGGCGCGGCCCAGATGGATGGGGCAATCTTGGTCGTGGACGCCTCTGAAGGCCCTATGCCCCAGACACGCGAGCACGTTCTCTTGGCCCGTCAGGTGAACGTCCCCTATATTGTCGTCTTCTTGAATAAGATCGACGTGGTGGACGACCCTGAGTTGATCGATCTCGTCGAGGTCGAGATTCGCGATCTGTTGACGAAATATAAATTCCCCGGCGACAAAGCACCGGTCATCCGCGGCTCCGCCCTGAAAGCCTATAAGAACCCCACCGATCCTGAGGCGACCAAGTGCATCTGGGACTTGATGAAGGCCATAGACGAGTACATCCCAGAGCCGGTGCGCGAAATAGACAAGCCCTTCTTGATGTCTATTGAAGACGTCTTCTCGATCAAGGGGCGCGGCACGGTGGTCACAGGGCGTGTGGAGCGCGGGCGCATCACGCCGGGCCAGGAGGTCGAGATCGTCGGCCTCATGCCCGAATCGCGCAAGACTGTGGCGACGAGCTTGGAGATGTTTAACAAGATTTTGGACGAAGCTCTTCCCGGTGACAACATCGGGGTGCTGCTGCGCGGCATTGAGAAGGACGAGGTAGAGCGCGGCATGGTGCTCGCTGCTCCTGGCTCGATCACGCCGCACACGAAGTTCGAGGCGGAAGTCTACGCGCTCAGTAAAGATGAGGGCGGACGCCACAGCCCGTTCTTCTCGGGGTATAAGCCACAGTTCTATTTCCGAACGACCGATGTCACCGGCGTCGTGACGCTTCCCCCGGGGATTGAGATGGTCATGCCAGGGGACAACGTGCGCATCACCGCGGAACTGATCAGCCATATCGCTATGGAGGAGCAGTTGCGCTTCGCGATCCGTGAGGGTGGCCGCACGGTCGGTGCCGGCGTCGTGACGAAGATCTTGGAGTAAGGGAGCGATAGGCGATGCCGCAAGAGCACGTGACGATGGCCTGTACGGTCTGTCGCCATCGCAACTATCACACGACGAAGAACCCCAAGAACGTCAGAAACAAATTAGAGCTGAAGAAGTACTGCAAATGGTGTCGCAAGCACACGCCGCACAAAGAAGTCTAGAGCGATCAGCCGATAGCTACAAGCTCAGTGCTCAACGGAGGCCCGTAGCTCAACTGGCAGAGCAACCGACTCCAAATCGGTAGGTTGGGGGTTCAAATCCTCCCGGGCCTGCTCACTGAGAAGTCATCAGGAGAGAACATGCGAGATAAAGTCGTCAATTTCTTTCGTGAGGTCCGCGGAGAGTTCAACCGTATCAGCTGGCCGAGCCGCACGGAGATCATCGGTCTGACGACATTGGTGATCATTATCGTCGTGATATTGTCTTTGTATACGTTTGTGTGGGATTCGATCTTCAGGTTTATCTTAGAGAGGGTGCTCAGACGCTAGGGAGAACCTTGTCGCTATGAAACGATGGTACGCGATTCAGACCTACGCAGGGAGTGAGCTCAAGGTCGCTGAGCTCTTAGAGGAGCGCGTGCGTCAGTTGGGCTTGGAGCGCAAGGTCGCGGCTTTCCAGCTCAACGGGAGCGAGGTGCGCTTCTTGGCCCCTGTAGAAGAAGTCATCACGTCTAAGGCGCGTCGGGGCCGCACCGGGGAGTATCGCGTCCCGTATGAGTATGAGCTGAAGATCGAGCCAAATAAGCGCATCCAGAAGGGCGATATTATCGCCGTCAAACCCGCGAAATATATGAGCTTCGACGCAAAAGTCAAGCGGATCGAGACGCTCCAGCGAGTCATCGTGGAGATGAGCAACCGCAATGAAGAAGAATTTTTGATTCCCTTGGAGAAGCGCATTCGGCGCGACATTCGCACGGGCGAAAAGATTCCGCCCAGCGTGCCGCTCACCGCGGATTCAGACCCGAACTTTCGTACGCCTGCGGTCAAGACCACGGTGGTGCAGCGTGACCGCGTCAAGCGCGTGCAGCTGGAAAGACTCGATACTAATGAGACGGTGACCATGCTTGTCCCGGAGAAATATCTTGTCCGGCTGAAAGAGGGGGTCACGCTCAAGAAGGGCGACTTGATCGAGAAAGAAGACAAGATCGAGTCGCGCGCCTCAGGGTTGGTCAAGATCAAAGAGTATAAAGACAAGAGAGTCGTAACGGTGCAGTATATCGAGAAGCGCCGGCTCTTCCCCGGGTATATCTTCGCGTACATGGAGATGGGCCAGGACACGCTGCAGCTGACCGAGGGGATCAAATGTCGGTTTGTGGGCAATCCTCCCCTGCCGTTGAGCGAAGAAGATATGAAAGTCGTCAAGCGCAAGGCGGGCTTGCTTGAGGCGCCCAAGGCCGTCGGCCCCAAGATCGAAGTCGAGTTCGAAGTGGGCGAGGTCGTGGAGATCATCGAGGGGCCGTTTGCGGACTTCACCGGGGCTATCGTGGAGCTGGACAAGGAGCGCGAGATCGCCACGATCACTGTGAAAATTTTCGGGCGCGAGACACGGGTAGATTTGCCGTTTGAGAGCATTCAGAAGATCTAGGAGCGTGGCAGAGCATGGCTGCGAAGAAGCAAGTCGTCGCGGTGGTGAAGTTGCAGTTACCCGCAGGGCAAGCGACCCCTGCACCCCCAGTGGGGCCGGCATTGGCCGAGCACAAGATCAATATCGCTGATTTCTGCAAGAAATTCAATGACGCGACGAAGAACGAAGAGAAGGGCTTAATCATTCCGGCGCAGATCACGGTCTACGCTGATAGATCGTTCGATTTCGTGCTGAAAAAACCCCCAGCGAGCGAACTGCTCAAGCGCGCTGCTGGTGTCCCTAAGGGCTCAGGGCAGCCCAATACGGTCAAGGTGGGCAAGATCACCAGAGAGCAGCTCCGGCGCATCGCCGAGATGAAGATGCCCGATATGAACGTCAATTCAGTCGAAGCCGCCATGAAGACGCTTGCGGGGACGGCGCGCAACATGGGCATCGAGATCGTGGAAAGCTAGGAGATTCTATGGAGCGCAGCAAACGCTATGTAGCTGTCAAAGAGAAGGTCGACCGGACGAAGTTCTACACGGTCGAAGAGGCCGTAAAATTGATGAAAGAGTGCGCTACGGCGAAATTCGACGAGTCTGCTGATGCAGTCTTCCGGCTGGCTGTGGACCCAAAGAAGAACGAGCATCGCATCAGGGGGACGGTAACGCTGCCGCATGGGACGGGTAAATCTGTCACGGTGTTGGCGTTCGCTAAGGGCGAAAAGCTCAAAGAGGCCCAAGAGGCGGGAGCGGACTTCGCCGGCGGCGAAGATTTAGTCAAGAAGATCGAAGGGGGCTGGATGGAGTTTGATCGCGTCGTCGCGGCCCCGGATATGATGGGCATAGTGAGCAAGCTCGGCAAAGTCTTAGGCCCGCGCGGCTTGATGCCCAGCCCCAAGTCCGGCACGGTCACGCCCGACATCGGGACGGCCGTGAAAGAGCTGAAACGGGGGAAGCTCGAATTCCGCCTTGATGAGTACGGCAACGTCCACTCGAGCTTCGGGCGGTGCTCGTTCAGCGTCGAACAGCTGAAAGAGAATTTCATTGCGTTAGCGGCAGCGATCCTCGACGAGAAGCCCGCCGACGTCAAAGGGCGCTTTATCAAATCCGTGACGATCAGTTCGACGATCGGGCCGGGGATCAAGGTCGACCCCGATGACTTGCAGAAGCTGGTCGCCGCGAAGCGACTCTAATCTGGAGTGGTATCTATGCCAACGGCAGAGAAAGAGCAAGCCGTCAGCCTCTTAGAAGAGCGTCTGAAGAAATCGAAAGCCCTAGTCTTTACGGACTTTCACGGGCTGAACGCTTCGGAGATGGTCGAGTTGCGCCGCGAGTTTCGCAAGCACGGTTTGGAGTACCGTGTGGTGAAGAACAGCGTGGCGCGCCTCGCCGCAGAGCGAGTCGGCATCAAAGACACGGATTCGTACTTCCGTGGGCCAACAGGACTCTGTATTAGCTATGACGATCCGGCGCTGGCGTTCAAGGTCTCCCAAGCCCTGACGAAGAAGTTTGAACGTTATAAGATCAAGGGCGGGGTGATGGAAGGGGTCGTCGTCAGCGCGGCCGAAGCCGAACAGCTCGCGAATTTACCGAGCCGTCACGAACTGTTAGGGATGCTCGTGAACACGCTGCAAGCTCCAATGCAGCAATTGGTGAGCGTGCTGAACGCTGTCATTCGGGATTTTGTCAGCGTTGTTGACGAAGTGCGCAAGAAGCGCGAGGGCGAGCAGCCGCCCCCGACATCGTAAAGGATTCTAAACTGAAATTCCTTGGGAGGGATTTCCAATGGCTGTCAATATCGAAGAGATGGTGGCGACGGTCGAGCAGATGACCGTCAAGGAGCTGTCGGAGCTGGTCAAGGCGCTGGAGGAGAAGTTCGGCGTCAAGGCCTCGGCGGGGGTGCCGATGATGATGGCACCCATGCCCGGCGCAGCCGGGGCTGGTGGCGGAGCTGCAGCAACGGCCGAGAAGACGACGTTCAAGGTCGTGCTCAAGAGCGCCGGCCAGCAGAAAGTGCAGCTCATCAAAGTCGTCAAGGACATTACGGGAAAGGGCTTGAAAGAGAGCAAGGACTTAGTAGACAACGTCCCCGCTGTCATCAAAGACGGGGTCAACGAAGAAGAGGCGAACAAGATCAAGGAGCAATTAGTAGCTGTTGGGGCCGAGGTGGAGATTCAATAGTTTGTGAAGCTGATCTTCCCCATTCGATGGAGTTGTAGGTTGGCGGGGCGCGACCGCGCCGCCAACCCTTCTGTTCTGTGCTAGGTGAAGGAGGGTTATGCGCACGAGACGCTCATGGGGTCGTGTCAGACATGTGATCGATCTGCCGTATCTGTTACAAGATCAGAAGCGCTCCTATGAATGGTTCTTAACGAAAGGGATCGCGGAGCTCATCCGCGAGATCAGCCCCATCAAAGGGGAGGGACGCGAAGGGCTTGAATTGGAACTCAAAGACCCGCGTCTTGCGCCTCCTCCCTATACTGAGCAAGACTGCAAAGATAAGAACTTAACGTATGCCGCGACGCTGCGCGTCAAGGGGATTTTAAAACAGAACGGCAAGAAGATCAAAGAAGACGACCTCTATCTGGCTGACATCCCTCTGATGACCGCACGCGGGACGTTCATCATCAACGGCTCAGAGAACGCGTTAGTGAATCACTTGACGCGCTCCCCGGGCGTCTATTTTACAAAAGAGGGGCCGACGGAGTATCGTGCGCAGATTCTCCCAGACTATGGGGCGTGGTTGGAGTTCGTGCTCGACACTAAAAAAGAGCGCGTCACCGCGCAGCTTGACCGCAAGGGTAATATCCCCCCAACGGTGCTCTTGCGTGCCCTGGGGTATACAACAGCCGATATCTACAAGCTCTACTCCGTCGTGCTGAATCCGATCACCGCGGAAAAACTGGCGCGCTTCGTCGACTGCATTGTGACCGAGCCCATCGGCAACGGCAAGGTCATCGTGCGCGAGGGCGAACGCTTGACCGCCGATCTCATTGAACAGATCGTCGAGCTCAATCCATCCCGTATTTACTGTTTGGATCGGTATATTCAAAAAAGCCTCGACGAGGACAAGACGACATCGGCAGAGATGGCTCTGGAGCTGATCTATCGTAAGCTCCGCGGCGCGGAGCGCCCGACTCAGAAGACCAAGCAAGATTTCTTTATAAATCTATTCTTTAATCCCGAGACGTTCAGCCTCTCCCGGGTCGGGCGGTTTATGGTCAATAAGAAGTTGGGATTAAACCGTCCTGAGCACGATACTATCTTGCATAAAGAAGAGATTGCGCTCACCCTCAAGCGCCTCTTGGAGGTTCCCACAAATCCGTTGCTCATTGACGACAAGGATCACTTAGCGAATAAGCGTGTGGAGACCCCTGGCGAGACGGCTTATAATAGATTGCGCGAGGGCCTACGCCGCATGGCACGCCTCACTCAAGATCGCTTGAGCAAATCTACCCTGGAAGAAGAAGAGGAGCCTCTGAGGAATCTCATCAGTGGGCGGATTGTGCAGGGCGCGCTCAACAAGCTCTTCTATGTGGGCCGGCTCTCGCAGTTCTTAGAGCAGACCAACCCGTTGACGGAGCTGACGCACAAGCGCCGTCTATCGGCTCTGGGGGGCAGCATGAGCAAGCGTCGCGCCAAGATCGAAGTGCGCGACGTCCACCCGTCACACTATGGCCGCATCTGCCCCATCGAGACGCCCGAGGGCCAGAATATCGGGCTCATCACGAGCATGGCCACCTATGCGCGCATCAACGACTACGGATTTTTGGAAGCGCCCTATCGCGTGGTCAAGAACGGCAAAGTGACCAACGAGATCAAGTATCTTATGGCCGACGAGGAAGAGCACTACAAGATCGCGCCGGCGACGGTGCCTCTCGATAAAGACGGCAAGATCATCCCCAAGGAAGTCGAGATTCGCACAGGGAGAGAGAACATCCGTATCGTGCCGCGCGAGGAAGTAGACTTTATGGAAGTCTCTCCGGCGGCGCTCGTCAGCGTCTCCGCGTCGCTCATCCCGTTCCTAGAGCACGACGACTCGAACCGAGCGCTCATGGGCGCGAACATGCAGCGCCAAGCGGTCCCGCTCTTGAAGCCGCAAGCCCCCTATGTCGGCACGGGGATCGAAGCCAGAGTCGCCCGTGACTCCGGGATGCTCGTCATCGCTGAAGAAGACGGCGTCGTCTCGTACGTGGACGCGCAAAAGATCGTGGTGAAGTCCGGGCGCAAGGAGCACGTCTATCAGTTAATCACATTTGATCGGTCGAACCAAGACACGCTCGTCCATCAGCGCCCCATTGTGCAAGTCGGCCAGAAGGTTCAGAAGGGCGATGTGCTCGCCGACGGCCCGGCGATGGATCACGGCGAATTAGCGTTGGGAGCGAACGTCCTAGTCTGCTTCCTGCCCTTCGAGGGCTATAACTACGAGGACGCCATCGTCATCAGCGAACGGCTGGTTCGCGAGGACGTGCTCGATTCTATTCACATTCAAGAGTACGAAGTCCGTGCGGAGGAGACTAAGCTCGGCCCCGAAGAGATCACTGATGATATTCCCGATTTGAGCAAAGAAGAATTAAGAAACCTTGATGAGGACGGTGTCGTGCGCGTGGGAACGGAAGTCAAGACCGGGGATATTTTAGTGGGCAAGATCACGCCGCGCGGCGAGACCGAGCCCACTCCTGAAGAGCGCATCTTTAAGTCAATTTTCGGCGAGCGGTCGCGCAACGTGCGCAACACGTCGCTGCGCCTGCCCCCTACGACCGAGGGCGGCAAAGTCATTCGGGTGAAAAAGTTCTCGCGCGACAAGGGCGACGAACTCGAACCCGGCGTCAATCAATTAGTAAAAGTGTACGTAGCGCAGCGCAAGAAGATCTCTGTCGCGGACAAGCTCGCGGGACGGCACGGCAACAAGGGCGTCATAGCGAAGATCCTTCCCGTGGAAGATATGCCCTTCTTGCCCGATGGCACCCCCGTCGATATGATTCTCAACCCGTTAGGCGTGCCGTCGCGCATGAATTTGGGGCAGGTCTTTGAGGCGCACTTGGGCTGGGTGGCGCATCTCAAGGGCGAATACATAGCCTCCCCGGTCTTCGACGGTGCTCAGGAGGACAAGATTCTGAGTGAACTCTACGAAGCTCGTCACGAGCACGGCCTCGCTGATGGCGATGACCCGCAGTATCCCACGGGCAAAGTAATACTGCGTGATGGGCGCACCGGCGAGCCGTTTGAGCACCCTGTTACCGTCGGCTATATGTATATTTTAAAGCTGGAGCATATCGCCAACGAGAAGATCCACGCGCGCTCGGTGGGGCCGTATAGCTTAATTACACAGCAGCCGTTGGGGGGCAAGGCCCAGATGGGCGGCCAGCGCCTGGGCGAGA
>JBKBIX010000179.1:0-524 GCA_046293845.1 Bipolaricaulia bacterium | reverse complement strand
GTCGCCGTTGAGCAGAACACAGTCTCCGGGTCGGACGCTCTTGGGGGAGATCGTCAATGTATGCTCGATAACACCGATGCCCGCAGTGTTGATAAAGACACCGTCGCCCTTGCCCTTGTCCACGACTTTCGTGTCGCCGGTGACGATCTGAACGTGAGCTATCTGAGCAGCGTCGCGCATGGACTGCACGATCTTCCACAGGGTCTCCATCGCCAGCCCTTCTTCCAAGATGAAACCCGCACTTAAGAAGAGTGGGCGGGCGCCGCACATCGCCAAGTCATTGACTGTTCCGTAGACCGCGAGTTTTCCGATATCGCCGCCGGGGAAGAAGAGCGGACGCACCACATAGGAGTCGGTGGTGAACGCGAGGGGCGTACAGTCCAGACGGAGTCTGGCCCCATCGTGGCGCTCATCGAGGTATTCATTAGTGAACGCCGCGCCGAAGAGCTTCTCGATGAGCTGGTGCATCAGTCTTCCGCCGCCCCCGTGCGCGAGCAGAATCTGGGGATACTCAGAGATGGGGA
>JBKBIX010000178.1:0-538 GCA_046293845.1 Bipolaricaulia bacterium | reverse complement strand
AATCCGTTGGCCCACTCATCGCCGAAGGGGATGGCGACGAAAGTCGTTCCATTGGGCTGGCGCAGGGTGATCTCTTGAGGATAGACGGGGGCGGCTTGTGTCTCCAGCCCGATCACGCAGAGCCAGAGCACGACAAGCGTTGCCACGAGTTGTGTGCGCATAAGTCTCCATTTTGAGCACCTAGCGACTGAAGTGCTGAAGCACTAAGCTTCGTTGGCGAAGGCGAACAGTCCAGACGAAGTCTGGGGAAGAAGAGGGCTAGGCCCCCGCGCAGGGAGCCCAGCCCTCGCCTTTTTACGCTCTAGCGCAAGACGACGACCTTGCGCACCTCGCGCGCCAGGACGCGCCCGTCCGGTCCGACCGACGTCACTACAGCCAGATAGACGCCGTTGGCCAGCTCGCGCTGTGCCAGATCGAGCGCGATCTGGGCGCCGCTCGCCTTCTGCTCGAAGAGCAGTTGTCCGGTGAGGCTGTAGATGTTCACCTGCACGCCCGAAGCTCCGGCTTGGCCGCTCAGCACGTTAAACATGAGCCCAGG
>JBKBIX010000177.1:0-541 GCA_046293845.1 Bipolaricaulia bacterium | reverse complement strand
CGGGAATGAAGATACTCCTAGCCAACGGCGAGATCGAGCTTCTCGTCGCAGAAGTGCAGCCAGGGCGCATTCTCTGCGAGGTGCAGAACTCGCGCGAGCTTGGGGAACGCAAGCGCGTCAGCATCCCGGAAGTCACCCTGCCAGGCATCGCTCAGACAGACGAAGACGATATCCGCTTCGCCCAAAAAGTTGGGGTTGACTATATCGCGGCGAGCTTTGTGCAGACGGGCTTGGATATTGACCATATTCGGAAGCTCCTGGGCCCAACAGATATAGAGATTATAGCGAAGATCGAGACGCGCGAGGCTGCGCGGAATATTGACGATATCATCGCCGCGTCTGACGGGGTGATGGTCGCGCGCGGGGATTTGGGAGTCGAGCTGCCCCCAGAAGAAGTCCCACTTCTCCAAAAAGAGATCGTGAAGAAGTGCAACCGTGCGGGCAAGCCCGTGATTATCGCGACGCAGATGCTCAAATCTATGACGGAGAACCCCGCGCCCACGCGCGCCGAGGTCGCCGACGTTGCTAATGCTATTCTCGA
>JBKBIX010000176.1:0-554 GCA_046293845.1 Bipolaricaulia bacterium | reverse complement strand
CCTCTCCCGTAGTCACCTACGGGAGAGGGGTTGGGGGTGAGGGCCAATAAGATCTTCCCGTCATGAGTGACGCAGCAGCCCTTGATGATCTCGTCGGTGAAATCGAGATTGAGCTGCTTCTCTTTAGTGATTAAGAGACTGAGAAAGCTCGCGATGTTTCTCGAATACATCTGGCTCGCGTGATAGCTCATCGAGCTGGGCAGATTGATCGGCCCGACAATCGTCACGCCGTTCAGGGTTATTTCTTGGCCCGCTTGGGTGAGCTCGCAGTTGCCGCCCGCTTCAGCAGCTAAATCTATAATGACTGAGCCCGGCTTCATCAGGGCGACCATCTCCTTGGTGATGAGCAGCGGGGCCTTCTTGCCCGGCACCAGAGCCGTCGTAATGACGACGTCGGCTTCTTTGACATACTTGGCGATCAGCTCGCGCTCTTTCTGTTTGTGCTCTTCAGAGAGCTCTTTGGCATAGCCGGACTTGTCGGCGGCCTCTTCTAAAGCTAAGCCGACGAACTTCGCGCCGAGGCTTTCGACCTCTTGTTTGACGGCGGGCCGGAC
>JBKBIX010000175.1:0-567 GCA_046293845.1 Bipolaricaulia bacterium | reverse complement strand
GACCCCACCTTGCCCGACGAGGCCCTCAGATTCGTGTCTGAGGGCCTCGTCTTTCTCTCTTAGTGCGCCCAGGCGTTCGATAGGGTATTATAAGAATATATGGCACAGCGTGAGATGACCACGATCCTTCAAGTTGAGAGTGTGCACAAATCTTTTGATGGCACCAAAGCCGTAGATGGCGTGAGTTTCACCGTGCAGAAGGGCGAGATCTTCGGGCTGCTTGGCCCCAATGGCGCAGGCAAGACGACGCTCATCAGAATGATCTTAGGGATCTTTCAGCCCGATTCGGGAGAGATCAAATTCTCGTTTTCGCCTGATGGGAGATTGCTCCCGGAGCGCGTGGGGTATCTTCCTGAAGAGCGCGGGCTGTACGATAACCGTAAAGTCTGTGACACCCTCGTCTTTCTCGCCGGGCTCAAGGGCCTTGACGCACGTGTCGCCCGCGAGCGCGCGCTGCTTTGGCTCCAGCGTCTCCAGCTCGAAAAATATCTTTATCGCAATATCCGGGAGCTGTCTAAAGGGATGCAACAGAAGATTCAATTTATCGCCGCGATCTTGCACGAACCC
>JBKBIX010000174.1:0-584 GCA_046293845.1 Bipolaricaulia bacterium | reverse complement strand
CTATCTGCACGCCCTGAAAGAATTAGCAGCATACTACACCGAACAGAAAGACTATACACACGCTATTGCGTGGGCGCGGCGGGCGCTGGCCGTCAGCCCACTGCAAGAGGATCTCCATCGGGCAGTGATGCAGCTCTACGCTCTCACTGGGGATCGTGCAGCAGCGCTCCGTCAGTATGCAGACTGTCAAGCTCTTTTACAGAAAGAGCTGAACGCGACACCCCTGCCGGAGACTCAAGCGCTCTACGAGCGTATCTTGCACCACCGGCCACTCGATTTTGAGGTAGGGATGGGCCGTATGCCCATTCTGCCCTCGCGCGCGCCCTTCGTCGGCCGGGAGACTGAGCTGCGTATGCTGACTCAGCTCTGGCATCAGGCTCAAGAGGGGCAGGGGCAAGCGGTCTTCATCGGTGGGGAGCTCGGCGTGGGCAAGACGGCGTTGGTACAGCAGTTCATTGAGCAAGCCTTCACCCCCTCACCCCTTAGTCCCCTCTCCCTCAGAGGGGAGAGGGCACGCTGCGCGTGGGCTTCATCTTCGCCCGCCAGGGGTGGGCGAAGGCACACGGTCCAGGCGAAGCCTGGGG
>JBKBIX010000173.1:0-598 GCA_046293845.1 Bipolaricaulia bacterium | reverse complement strand
CCTGATGCTCGACCCGGCGCAGAACAAAGCTCATGGGCATATCTTTGTCAAGACCGTCGCCCCGGCGATCAATATGATCGGAGATATCACGGCTCCAATCTCGATCACCGCGACGTATGAGAAACACAAGATTACGGGGCTGGTGCAGCACGGGGCGCAGGTGACGGCAGAGCTGAAGTTCACGCACAAGCAGCACGACCCGCGCGATCCAGAGCTCGAAGGCTCCGTCTATGTCCGCAATATGACCCTGACGGTTCTCAGTGCGACGGAGTGGACGTTTTCTGGGGAGATCGTTGCAGCGCTGCACGTCGATCCGTAACCAGACTTCGTCTGCACGCTGCGCGTGGGCTTCATCGTGCCGCCGGAGGCGGCACGGCAAACAGTCCAGGCGAAGCCTGGTCAGATTCCCATTCGCTTGGCGATGATCTCGTACATCACCTCGGTGGTGCCCGCGCCGATCTTCCAGAGTCTTATATCTCTATAGAATCGAGCGATGTCGTACTCTTCGATGTAGCCGTACCCCCCGTGGATCTGTAAGCACTCGTCGGCGACCTCGCAGGCGACGTCGGCGCAGAAGGCTTTGCACATGGAGACGACC
>JBKBIX010000172.1:0-609 GCA_046293845.1 Bipolaricaulia bacterium | reverse complement strand
TATAGTGAAAATGGTATAATATCGTCAATATGCGGGCACTGATTATAAAACTCATACTGATAAGTTGGTGGGGGCTGGCGGTAGCTCAAGGGCCAGTATCTCCCAAGGTCGTCTGTGCGTATCCACCGTCTGGGATGGCTCTTCCCAGTGGATGTCACTCTGCCCAGATGGTCCAGCTTGGCACCCCCAGTAGCTCAATCATATACGCATCTTCAGGGGAGCCGCGCACGCTCAACCCTATCGTCGCGGTCGACCGAGCCTCTCTCGAAATATCCCGAGCGATCCATGCCGGGCTCTTAGAAGGAACGGCTGAAGCCCCTGAGCCGGCTGTCGCTTTGAGCTTCACGCAGAGTACCGACCGAACTTCGGTGACGTTCGTGCTCCGTCCAGGCTTGCGCTTTTCGGACGGGACACTGGTCACAGCTGAAGACGTGCGCTTTACGTTTGAACATCTGATCTATCCCAATGAGATCGTGACGCCGTGGCGCGATGCCCTGCGCTGCGCTGACGGCGCTCTCCCCGCGATCACAGTGCTGAGCTCGTCAGAGATTCGATTTCTTTGTAAAACTCCGCTAGGGCGATGGCAGCTGTGGCACATCGGCTCTGTTC
>JBKBIX010000171.1:0-609 GCA_046293845.1 Bipolaricaulia bacterium | reverse complement strand
CGCCTGGCCCCTGCCCCTCTATGACGAATACAAAGAGATCATCAAGAGCGAGATCGCTGATATTAAAAACAGCGCGAACAAGGGCCCGCAAGCGGGCGCGGCCGTCGGCGCGATCTTTCTGAAAGAATTTGTGAATTACCCCTGGGCGCATCTCGATATCGCTGGGGTCGCGTACGATGTTGAGAGCCGGCTCTATTATGCTAAACAAGGGGCGACGGGGTATGGGGTTAGACTGCTGACGCAGCTGGTGCAAGGGTGGTGAGGCCCTCACCCCCAGCCCCTCTCCCGTAGCTCATCTACGGGAGAGGGGCGCTGCAGGCAGGGTGAGAGCCTAGATTATGACAATTCGGGAGAATGTGCAGAAGCTCTTCGCTGAGCTGCCTGCGGGGGTGATGGTAGTGGCCGCGGCCAAGGGCCGCACCCCACAGGAGATCTTAGAAGCCCTCGAAGCCGGGGTGCAGGTCATCGGCGAGAACTACGTGCAAGAGGCCGAGAGGGCTTTCTCAGCGATCGGGCGGCGCGCCCAATGGCATATGATCGGACACTTACAGCGCAATAAAGCGAAAAAAGCCGTCGAGATCTTCGATATGATCGAGACGCTCGATTCGG
>JBKBIX010000170.1:0-629 GCA_046293845.1 Bipolaricaulia bacterium | reverse complement strand
TGGTGCTCCCTCCCATGCAGCTTCTAAGACCTCAAGCTCAATCTGAACGGCGCACGCGACGATCTCCAGCTTCCCATAGTCATACTCCTGCTCGAGGATCTTCTTGAGAGCTTGCTGAAAGGTCTCCGGCTTGAGGAAGAAGTTGATGAACCCTGGCCCGACGACCTCGACTTTTTCAAACCAGGCTTCGCCTGGACCGTTCGCCTTCGCCGGCTCTGCCGGCGAAGATAAAACCGAGCGAAGCTCGTCGGCGATCTGGCGTGGAGCCTTCTTCAGCTGAGCCTTCAGCGAGAACGCTACGGTGCTGGAGAGATCACCGAATTCGGGTTTCTCCGGCACAGTCACTTCTATATCTAGAGAGAGCCCATAGAGCTTTTGTATGGATTCGTAGAGTCTCTCGCGCACGAGTTCGCGTAACATATTCTCTTGGTTAGGGGCACGCAGTCCGCTCCGGATTATATGCGTCAATGAGCCTGTCTAAAAATCTGATGATCCTGCGCTCGATCTCTGGGGTAATCTCTTCCGCGTCGAATGCATCGAGCCGGCCCCACGCCGTCAAGGCGATCTTCTTGGGCAGCAGCGGATAGGGGGCAACGATCACTTTGCAGTATCTTTCGAAGTTCTCGGTG
>JBKBIX010000016.1:0-20453 GCA_046293845.1 Bipolaricaulia bacterium | reverse complement strand
GACTCCCGTCGGGGAAAGAGCACTCATGGATGAGCAGTTTGCAGCCACGCACGAAATCTACGAGAGCTGGCTCTGGCTCGCTGTCGCCACAGATCACTAATTGATTATCAAACTTATACGCGAGCGTCGGCACATAATGGTTCATAGCGAGTGTTGATACTTCAAAGCTTGCTACTGGTAAGGTCTCGCCGGGGTGCAGCTCGTGCACAGTCACCCGGACGTGATCCCGAATGTACGGGAAGAGATCTAAGAGCTTGGTGATACACTCACGAGTCCCTCTGGGACCGTAGAGCGTGACATCGGGTGCTCCCAGCAGCCACCGTGCCGTCCAGATCGGGAGCAGATCGCTCATGTGATCGAGATGGAGATGGGTGAGCACAAACGTATTGAGCTGGGTCCAATCAATCGAGAGTTGGGCAAGACGGCCGAAGACGCCGCTGCCGCAGTCAATCAATACTAATCTATCCGATTTTTCGAGAAGATACCCAGACTGTGCCCGCTGGGCGTCGGGCATAACCCCTGCGGTCCCTAGGATCGTCAAGCGCATAGAACAACATTATAGAATACTTCGAAAGCTCTCGCTACTGCACTGGCAGAACCGGCCCACAGACTTTATAATGCTCATACCCTTCGTTTGCTCCTTGAGCAAACGCCTCTCAGGTGATCGCATATGCAAACTGTAGAAGCAACACCGACAAGCAGTGCTATAGGCATCAGATGGGATCTGAAAGATTTATATAGCAGTCTAGACGACCCAGCTCTCGACCGCGACTTACAGAAGGCGCTGGAGCGCGCGCGAGCATTTGAGCAACAGTATCGCGGGCGGCTGCGCCAGGGCATCGCGCCCCAAGCACTGTACGAAGCCCTCACAGAATTAGAGAGCATCTACGAACAGATGGACAAGCCCTTGATCTATGCCCATCTGCTCCATGCGTCGGACACACAAAATCCTAAGCACGGCGCACTGCTCCAAGCTACGCAAGAGCGCCATACCCAGATCCGACAACATCTGCTCTTCTTCGGGTTGGAATGGATGGACCTCCCTGATGAGATCGCACAAAAGCTCATCAATGCCCCAGAGGTCGCGCGCTATCGGCACTACTTAGAGAAAGCACGACTCTTCCGACCGCATAAGCTCTCTGAACCCGAAGAGAAGATTTTAGACGTGAAAGCGAACACCAGCACCCGCGCCTTCCAACGGCTCTTCAGCGAGCTTGTCTCTAGCTTGAGTGTCAAGATTGGTCGAGGGAAAACAGCACAGCAGCTCACGCTCGATCAAGCTCTTACCAAACTGCACGAGCCAGATCGTACAGTCCGAAAGCACGCCGCTAAAGCGATCACCCAAACGCTCCAGAATAACGCCCGTGTACTCACATATATTTTTAATACGCTTGTGCTCGACCACAAGATCAACGACGAGCTGCGAAAATTCCCGTCACCCATGCACGCGCGCCATCTGTCTAACGAGATCGAGCCGGCTACTGTCGACGCGCTGATGACCGCGTGCGAGAACGCGCATGACATCGTGCAAGACTATTATCATCTGAAAAAACGCTTATTAGGGCTGCGCACGCTCTATGACTATGATCGCTATGCTCCGGTCTTTGATGAATTGCCGCGCTGCGAGTGGCCTGAGGGCCGTCGCATCGTGCTTGAGGCCTATCGTGCCTTCTCGCCCACGGCAGCGCAGATCGTCCAAGAGTTCTTCGATAAGAATTGGATCGACGCGGAGATACGCTTCGGCAAGGTCGGCGGGGCGTTTTCGGCAAGCACCGTGCCCAGCGTCCATCCGTATATTTTGGTGAATTATACAGATAAGCTGCGCGATGTCATGACGCTGGCACACGAGCTGGGCCACGGCATCCATCAGTATCTGTCGCGTCGAGTCGGCCATTTGCAGGCCGATACACCCTTGACGATGGCCGAAACTGCCAGCACGTTTGGGGAGATTCTCACGTTCAGAAAGCTGCTTGAGAGCTCTTCAGACCCCACGGTGAAGCTGGCGCTGCTGTGCAGCAAGATCGAAGACTCGTTCGCGACGATTTTCCGACAGATTGTGCTGACGCGGTTTGAGCAGAGATTGCACGAAGCGCGGCGCACGCAAGGGGAGCTGCCCCCGGAGCGCATCGGCGAAATTTGGCTTGAAACCAATCAACGGATGTTCGGCAACTCGGTCACGCTCACCGACGACTACACATGGTGGTGGCTCTATATCTCGCACTTCATCCACGTGCCGTTCTATTGCTATGCGTATGCGTTCGGGGAACTTTTAGTTTTGGCGCTCTATCAGAAGTATCTGCGCGAAGGGGAAGCGTTTGTGCCCCGATATTTAGATTTGCTCGCGGCGGGCGGTTCCGACAGCCCGCAGAAGCTCTTGGCTCCCCTAGGAGCAAACACAAACGATCCGAGCTTCTGGAACACGGGATTGGAGTTTCTGCGCTCGATGGTGCGCGAGGCGGAACAGTTTGCCCGCAATTCAGGAGCAATTCGCGCGTCTTGACTCGCTCTCGCTCCATATGCTATAATATCAGCGAAATTCCTCGGTAGCTCAGCGGTAGAGCAACCGGCTGTTAACCGGTGGGTCGCAGGTTCGAATCCTGCCCGAGGAGCCACGAACCAGTTCGAAGTCCCCAGTTAAAAGTTCCTTAGTCCTTAACTGGGCGTAGAGCCCCCTTGTAGTACTGCTTTGATCTCCTCAAGGATAGCAGGATCGTCAATGGTCGAGGGCACGGTGTACGGCTGCCCATCGGCAATCTTGCGCATCGTCCCCCGCAAGATCTTTCCACTGCGCGTCTTAGGCAGACGGCTCACAATGAGCACGTCTTTCAGCGATGCAATCGCGCCGATCTCCTTGCGCACCCTCTGCTTCACCTCAGAGATAATCTCTGCGTGATCGCGCTGCACCCCGGCCTTGAGCACAACAAACCCCAACGGCACCTCACCCTTGAGGCTGTCCGAAACGCCGATCACCGCGCACTCGGCAACGTCAGGGTGCTGAGCGACGATCTCCTCCATCTCCCCTGTAGACAGCCGGTGACCAGCAACGTTAATAATATCGTCCACACGGCCCATCACGAAGATATAGCCCTCGTCGTCAATATAGCCGCCATCGCCGGTGAAATAATACCCGGGGAACGGATCGAAATACGTCTTCTTAAAATCGTCGTCGCGCTGCCACAAGGTCATAAACGTTCCCGGCGGCAAGGGTTCTTTAACGACAATGACCCCGCTCTCTCCGCGCGGAAGCTCTTTCCCAGTGGTGGGGTCAAGTATTCTCACGTCGTAGCCGGGCATGGGCTTGGTCGCCGAGCCAGGCTTGATGGGCAACAGCTCCAGACCGCAAAAGTTTCCCGCGATGGCCCAGCCCGTCTCCGTCTGCCACCAGTGGTCTATAACGGGCTTCTTCAGCAGCCCAGAGGCCCAATAGTATGTATCTGGATCAGTGCGCTCCCCAGCAAGAAAGAGTGCTTTGAAATCAGAGAGATCGTATCTTTTCAGATATTCCCCGGCAGGGTCTTCTTTCTTGATCGCCCGAAACGCCGTAGGGGCCGTAAAGAGCACTTTGACGTTGTGCTGCGATATGACGCGCCAGAAGGCGCCGGGGTCGGGCGTGCCCACAGGCTTGCCCTCGTACATCACGGTCGTCGCGCCCACAAGCAGCGGGCCATAGACAATATACGAATGCCCTACAACCCAGCCCACGTCTGAAGCAGCCCAGTAGACATCACCGGGCTCGATCCCGTAGATATATCTCATGGTCCAGGAGAGCGCGACGGCATGGCCGCCGTTGTCACGCACCACGCCCTTGGGTTTTCCGGTCGTGCCCGACGTGTAGAGAATATATAACGGATCCGTCGCTGCGACGGGAACGCACTCAGCGGGATGCGCTTTCTGCTCTAACGAAACCCAATCGAGATCGCGCCCCGCGATCAGCTCAGCATGGGCTTGCGGGCGCTGATAGATGACGCACTTTGCTGGCTTATGAGTCGCAAGGGCAATGGCTTCGTCAAGCAACGGCTTGTACGGGATAATCTTCTTCCCTTCGATCCCGCACGAAGCCGAGAGCACGATCTTGGGCTTGGCGTCATCTATGCGAATCGCTAATTCTCTTGGAGCAAACCCCCCGAAGACGACGGAGTGTATCGCCCCGATGCGCGCACAGGCGAGCATAGCCATCAGGGCTTCGGGGATCATCGGCATATAAATAACGACTGTGTCCCCCTTAGTGACCCCTAATTCTCTCAAGAAGCCCGCTACGCGCGCCACACGGGCGCGCAGCTCGGCATAAGTGAACTTCTGGATCGTATTTGTCACAGGGCTATCGTAGATGAGCGCGATCTGATCGGCCCGCCCACGCTCAATATGACGATCTACAGCGTTATAGCACGTGTTCAGCACGCCCCCGGTGAACCATCTGTAAAACGGGGGATTGGACGCATCCAGAACAGATGCCCAGCGCTTGTACCACGTGATCTCTTCAGCGGCTTTGCCCCAGAAGCGATCGGGGCGCTCAAGCGATTCCCGAGAAGCCTCTTCATACGTGCTCATAGCGCGCTCACCCCGTGCTCTCTATCCTAAGCGAGCACGGCCGCGAGCGCCATGACGCGCATCAGGGCTTTGGAGCGGATAAGCCAGCCCACAAGCACCGCACGTAGACGATCTGTCCTGCATGATAGAGCCAATGCTCTAAGAGCATCTGCAAGAGTTCTCCTACAGTCTTCTGGGTCTTATCTGGAGCTGTGTAGCTGCGGGCCAGATCAGCATCGCTCAGATCTTTCAGATATTCTTGCAAAACCGAGAAGCTCTCGTCCAGTAACTTTTGGGCAGCTTGAAGATCGCCGCCGTCGCGCCGGAAGCGTTCTTGCAGCGCATCCCATGTCAGCATGCGCTTCCCAAACGCATAGTCGAGCTGATAGAGCGTGTCCCCGGCGACGTGAAAGAGAATCTCTACAATGGACCCGTGCGCCCAAGAGAACCCTTTATAGTGCGGCGGCTGCCACGTCGCCTCGTCAGGCTGCAAGCCCTTCATCGCTGCTTTGAGAGAATGCCACCGGCTCTCACGATAGGCTGCCTCAAACTGTTGTTGCAGGTGCGCTACCAGTTGGGTACTCATGGCTTCCCGAAAAAGAATGCGAGCCCTGGGATGCAGGGCTCGGCGCTCTTGTGGTTGTTTTCCCTCTTCCCCTTGTCCCCTGCAAGGAGGTTCTGTACATGTCTAGAAGATTACCCATAGCATACAGTGCGCTTCGTGCCAAGTACATGGAGAGATAGTGAAAATGAGGTGACTACAATTCGCGGCTGAAGATCGCTTTTTCCAGAGAGATCGGCCCTGGGCCGGTCAGCAGAAGCGCCAGACACCCTACGAGCAAGGCCAAGTCCAGCTCATACCCCGGACGCCCCGGCATCCCCAAGAGCCCGTTGGGGAGCTTCACGGTGAAGATCGCCACTATCATTATAATAGAGAGCAAGAGCGCCCAATAGCGCGTGAAGAAGCCCAAAATCAGCCCGATCCCGCCAATAAGCTCCACGAAAGCAACAATGAATGCTGAGACCTCCGGCAACGGGATCCCCACTCCCCCGAAGAATTGGGCGACACCGTCGAGCCCGCCAGAAAACTTCTGCCAGCCATGCGCAGCAAAGATAATCCCTATAGCTAAGCGCAACGGGATCGTCGCCCAATTACTCAGCCCGCCAAAGATACGCTCGAACATATAGACACCTCCGCACAATATTAAGGGTATAATATAAGAAAGAGACCCCAAAGACAAATTACCCTCTTTCTGGCCCTCACCCCCAGCCCCACAAGGTAGGGGCAGGCCCCTGTGCCTGCCCCTGGGCAACCACAGGGGGTTGCCCCTACAATTCTCTACGGGAGAGGGGTGCCCGCAGGGCCGGGGTGAGGGCCCACAACTTGCGCAGGGCCAAATCTGTTATAAACAGCCCTAAGGCGAGCAAGAGCGCCCACGGCCATAGCGCTCGATACGCGTCTTGTCTGATCTTCCCCGAGGGCTGCGGCAAGACCGGCCGCTCTAAGAATTGCCCGCCCGTCACACGGACGATCTCGCTGGCTGTCTCGCTATTGAGGCCGATCCGACGGTACTCTTGCGCATAGGGAAGAGCTAGAAGCTTTGTAGCGTCAGTGACTGTCTTGCCGTCACGTTGGGCTTCTAAGCGCAGCATATACAGTCCCTCTGGGAGTTGCTCAAGCCGTGCGCGATAGCGTCCCGGGGCCTCCTGCGAGAAGAAAACCTCTCGATTCGTCGGGCCAGCTAGTGTTGCGCGCAGCACCAGCCCTGAAACCCACCTCTCTCCCTGGCGCATATCAGCGACCATCTCGACAGTTTCGTCGCCGAGCTCGACTCTGAGAGAGAGCGCGACTTCCTGAGGGGTCTGGCGGTAGATTCGCGCGAGGCTGTCAGCGACGAGCTTGCCCAGCCCTTCCCACACGAGCCAATCCGGCGCTCCCTCGCCTGCTAAATCGGTGTTGAGCACGCCGACCTGCCCAAGCCCGTAGCGCTTAAACGCCAAAAGCGGGTTCTCTTCTGGAGCGGTCAGCAGCACGGTCTGGGCCCCAAGACGCTCGTGCGTGAGCACATAGCCACGCACCGGCGGTGGAGCGAGAGCAACATCTGTCGTCTGCACCGGGTAGTGCCCTTCGATCCAGCGCAGCCGCGCGATCCGGCGGACCTCCCGCAGAGAAAAGACCGGCAAATCAGTGAACTCTTGTACACGCTGATACCGCCCGCGCCCTGCGTTTGCCAGCCCCAGTAAAAACTCTTCGTTGGGAGCTCGGTCGATCCCCAGCGTCGAGACGCGCACGGTGCTCTTCTGAAAGCGTTCGTAGAGCTCATGATATTCGCGCTCGCGCTTGTTGTTATTATGCCCATCGGTGAAGACCAAGATGTGCTTGACCCGCGCTGGGGTCTTCTCGAGCGTCTCCAATGCAGATTTCAGAGCGAAATAAAGATCGGTACCGCCGTTGGCGTTCAACCGCTGAATGCTGCTGTTAAACTCTTGCTTATCGCCCAACGGCTTGAGAGGAACGATCCAGTCGAACTCTGTGTCGAAGGCGATCAGCCCAACCCAGTCGTCGGGGTCTAGCACTTCTATACTGCGCAGCGCTGCACGCTTAAGAATCTCTATCTTGGAGACGCCACTGCCTGCGGGGTCGCCCATGCTCCCTGAGCGGTCCATCACGAAGACCAGTGCCAGCCCCGGAATCTGATAGGGCTCTGGGGCAAGATATGAGATGGGCAGCAGCTCTTCCAGATCGGCGAGCTCCTCAGCAGTCTGGTTCTCCAAACCCGCGACGGCCTCGCGCCCCTGAATGACGAACAGCCCGCCGCCTAAGTCTGATACGAAATTCTTCAGAGCGCGCCGGTGCTCTTGGGTCAGCCCCCCCAACGGAATGTTATTCAAAATAATAGCTTTATAGCGAGAGAGCGGGAGCGCCGAAAACTCCGCAACCGTCTTCTGTTCCAAGGGAAACCCAGCACTCCGAATGAGCCGTGCTACAACGCTCTCCCCCTGCGCAGACTCAACCAAGAGCACCTGGGGGCCTCCCGGGATCGCTGTCACACCGTAGAGCTGATTGTTCTCATTCAGCCGATCAGGCTCTGCTTTGAGATAGACTCGATATGCGTACTCCCCCGGTGTGTCGAGCTTATCCGTCACACGCAGCTCTTGAATCCCTGCTTTGTACTCAACGGGGATATTCTGTATGAGTGCACCGTTTCTATACAGTACGAGCGTGCCCGTTCCCTCATCAGTTGCGCCGATGTGCACTCGAAGGGAGAACGGCACCCCCAGCGTCGCCTCTGTAGGAATTTGTAGATCATAGAGCCAGACTTCAGGGAAATCCCCGCTCAGCGGCCAGACATGGATGGGTACACCCTCACGGCGAGCGCGCCCCAGCACTTCTGGTAAGTCCCCGTCAGACTGTCCATCAGTGACCAAAACGATCTCGCGGCGCCCGGTGCGCGGAAACGTCTCTAAAGCTAAGCGCACCGCGCTCGCGATATCGGTCGCGGTACGGTCAGGCTCCGTCTGAAATTCCGGCAGCTGGAGTGTCGGGGCGAACGTCGCTTCAATCAGGGGCTGCGCACCGAAACTTATAACCCCGTACGACGTGTTTTCTCGAGGTTGAGCTAGGGATTGCGCAATATGCAGCAACTCAGAAGAACTGAGCCCGACGCTGGCCGAGCGGTCTATCAGAAAATACACAAAACGTTCTGAGGCCCCGTGAGCCCAGCGCGGCCCCGCAAGCGCCACACAGAGCAGCACGAGCGCTCCCCCGCGCGCACACAGCGCCAGACGATCTGCCCGCGCCAACCCTCTTCCGTATCTCACTATCACCCAAAACCCTATGACAATTACTATCAACAAGAGCAGAACAAGAGGGGCATCGAAGACGAAGCTCATACCGTTTCCCCTTTCTGATACCGAAAGAGACCGCGATAGTGCAAGAAAAGCTCTATAATGAGCAACGCGAAAGCCATCCACGCCCCGTAGTACCACACGGGGAACTGCGCTTGGGCTCTCTCCGTACCCAAAGATTCTCTTTGGGCAGTTGTGTCGCCCACGCGATTGATCGCGGATTCGCTGGGGTCGAGATTGACCGCCCCATGTTCGGTGAACCCTGGCGTATCGAACTCTTCTGAGACGAGCTGCTCAGAGGGAAAGCCCCAATCGGGCAGAAGCCAGCGCACGACGTTATACACCAAGATGGGGAAGCTCGGCGTCAGCACCAAGGGCGAGCTCTTCAGATCCGTGCCTAGATAGACGAGCCCCGCGCTCTCGGATTTGTGAATTGCTAAAACCGGCCAATCCCCCGTCTGTATGATCGTCTGCATGGGAGGGGCAAGCTCAGCGGTGCGCAGCATTGTCGGCCGGAGATGCTCAACGCGCACGTTCTGCACAAGAGGATGAGCTGCTTGTAACAGCTTGAGAGAATTGGGCTCAACAGAGATATCTGTGAGGCGGACCAACGGCTCCAGAGAACTATTAATGAGAAAGAACCGTGCAGGCTCGACAGAGCGCACCGTTGTGTTGTTCGCGATGGCGAGATCATAATCTGCTGTTTCTTCTGTTTCTATGTGGAGTTTGGCGAAGGTACTCAAGGCTCGTTCAAGGAAGAAATTGCGCTCCCCAAGCCAGAGGACTTTTAGCGCCGGCTGATCAGGGACGAGAGAATAGCGCACGTTGTCGAAGACAAAGTCATCAGAGACCTCGAGAGAAGCGCGAAAGCGCCCGACGAAGCTGCCCTGAGATACTGTTTCTATATCGCGATTTTCGTTCGGGCCCAGGCGGAGAGATTCAGCCAAAATCTCTCTGTCTTCGGCAAAGAACTTCAGCGTGGCCTCAACACTCTCCGATGAGAAATTCTCCACGCGAGCCCACAGGGCGACGCCCGCCGCGCCCTCCGGCATCGGACGGGCAGCAAACCCCGTGATCGCTAGGTTTTTTCGCACCTCGCCCACGGGCACCCAAGTCAGCGGGCCATCCCACCTGAAAGACGGCGCATGGTCGCTCACATAGAGAATCTCATGAAAGCTCTCTATCCCACCCTGGCTGCGCAGAAGCTCTGTCAGAGCAGACGGTGGAGCATCACTCTGGAGCGTCGGGCGAGAGGCTTGCAAGACAGCCTGAGCGTGCGCCCTGTCTTCAGTCACAGGCACAAGCAGCTTCGGGTTTCTCTGCGCTTGAATCACGGTAAGCCGGCTTGGACGACGACGCTCTATGATCTCTCTTGTGATATCTAATGCTCTCTCATAGCGCGTCTTCCCTTGCTCTTGCGTCTGCATAGAGGCACTGCCGTCTAGAATCACAGCCAGTGTGCCGCTGCCAAGAAACTCTTGCGTCAGCATCGGTTGCGCTACAGCGAAGACGAGCGCCGCGAGCACTGCTAATTGCACTAATAGTAACAAGATATTGGTCCACAAGAACGCGAGGGCGCTCCGCGGCCGCTCTGGCTCCTCCTGCCAAAGCCATATTGCCGAAACAGTCAGTCTTTCCTCGCGCCGTCGCAAGAAGTACAGCGCCGCGATCACGCCTGCCAAGCCCAGCAACCCGAACGCCCATGCGCTGAGAAAGATCATCGGAAGAGCACCCCGCGCAGATCTTCAAAAAGCGCGCGTTCCAACGGGCGCGCCGCTGAAAGCCTTCTATATCTGATCTGATGCTCACGACAGAACGCTTCCAAGCGTTGCGTGTATCTTTGAAAATTGTTGCGATAGCGTGCGACCGCACCAGCGCTTACGGAAAACTCCAGGGGCTCTTCGCTATCGGTGAGCCGGACGTCGGAGTGCACCGGTGGGTCTAGGTCGCTCGGCGCGACAATCTGTATCAAGACAACTTCAAAGTTCTTGAAGAGCAAATGAAAGAGCCCGTGCTCGTAGCCCTTTTGGTCGAGCATGTCGCTGAGCACGATCACCACGCCCCGCCGAAGGGGCAGCTTACTGAATTCCTCCAGCGTCGTATTCACTGATGTCTGTCCCGCGGGTGCAAGCGATTCCAGAAAGCTCAATACTTTGTTCATATGAGAGAGCCCGGCCCGCGGTGGCACACCCTGGCTCAGATCGCGTGCAAACGCGAATACCCCCACACGATTCATCTCCTTCAGCCCCAAGTACGCGATAGCACTAGCTAATTCAATGGCGTACTCTAACTTATCCCCTACGGCCATCGAGCGGCTTGCATCGAGCAGGATATAGATGGGCACGTCCTCCTCACGGTGAAAAACTTTGACAAAGAGCCGATCTAATCGCCCAAAGAGATTCCAGTCGACATAGCGAAAGTCGTCTCCGGGATGGTATTCCCGGTACTCCGCGAACTCTAGGCTCATGCCAACGCGACGAGTCGTCCACAAACCGGCTTGGCCCTCCGTGCGCCGTCGCACGAATAAGCGCAGCGCGGAAAGCCGCTTCCAAAAAGACTCATCAGCGAAGCGCTCACGTAGGCTGGACATGCTCGTAGACCTGTTCTAAGATTTTTTCGACGGGGATGCCCTCCGCCTCCCCGCGAAAGTTCCGAATGATCCGATGGATCAAGCTCGGATAGAAGACAGCTTGGATGTCCACGATGCGGGTGTTCAGCTCGCCGGACAAGAACGAATGGGCCTTAGCTCCGCGCACGAGCGCGAGCGCGGCGCGTGGGCTCGCCCCATACTCCACGTATTTCTTGACCAACTCCGGCGCTTCTGCACAAGATGGCTGGGTCGCGTAGACCAATCGAGCTGCGTATCGTCGCAACGGCGATGCAAGAGGCCACTGCGCTACTAATCGTTGTGCTTCGAGAAGTTCCTCGCGCGTGAGAACCTGGCGTACAGACAGAGACTCTTGACTGCCCCCGTGGCGCTGGAGTATGTGTTCCAGCTCCCCCAACGACGGGTATCGCAGCAGAATCTTGAAGAAAAACCGATCAATCTGGGCTTCAGGCAGGGGATACGTCCCCTCCATCTCGATGGGGTTCTGTGTCGCTAAGACCATAAAGGGCTCTTCGAGTTTATACGTCTCCCCACTGACGGTGATGCTGCGCTCTTGCATCGCTTCTAATAATGCTGATTGGGTCTTGGGGGTAGCGCGGTTGATCTCATCGGCCAGCACTAAGTGCGCGAAGATCGGGCCACGGGCAAACTCAAAATATCGTCGTCCCGATTCATCTTCGAGCAAGATGCGCGTCCCGATGATGTCAGCGGGCATTAAGTCCGGGGTGAATTGAATACGCGAGAACTTCAAGCCCAACGCTTGCCCTAACGTGCGTACGAGCAGCGTCTTGCCCAACCCCGGTACGCCCTCTAAGAGCAGATGCTGGCCACAGAGCAGCCCAATCAGCGTCTGACGGATGACGTCCTCGTGCCCAATGATGACCGAGTGGATCTCCTCCAAGAGCGCGTAAAATTTCGCTTGTAGGTCGTGAATCTTCTTCTCTAGGACCACAAAGTCTCCTTTCATGCTGTCAGCGTCGAGATAGACTGAGAAAATAGCGGCGCACGGACTCGCGCAGCTCTACGGGAATCTCTAGCGCATCGATCAGCGTTTCGACCTTTTCGTAATCTATCTGCACAGGGGCAGAGTGTGGGGGGGCGTCAGCGCTCTGCGGGAGCCCCATACTGATGATTTCAAAGAGAATCTGAAGGTCTTCGTCGTGAGGGCCGGGTACTGAGAGCGGCTGCGTCCGTTCACGCACCTCAGAGAGATCAGGCAAGTCTTGAACAGCTTCAGGGTCGAGCGGGGCATGGCCATACCCAGCATAAGACTTGGATTCATCCCTCTCCGAGCGCTCACGCGATTCTGCGCTCTCTCGAGCGCTTTGGGCGCTTTGAGAGGATTGTGACGCATCGTGGGGCTGACCGATCTCCGATGCCTTCTCGTCGGAGCGAGCTGTCTGTGCTTCCGATTGAGAGAGCGCTGACTGGACCTCTCTCTGGAGATTTTCGAGCTCCTCGCTGAAACGCTGACGTTCCTCAAGATTCTTAATAAGCTCTTCAAGCTTCTCGCTCAGCTCTTGGCTGCTTTGGACTGACTGCAGGACTGGCCCGAAGTTGCTTTCGCGCAGTTGGTCTAAAAGCTTTTGTAACTCTTCAGGCGAGAGCTTTTGTGCTTGCTCTTGGATACTTCGCAAGCCCTGCAAAAGCTGATCGAGCTGAGACGATTGGTCAGAAGAGTCACGGCGCGGTCGCACATCGCCTTCAGGGTTTTCCGTAAGAGAGGCATCTTGATTGGATTTCTCCGATTGGGACGGGAGGTTATCTTCTCCCCTTGGGAGAGGCAGGACGCGCTCTTGCTCTTGGCTGATCTCCGCTTGCAAGTGCTGCAGCGCGGCGCGAGCGCGTGGGTCATTGGGATTGAGAGCGAAAGCAGCACGGGCTCGCTCCAGCCGCTCTCGCAAAGACGCGAGCTTCTGCGCCAAATCCACAGGAGGTGTCTGCAGCCAGTCGGCTCTATCCCGCTCACGCAATGGCGATGACAAAGAATCTATTGACTCTTCGCTCCCCGTCCACACAAAGATCCCCGGCTGAACGAAGCTTGCCATCCCCAGACAGAAAAGAGCAAGAGCGAGCACGCCCGTCCAGCGCCAACGGTCCGCCTGAGCCATAGGCAATGCTTCCCTTACATCAAGAGCGAGCCGTTCTAGGCGCTTTGCGAGCAAGGGCAGGAATTCCTTGGGCCCATCGCCGACGCTGAGCTCGTACAGCGTCACGAGCTGCTCATGACTGTGAAGATTGCGGTCAGCCCGAAAGAGCATCTCTGTTCTATTCAAGGGGCGCAGCCAGCCCACGGCAAAAGCCAGAGCCCCTATCAGAATATTGGCGCTTACCCAATGTATCAGCGCAATCGTGGGCAAGAGCCGCAACGATCCCAATATTAAGAGAAGCGCGGTCACCCCCAGCGTCACAAACACTATCCACCCCATAGCCGCCAGCCCGTGTAGCATCCGCTGCCGTCGCTCTAACTGCGCTCGCACAGACTCGAACGAGTTCACGATTCTCCTCCTCACGAAACTCATGACACGGCGCTCTCTTCAGGTGCTTTCCCCGGTGCCCATCTGAAGAGGACGCCCAAGACCAACGCCAAGACCAGATAGCCCATCAGCACAAACCCCCACTGCTCCCCAAGTGAGCCCTCGCCCACCCACAACGAGAGCGTTAAGAACGGGTTGAGTGGCCGCAGCACGAAGAACGTCCCAACGATACTGACAATGAGCATGGCATATTTGACGTTAAACCGCGTGATCTCTGAAGCCCAGCGATGTCCAATTGCCAAACCGATGAAAGCCCAGCACGCTCCGTACAGCGCTATATATCCCAAAGCCCCGCCCAGGCGACCGAGCGAGGAGCCGCTGATACTCTCAAAGACCGCCCAGTACGGCAGACTGATGATCATCAAGAAGCCGACATGCGCAAGCAGGCTCACGCGGATCTCAGCGGGGGAAGCCCCTCGCCTTGCGTGGGCCAGCCCAAAGTTCAGCGAGTACATTATAAAGAGCAAGACCTGAGTAGTCGTAAAGATGGGGATCATGCTCCAGCGTGGCTCGATGAGCGCATCAACACGGGCAGACGACGGCAGCGCTATGAGCAACGGAATTCCCGCTAAGATCAGATACCCCGTGTAAGCTGGCCATGACGCGCTCAACTCTACAGAATATCTCATGATCAGCCTCCTTCAACAATGACGAGCCGCAACGTTATGCGGGCCTCGCTCTCAGTCTGCGCCCACAGCGAACTCTCCTCCAGCCAGCCAATGAGTTTAGGAGTGCCAGAAGAATTTCCCCATTGGTGCCACAGCATCCGACGCATCTCTGATAAGCTGTCCAACCATGCGCTCTTGCTCATCCGCGTCAGCTCCCCTAGCGAGCGCGCGACTTCTGCGCGAGCTGTAATCGTTCCCAGTCTATAAAAATCATCACCGAGATGCACCACGGCATCCCGAAGCGGCACCGAGGCTTGATTGATCACTCGCACCCGCCCCGCGAAAGCGTCCAGAGAGAAACGAACGAACGATTCTCTCATGCGTTGGGCATGAAAAAAGCGCACCGACTCGCGCTGGCTATGAAAATGCAGATACTTTTCGCCCGCGGGCGTAAGCTCCGTCCATACGTTTCCTGCAGTGCTGAACGCCGGTTTCACCACGCGCACGGAGTCGCCAGACACCCCGAGCACTATTTCTCTGGCACGTCGCGAGAAGACCCCATACCAGCTCTGCTCCCAGGCAAACGGCTCCCCCTGCCATCCCTGCACCACGCCGATATCTAAAGAGTATTTTTCGCTGGAAAACGCTGGGCTGTGCCCGTATCCAAAGAGCACCAGCGAGAGTACGAGCGCTGCCAGTGCAATCCACACGGGCAATCTCTTCAAGCGTGCCACGAGCACCCCGCTGAGGCCAAAGCCGATGATAAAGAATATAAGCAGAAAGCTCATCAACTCACGCGACGGGAAGGGCACCGTCAGAGCTCCAAGCGCCTTGATGATCAATGCGTCCCCTTCTGCCCCCCGTTCGCTCTGAGGTATCTCGAAAAGCTCTAGCTCTTTAGGGAGGGTCGAGAGCGCGACCAACAAGACCTTCCCATGCCCTACAGGACGCTCCCACACTACAGGGCGTCCTCTGTCGCTCAGCACGATGCGCGACCCTGCGCGCAGATCGCCTGCTACTGACAAAACTTCTCGACCATCGCTCTCCCTACGCTCGACACGCCCGTTCATGATGGGCAGAAGATGGCTCCAGAAGCCGTGGGCCGTCGTTGGCTCATCTTCTGGGAGAGAGCCTGTGCCAAACTGCTCGTACCAATTCTCCCCCGATAAGATGACGAGTTCGCCCCCTTGCAACAGCCAGCTTAGCAACGCCGTGCGTTGTTCTGCGGTCAAGCGCGCTGGATCGAGTCGCCCCCAGATAATCTGTCCAACGCCGTCGTAGCTCGTCCAGCGCCGGGGCAGTCTTTCTGGCTCTATCAGCTCTAATGAGGGGAACTGTTCCACAGCCAGCCCTAAGACAAGTGGGGTCTCGCTCCAGCGCTCGCGCACGTCTATCTCCGTGCGGGCGATCTCGCGATCACCAGCAAAGAGTTTGATCTGCAGAGGGGTGCTCACGCTCCTCATAAAAAAGTCAAACGAGATATTCTTTTGGGTTCCCGGGCCGAGGTTCACCGGCACCTTCACTCGTTCTATGAAGCTGCGCTCCGTGATCTCACGCACCTCTTGGGAGACTTCGAGATCGAAGACGTGGGCTGTCCCCCTATGGCTGAGAGAGATTACGATAGGGGTCAACGCTCCTGGGAAGAAGCGCCCGTTGAAGCCAACCTCAACAACCTCGATGCGCGGCTGGGCGAGCGCCGAAGCAGCCAGCAAGGCCACCGCCACAAGCCCAGCAAGAACGCTGCGCCGCATACGCCCTCCTCGCCCCTCACCCCTGCCCCTCTCCCTCGGAGGGGAGAGGGGACTCGAGGGGTGAGGGCAACGGTTCAGCAGCGTTCTCGGTCTCTCTCGTGAGCGCGCCCAGCTCCCACGTCGCTAAGATCAACATAAGCGTTACCAAGATCGCCGAGATCACGCACCACGTGCAGATCGCATAGATCACAAACAGCTCCAGATATGTCAGATAGACCGAGTAGAGAAATGCCCCCAGGGCTAAGCCAAAGTTCAGCCCCGCAAGCATCCGCCGTCTTTCCCTAGAAGAAGCTCGTATCTGCAGCGCCGTGACGACGAGAAAGACAAGATACCCTACCAAGCCCAGCACAGCCACGGGAATAGGGCCGATCTGACTATATGGGCTGTTTTGGACGATCTCGCAACTTTGGCTGCCACCCCAGCAGATGAGCCCCCCACCCGTGAATTTCTCATACGTCAGATAGCTTGCTACCCCTAGGCCGATCACAGCCAATGTGAAAATACCCCACAAGCGCCATGTAGTCATAAGCGATCACGGGAGGTTGCGTTCGATGGCTTCGCGCAAACCTAGATAGTCTACACCGCGTATCAACTGCCCGTTGATGATGAAGCTCGGCGTGGAGTTGACGCCTTGCGCCTGGCCCTCGCGCGTCTCGTCTTGCACTTTTTGTCTATAGCGTCCGGAGTCAAGACATGTCTGAAAGTCTTCAGTCTTGAGTCCCAGCTCGCGGGCAAATCTCACTAAATTGGGCTTGCTGAACGCCCCGCGATTCTCCCCACGCTGATTGGCGAATAATTTATCGTGATACGCCCAAAAGCCCCCTTGTTCAGCAGCACAATACGCAGCCTCTGCAGCCCAGATAGACTCTTGGCCTAAAAACGCAAAGTTCTTAAAGACTAAGCGGACTTTGCCCGTCTTGATATAGTCTTCTTCGATTCTTAGTTTGTATTGTCTGGCGAAGACCCCGCACGCTGGACACTGAAAGTCGGCGTACTCATAGATAGTGACGGGCGCGTTGGGATCACCCAGCTCTGGGAGAAAGTCCTGCCCCACAGGGCGCGTCACTTGGAAGCTCTCTCCAGGGCGCGACAGCAGCACCGTCAGCACAATAAGCCCGACAACAACGACACCACCGACGGCAATGCCCAGCAGCATCGGCTGACGATACCACGGCAATTTTGCTGAAGACCTCTTCTCGGCTTTTGCTGGCTTTTGTGGGCCCTTGGTGCTCATGGGTATCTCCTCCTCCGTCTGAGTTCGCTCTATTATAGAGAGGGCGCTTAAGATATGCCATAAGCGCGCGCATTTAATAATTGTACGAGCTCAGCCGCGACGGCGCGCGCTCGCTCTATCAGAGCTGGGCTCACTAGATGCGCAATGCGCTGGAGATCCAGCTCGTCAATAAGCTGAGCCGGCTCGCCCGGGCACTGCACGACGTCAATCTCTAAGTCGACACAGCGCACACGATCTGAGTAGATCTCTATCGGTGTGTTAATGTTCACATAAATGCCCTTCAGCGAGCCGTCGCGCGAGTAGTAGCGCGTCTCGTAGTGCCACGCACCGTGACGGAATTCTGTCACGGCGTAGTCGCCCGGCTCTTTGGGGATATTGAGCCCATCGTACAGCCCTACACTTTTGATCTCGCGATGCACCGTGATCTGCTGGGGACCTACAGCGATGACCTGACCGGCCATGACAACGCTCAGATCACTGTGAGTCTTGACATGCTCGATGCGTATACGATCTCCTAAGTTGGGCAAGGCTGTTGCCCCCGGCGCGCTCTGCTGAAGATGATATCCCGGTTCTGTTGGGATCAATCGTGCGCGCCAGCCATCGAGCGTCTGCTTGCTGCTACCGGGGAACTCTACAAGAAGAGCCATCTGACCGGCGAGCACCTTGCCGGGGATGCCCTCGTCGGGATGGCCCTCGAGCTTGAGGAGCTTCTGCTGCAAGAGCTTGACCTCGTGCTGGAGCTCGCGCACGTCTTGGCGATACGCCCCAGTGCGCCAGATCACCCCCCAGCCGTTAGTGCAGTATCTTCTTCCCAGACTTAAGAGCCGCTCGCGTTCCTCGGGGTCCGCGATCTCTTTGCTAATGCCCACGCCCTGCTCTTGCGAGAGCACGGCGAACCGCCCCGCAAGACTCACGTGAGTAGTCACAATGGGCTGAGAATGGGCGATCTCCTTGACTTGCACACGAATAGCCGCACCCCTCCTGAGCGGGCGCGTCAGCTCTGTGTGGGGCAGAAAGCCCGTCAGACCACCCAAATCTATCTCGTAGCCCCACGCGCGCCTCCTGTGCACGATCCCCACATAGATCGCGCCCAGCTCCGTCGGGAGTGGCACGCAGACCACGTCGGGTAGCTCAGCAAAGAGGACCTCTTTCACAGCATTGACAGGATCTGCCTCCCCAGCGACGATGACGCCTTGGTAGTCGTCGCGATCCTTGACTTCTACGTCGAAAGGGGCAAAGCGGTCTTCTGGGCCTGTATAGGGCAGGAGCTCTTCAGCAGGCTGCACAATGCGCCACCCGTGCTCACGCAGCAGAGCTGCCAACGCCGTTGCATAGATGCCTCGCAGTCGTATACTGTGCATACTAGACGATCACTGCTCTTTGGGATAGGATACACAATATCACAGAGAGGGCGTTATGGCAAGCGAAGGAGTGCTCATTCTTGATGGGGCTGTTGGGGGCGGCTCGGTCTTGCGCGTGGGGTTGGGCTTGGCGATAGCGTTGCAAAAATCTGTAAGAGTAATAAATATTCGGCAGGGGCGGCCCAACCCGGGGTTGCAAGCGCAACATCTAGCGGGCCTGCGTGCGGCAGCCCAGCTCTGCAGAGCACAGCTTGAGGGCGCACAGATCGGCTCGCGCGCGATTGAGTTCCATCCCAACCCTATACAGACGGGTTCTTTAAAAGTCCAGATCGAGACCGCAGGTTCGGTCGCTCTTGCGCTCCAGCCCATTCAGATCGCCCTGGCACGTTGCGCTCATCAAGTCAACGTCATAGTTGAGGGTGGGGGCACCTATGGCCAATGGGCCCCGCCCATAGCAGCTCTTGAGCATGTCAATTTCGCTCTGATGCGTCGCTGGGGTTTCCCAACTTTTCTAGAGGTCGAACGCGAGGGCTTCTATCCCAAGGGCGGGGCGCGCGTGCGCGCACGCTTTGGGCCTGCCCGCATCACGGAGCCGTTCGACTTTCCAGAACAGGGGCAGCTGCAACAGATCCGCGGGCTTTCGATAGCGTCGCATCATCTACAAAAGAGCAAGGTCGCTGAGCGCCAAGCCGAAACCGCGCAGAAGCTCTTGCAGCAAGAGTTTTCTGGGATTGCTATTGCGATTGAGACGCGCTATGCCGAGACGCTGTCGGTAGGTTCGGCGATTGTGCTCTGGGCGGACTGCGAAAAGACTATCTTAGGGGGAGACGCGCTGGGGGAGCGCGGCGTGCCCGCTGAAAGAGTGGGTGAGCGTGCCGCGTCGGCGTTGATTGCCGAGCTGCGCAGCGGCGCGACGCTTGACCGCCACATGGCCGATCAGATCATCCCGTTTTTGGCGCTCTGGGGCGGGAGGTTCTTCTGCGCTGAGCTGACCGATCACATCAAGACGAATATCTGGGTTGCGGAGCAGATTACGGGCTCTCGATTTACGGTGATCGAGCGCGCAGGGCTATGGGAGATCGGGTGTTTCTGTAAACGCTTTTGAGGTCGCGAAGAAAGGTGGCTTCGGCAGACACTGAGGTGAATTTGACCCTCAGCCCGTGTTCTGCTATAATGCTCGCCAATGTGGAGCCTGAGGTGATCCGACCCTAGCCGTGCCACAGCGTATCTGTATAGCGAATATACTCACGGGCCAGCCGCCGCGGAGGCGGACTGGCCCATTTTTTTTGGGTCGAGGAGGGCTGCCATGGCGCTCCTAGCCCTCGAAGACGGGAGAGTCTTTCATGGGCGCGCCTGCGGCGCTCACGGGATTACCTGCGGCGAGGTCGTCTTCAATACGGGCCTAATGGGCTATCAAGAGATTCTCACAGATCCGTCGTATGCCGGCCAGATCGTCTGCATGACCTACCCCCATATTGGGAATTACGGGGTCAATTCTGAAGACGTCGAGTCTGCTCGCCCGTGGGTCAGCGGCTTCGTTGTGCGCGAACTCTCTCAAAAGTTTTCCAACTGGCGCGGCCAGATGGACTTAGATCGCTATTTGAAAGAGCACAATATCATTGGGGTGTGCGAGGTGGACACGCGCGCGCTCACACGGCATATCCGCGAGAAGGGTGCCATGCGCGGCTGTCTCTCTAGTTTCGATGGCAATCCCGATGACTTGATCGAGCGTGCTCGGCGCGCTCCGACAATCTCTGAAGAGAACTGGGTCTATCGCGTGAGCTGTGCCGAGCCGTACGAGTGGGAAGAGGCCCTCATCCCCAGCCCTCCTCACCCCTTAAGTCCCCTCTCCCTCGGAGGGGAGAGGGCACGCTGCCCAGGCTCCGCCTGGACCGTTTGCCGTGGGGGGCCCCGCCGGGCCGCGGGTACCACCCCCCCCGCGGCGGCGGCGGCGGGGGGGGGGGGGGGGGAGCACCAC
>JBKBIX010000169.1:0-641 GCA_046293845.1 Bipolaricaulia bacterium | reverse complement strand
TCTCCAATGTCGGCCATGTCGTGCTGCCCCGAAGGGATATCCGGCGTGTTGGAGACGTTGACCGGCTCAGGCGTGATGGGGAAGAGTTTTTGCGGCTCCGGGTCCGGAGTGTAAAGATCCCCGTCGCCCGGCTCCGCCGGCGTGAGAGCGCCCTCACTTGGCATATTTGGCGGGCTGGGCGGCAAGCCCTCGACAGCAGGCTTGGGAGCCCAGAAGCACCAGACCAAAATATCGGGGACGCCGGTGTCGAGCCAATCCTGCCAGCCGACACAGACGACGTCGCCGTCTTTAAAAGAATCCACGTCCACGCGCGCTTGCGCTGCCAGCTCTGCTTCGCGCAAGACGTATCTTGTCCAGGTATTGCCGCTGTCTTTGGAGACGTGGAGCTGAACGGCGTAGACGTCCCCCTGCCAGCGGGTGTTGGCAATGTAAATATTATCGTCGTCAGGGTTATTGGGATCGCGTGAATCTACGGCTAGATCGCTATCGAACCAGAGATTGCGAGCCCGAGCACCGGCTTGACCGATCGTGCTTGTCGTCCACGCCGGCTGCTCTTGAGCTCCCAGGGAAAGGCTTCCGATCTCGAAGAGAATAGGCACTAACACAGCCAGGGCTGCTGCCCACTTCCAGGAAGACTTCAT
>JBKBIX010000168.1:0-667 GCA_046293845.1 Bipolaricaulia bacterium | reverse complement strand
GGCGGAGACCGCCCGGGTGCTGCGCGCCGACGGGCGGCTGCTGGTCCAGCACTTCGGCCTGGGGAGCCAGCCCTGGCCCGAGCCCCTGCGGCAGGTGGAGCCCTTCGTGTTCGAGGCCACGGTCCCCGAGGGAGGAGTGCGGCGGTTCGTGCTGCTGGACGAGGCTACCCTGGACGCGTGGATGGTGCAGCACGGCCTGGTGCCGGAGACGCCGACCCGCAGCACCACCCGCCCCACGGAGGAGGGAGGCTTCTGGCGCAACCTGCACGCGCTTTACCGGAAGCGCCGGCAGCGTGGGTTTGACACGCCTCCGCAGGGGTCGTGTACCATGGGGTCGGTCCGGAGGGGTGGCCGAGCGGTCCAAGGCGGCGGTTTGCTAAACCGTGGCGGGGCAAAAACTCCGCCCGTGGGTTCGAATCCCACCCCCTCCGCCACCGCTGTTTCAGCCCAGGAGCCCTTTGGTGTGCCGGCCCCGCAGCAACGCGCCCTCGGAGAACCTGCGCAGGGAGAACCTCCCTAGGTCCACGGTGAGCGGCTGGCCGCACACCCAGCGGGCCAGTTCCTCCCCCAGAGCCGGGCTGAGCTTGAAGCCGTGCCCGCTGAAGCCGGCGGCCACGAACAGACCGTCGGTCCCGTCCACCGGCCCCAGCACCGGCTGCCAGTCAGG
>JBKBIX010000167.1:0-684 GCA_046293845.1 Bipolaricaulia bacterium | reverse complement strand
CTGCCGCGAGGGGACCCAATGTCAGCACCGTGGAGCTACCCCCGTGTTTCTCGATGATTCTGATCGCTTCCTCGACGGCGCATTCTTCGTGGGGGCTGATGGTGAACCCCACGTTCGTGGTGTCCACGCGCATCCCGTCGGCGGTTAACTTAAAGCCGCCGCCGGTGTCTGGGACGCGCTTGACGCAGACCAGAACTTTCATAGAAGCTCCTTTCCCACCAGACTTTGTCTGGCACGCTGCGCCCCCGGCCCCTCTCACCCTCACCCCATCTTTCCCCTCTCCCCTCTGAGGGAGAGGGGACTAAGGGGTGAGGGGAGATAGAGCGGCTCCAGCGTCCATAGCTCATCGTGGCCAGACCGACTGAATTTTTGAGCACCCACCTGAGCGATCACCGCGCCGGATGGCCGATTGAGCGCCTGGGGAGCAACGGTCACTATGGGCTCAAGGGCCGCGCGACATCTCTCAGCTCCCGGCCCAACACACAGCGCAAGATCAGACATCTGCTCCAACTGTTCCCTCACAGCTGTAAGAGTACTCGACATCTCAGGGGTGATCTGGGTATTCTTCTCATAGAGCGCGTAATAGACCAAGTCGCGCCGGTCCGGCAGTATCACACAGATTTTCCCTGAGAGAAACGAGACCCTCTCGGCGTATGCTGTCATACTCGGCACGCCCACGATCGG
>JBKBIX010000166.1:0-694 GCA_046293845.1 Bipolaricaulia bacterium | reverse complement strand
GTTGGGCAGCACATAGACAGTATTGGGCTGGATATCCGGGAGGAACTTGCGCAAAGCAAGAAGCGATTCGCTGTTGACTTCGAGCTGGGCGCGCGCTAAGCCCTCTAAGACGCCGCGCTCTAAGTCCGTTCGCGTGCCAGTGACCTCGTTGGTCGTCTTGACCGTGAACGTGTCGGCCGACACGGGCTGAATCTCCATTGTCAGCAGAATGGGGTACGCCGACTTCTCTTGAGTGATCTTATAGACGGACTTGCTTGCTCCGCCGGGGTAGTTCTGAAAGAAGCCGCCCTGTTGGGCCAAGGCCCACAGGCCCACAGCTCCAACAATGACGAGAAAAAGTGTGATGCGTTTCATCGCGCCTCCTCTCTTGTGCACCCTCACCCCTCTTTCCCCTCTCCCCTCCGAGGGAGAGGGGACTAAGGGGTGAGGGGGTAAGGGCCCGAATCAAAGAAGAGGCCTTAACCCAAGCTGATGCATCCTTCCCCTGGGCCTGGGCGGGGTCTCCCTTCAGCAGCCTGTGGGGACGCGGTTCGATCACCGGGTTAAGGCCCTCTTTCATCTTAACGCATAAGATACATGTTCGTCCACTCAGTTCACCGTGAGAAAGATCACTAAGCGATTATTGGTCTCATCCGGCTCGGAGATGCGATTGTCCGGGTCCACTGTCACAGCGATCTCATACGTTCCTGGAGAC
>JBKBIX010000165.1:0-705 GCA_046293845.1 Bipolaricaulia bacterium | reverse complement strand
ACGACGCGCAAGTCTACTTTGACCACTTGATCGACGATGGGGATGATGAAGAACAGCCCCGGCCCTTTAGCCCCTTGCAGTCGCCCAAGACGAAAGATCACGACGCGCTCGTACTCCCGCACGATCTTGATCGCGTTGAGCAAAAAGAGCACGACGATGGCCAGCACGATGATCAGCGCAGTCTGCATAGCGAGACCTCCTATGAGATTCAGCAGTGTATCCCAACCCAATATAGAGACAAAGAGAACAACTAAAAAACCTAATAGAACTTCAGTCCATCCTTGCTGCGGTCGTTGGCTCATAAGTTCTGTTGTAGGGCCCTCACCCCCGGCCCCTCTCCCGTAGTCACCTACGGGAGAGGGGTGCCCGCAGGGCGGGGTGAGGGCCTCAACTATCGCTTAATATTAGCAAGGCTGCTGACTGAAAGCAAATTTCTGATATAATAGCGCGCTATGGGAGGAGAACGCCGACGATTATTAGTCGCCAACTGGAAGATGCACTTTGTGCGCGCGCAAGCTTTGGAGTATCTGAAAATCTTCACGGAGCGCGTTCGGGGATTGCATAAGACAGAGCTCGTGCTTGCGCCACCGTTCACGCTCTTAGAGACAGTTGGGCGTGAGCTGCGCGGGACTGCGATCAGATTAGCAGCGCAGGATCTCTTCCATGAGCGCGAGGGGGCATTTACGGGGGAGATCTCGCCACTGA
>JBKBIX010000164.1:0-714 GCA_046293845.1 Bipolaricaulia bacterium | reverse complement strand
CTGAAGACTTGCTTTCGACGGAGAAGATCTTAGAGATATTGGGCTATGAGAGCAGCGAGGAGCTGTTAGACCGGGTTTTGCCGTCGCGGGGGTATCGGGTGCTCAGTCAGATTCCTCGGCTGCCGATGGCGGTCGTTGAAGATCTAGTCAATGCGTTTGGGTCGTTGCGGGCGATCTTGCGGGCGACCGAGAAGGACCTGATGGAAGTGAAGGGAATCGCTGAAGTGCGGGCGCGGGCGATCCGCGCGGGGCTGCGCCGGCTGAAGAACAGTTTGGGGATAGGGAGGATGTGAAAGGCCCTCACCCCGCCTGACGGCACCCCTCTCCCGTGGCTGAGCCACGGGAGAGGGGCCGGGGGTGAGGGCCACCTATGACGCACGACCTGAAAAAACTCCAAAGAGCCGCGCGCTTCTTGCAGAAGCGCCTAACAGTCTTTCCTAAGATCGGGCTGGTGTTAGGGTCGGGGCTTTCGGATGCTTTAGTAGGGGTCCTGCAGAGAGAGCAGCGCTTCCCATGGGGAAAGATCCCAAACTTCCCCCAGCCGACTGTCGTCGGGCATGCGGGGGAGTGGGTCTTCGGGATTCTAGAGGAGAAACCCGTGCTGATCTCGCGCGGGCGGGTGCACTTCTACGAGGGCTACTCGATGGGTGAGATCGCCTTCCCCATCAGACTGATGAAGCTCGTGGGCATAGAGAGATTGATCTTGACCAACGC
>JBKBIX010000163.1:0-723 GCA_046293845.1 Bipolaricaulia bacterium | reverse complement strand
CATCTTCCGCCCTCAAGATCGCGCGGTCTGAGCGCCGCGCTTTGGTTCCATCCTGTCCGGAGGTGCTGGTCACCCGGGCTGTTTCACACCCTTTATCCGTTCAGGTCCGCCTGCCTCGGCGTGTAGCATACCGGCTTCGGCGTCTGGTGGGAAGGCCGCAGGCACATCCGCACCTTCACGATCAGCGGAAATCGCCTCTCTGACCAACCTTTGGCCGCTTTCAGAATCATCCGCCCCCGCGTATGCCGCCCGCTGTCGGAGGAGTGGCGGAGTGGTTTAACGCACCGGTCTTGAAAACCGACGTAGGGGTGACTCTACCGTGGGTTCGAATCCCACCTCCTCCGCCACTAACGAATTGCAAACGCTTCACTTTTCGATTTGATCTCCGAAATTCTTTTTGATTTCAAAGGGGTTTAGCAGCGGCGACCGAACCTCAGAGACTGGCAAAGGGCCGGATTTCAGTCTCTGAACAGCTTTTGTCTCAAACCATGCGAACCTCACCCGATTGGGTTCGGCCGAAAAAGATCACGTGATTTCAATGCATTACTGTTATAGCACAACGACCGAGTTGTAACGGGTGCTGTCACCAGCCAGCCTGAACAGAGACACCAGAGGTGGGCGTTTCCTAGCGGAATAGGACGCAATGCAACGACGCGATATCGCATCTATAGAATAAAGTCGCCGAAGGTGTGGGGAGCGGACTTACCGGTTTGGAGTGACACC
>JBKBIX010000162.1:0-731 GCA_046293845.1 Bipolaricaulia bacterium | reverse complement strand
AGAGCGCTCTCGATCTTCAGCGCGCTCGCCCAAGCTGAAGCGAAGATTCACGGCATCTCTGTAGACGACGTGCACTTTCATGAGCTGGGCGCTTTGGATTCGATTCTCGATATCGTCGGCGCGGCGATTGCTATCGAAGCCATAAAGATAGATCGTTGGTATGCTTCGCAGATCAATGTCGGCTCTGGAGTGATCGAGACCGCGCATGGGCAGCTGCCCGTGCCCGCGCCCGCGACGCTGGAGCTTCTGAGAGATTTTCCCATCTATTCGTCAGGGGTCGAGATGGAGCTGGTCACGCCTACAGGCGCAGCTATACTGAAGAATCTCTTGGCCCTCACCCCTGACCCCTCTCCCGTGGGTGAGACACGGGAGAGGGGTGGCGTAGCCGGGGTGAGGGCCTTCAGCCTGCCCCTAGCACGCTTTTCTCAGATCGGCTACGGCGCAGGTACCAAAGACCTTCCCCAGCAGCCCAACGTGCTGCGCATCTTAGTTGGTGAAAGCGTCGCTGCTTTTGAGAGCGACGAAACTATTGTTATCGAGACCGAGATTGACGACATGAACCCCGAACTCTTCCCTCACGTGCAGCAGAAGCTCTTCGAGCACGGGGCGAAGAGCGTCAGCGCCCAGAACATTCTGATGAAAAAAGGGCGCCCTGGCCTGTTAGTCCGTGTGCTCTGCGAGGCCGTCTTAGTAGACACGCTCTGCGAGATTCTCTTCCGCGAGACGACGAC
>JBKBIX010000161.1:0-733 GCA_046293845.1 Bipolaricaulia bacterium | reverse complement strand
ATGCCATAAATACTGGGCGTGTAGCGAACATCGAAGCCGTATTTTTCTCGCAACGGCTCTAGTAATTTCTTGTCCTTCTCCTTGGCCCCGATGAAGATCTGTTCAAATCCGAAGACCTTCTTCAGCGCCGCGAAGACCTCCACGAACGCGTCAGCATGGCTCAGTAAGAGAATCTTATCGGCTTCGTAGCCGGGTTCGCCCTCCTCAGCGTTGACGATCAAAATCTTCGTCGGGGTGAGATACTTAAAGTATGTAGGGAAACCGGCGCCGCCCGCGCCGATCAGCCCCATCTCGCGAAAGAGTTTTACTGCATCTTCTCGTGTTTGTACCGTTGTGGCCATAGCGTGAGATCACCTTCCTTCTGGGTGTGGCCCTCAACCCGCGCTTCGGGCACCCCTCTCCCGTAGTCACCTACGGGAGAGGGGTTGGGGGTGAGGGCCCTCAAAGCCGCTAGCTAGGATAAAAGAAACTGAATGCGTTTTCAACGTTCAGCGCGGGATCTTCGCGAGCACCGCGCGTGCCGCAGCGAGCGCCGCGCTTTTGAGCGTCTCCGTGTCTGTTGCCCCTTCTGAAGGGGTACTCACGAAGATCGCGACAAAGAGCGCGTTGCTTTGCCAAAAAAGCCCAAGGCCGTCGGGTTCGGGAGCCAGCTCTGCCGTGCGCCCGTCTAGATCGAGAGATTCCGTCTGGGCACCTTGAAGCAAGAGCTCGCGCGCTTCGGAGATCTTCGTGG
>JBKBIX010000160.1:0-750 GCA_046293845.1 Bipolaricaulia bacterium | reverse complement strand
GCATGATGAGTACTGCGATAGTCTTGAAAAAACTGCATAAACTATACTGCCAAGATACACATTCCACATCACTCGAGCAACAGAGAAAAAATTCATCTTTTTCAACTCAGTTCTGCTATCTTTGCGGGCTCAAAAAATTTCTGCCGATACGACGTAAAAAAAATTGCAAAACTGCGCACGTAAGCCGAATTCTGTTTTCGCCTTTCTGCACAAGGCAGAAGAGCGAAGGCAATCATTTATCTATTGCGGCGCACCCGAAGACGTTGAGCCAACGGCTCATCAGGCGAGCAACCTTTCAGACACAATGCCAAAGGCAAGTGCCAACGCCTTCCTACATCGCCTTGCATCAGGGAGGCTTGCCTCGCGTTTGTATCGCTACAAACGAGGGTGGGCTCTTACCCCACCGTTTCACCCTTACCCCGCTCGAGAGCGAGGCGGTTTGCTTTCTGTTGCGCTATCTGTCAGGCGTGGATTGCTCCAGCCTGCCTGAACTTGTGCAACGCCGAAGCGTGCCTTGTTCAGCACCTTGCCCTATGATGTTCGGACTTTCCTCTATGCTCATACAACGCATAGCGATTGCCTCAGCGCAGTTTTGCCTGTCTTAAGTTTTGCGAATTGAAGTTACGCATTTTCGCACGGCTTCGTTGCGACTACTCCTCCCAAATGAACTCGAAGAGCATCAGCGAAACGAAAAACATCACGAGCGTATAGGCGGCGAGAATTTGCAGTTCTGTTTCAGCCCGAAAAAAC